>QJWJ01000541.1 GCA_003235365.1 Deltaproteobacteria bacterium
GCTTCGGCACGCCGGGCTGCGAGGCGCCCATGTGCGCGAGTTGTCAGGATCCCGATTGCATCGATCTGCCGGAGTGCGCTGAAGACTGCACGGACGGCATCGACAACGATGACGACATGCTCGTCGATTGCGCAGACAGTGGTTGCGCCGACTCTTGTGGAATCTGTCAGATCGACAACAACCTCGGACAGTCGCTCGGCAATGCCATCGCCGCCGGATCGACGCGTGGCGCGACGTTCAATCGCGTGTCGAGCTGTGGGTTTGGCAGCAACGCCGCGGACATCCTGTTTTCGTGGAGCGCGCCGTTTACGGGTTGCTTCACCTTCGACACCTTCGGCAGCGCATACGACACGGTTCTGCACATCCACACCGAGTGTCCAGATTTCTTCGAACAGGCTTGCAGCGACGACTATGGCACCAGCCTTCAGTCAGCCATCTCCAGGCCGATGGACGTCAACGATGATCTGCTGATCGTCGTCGATGGGCGCGACGTCGACGACGTCGGAGACTACGTGCTGAACATAAACGAGTGCGTGGAGGATTGCACCAACGGCGTGGACGACGACAACGACGGTGACATCGACTGTAGCGACGCCGATTGCGCAAGTGCTACTCCGTGCGCCGTCGAGACCTGCGACAACGGCATCGACGACGATGGCAACGGCGCTGTCGACTGTGCCGACGCCGACTGTCGCGGAGCGGCGGTGTGTCGCGAGCTCTGTCACGACGGAATCGACAACGACTTCGACGGGCGGGTCGACTGCAGCGACACCGACTGTGGTTCCGACCCTGCTTGCATCGCGTGTCCCATGGCGGATGCGGACTTGGGCAGCATCACCGGCGACTTGATCGTCACGGGTAGCACCGAGGGGTTGGGCGACGATGCCAGCGCCAGTTGCGGCACTCCCGTTTCTGGCGAAGACTTGCTCCTATCGTGGGTAGCACCGAGCACGGGATGCTTCCTGTTCGATCTCGCTGGCAGCAACTACGAAACGGTGCTGCACGTTCACGAAGAGTGCCCCAGCTTCGTCGAGCTCGGCTGCAATGCCGTGAGTGGCGCTGCCAACCTACGGCTGTCCGTGGTGAGTGGGCAGCCGTACCTGGTTGCGGTGGACGGTCAGGGAACCGACAGTGAGGGAACTTACGCTCTCGGCATCACACCGTGCGTCGAGGATTGCAGCAATCAAGTCGACGACGACCTGGACGGCATCGTCGATTGTGCCGATACCGACTGCGCGAGCAATTCCGATTGCATCGCAGAGATCTGTGACAACGCCGTCGACGACGATGGGGATGGAGACACCGATTGTGCCGATGACGAGTGTGCCCAACTGATGGCCTGCTCCTGTCCGGTGTCGGACTGGAACATCGGTTACTCGTACGGTGATGGCGTCGTGGTGGGCTCGACGGTCGGCGCCAGCGCGAACGTCACGGCGAGCTGTGGTGGGACGCCGTCGCCAGATGTCGTGGTCGAGTGGCTGGCGACGAGCTCGGGATGCTACATCGTGGACACGGTCGGGAGCACGTTCAACACTGTCTTGCACGTGTATGAGGCCTGCCCGAGCTTTCAAGAGTTGGCGTGCGACGACGATGGCGGAACGGCAAACACGTCAGCTTTCGAGTTCGTAGCGTTTGCCGACGAGAAGTATCAGTTCGTCATCAGCGGCTACTCGGACACCGACGTTGGCGATTACACGCTCAACATCAATCCCTGCCCGTGAACTGTGCGCGACGCGAAGGGTTCAAGAGCGTCGGACTCGCCGGCGTTCTTGGATCATGTGGCTGGTGATCGCGCGCTGCGCCTCTGGCGGCTCGATCAGCGTCCAGACATCGTGGTCGCGCGAGGTTCCGACCCGTTCCAGCAGCACGTCTGCGGCGCGCTCGGGTCGAATGGCGCCAAAGTGTCGCCCCGGCAGCTCGACCACCGCCGTGCGTGCACGGAGCTTCTGCAGCGTCGACAACACGCGATCGACGACGGTCTTGTAGACACTCTCGTCGAACTCGTTGCGGACTCCCACCCCGAAGAAGACGACCTTGTCGAAGGGCAGCTTGGGTTTGCCCGGAACCAGGAGCACCTCACCGACGTCGCCAGCGGCGAACCCTTTTGCCAACAGGCGCGACAGCCTCCCCGCCAGCCGCCAGTCGACGAGGCCCGCGACGCCCTGGGGCGGCAGTTCGTCTTTGGCTAGACCACACACCAAAATCTCGGTGCCGAGTTGGTCGAGCGCTTTGAGCTCGGGGGTGGTGAATCGCAGTTCCATCAGGCTTCATCGTCGTTGCGGCACATGTCCGCGAGCTTGTCGAGCACGCCGTTGACGAACGAAGCACTGTTGTCAGCGCCGTAACGCTTGGCGAGCTCGACTGCCTCATCGATGATCACTGCACGCGGCACATCGGAGCGACGGAGCAGCTCGAACACCCCCAGGCGCAGGATGTTGCGGTCGACGCGCGTCATGCGCGCGATCTTCCAGTTGGCGCTGGCCTTGGTGATGTGCGCGTCGAGCTCGTCTCGACACGCGGCGATGTCCTTCGTGAGGTCATCGGCATAGGGGCGACCCTCGGCGTCGCCGGGAAACTCACGCCAAAAATCCTCGATGACACGGCCAGTGGGTTGTCCCGCCGCGTCGAGAGCGAACAGCATTTGGAGCGCGGCCTCGCGGCCACTGGTGCGGGCACCCACGACGAATTACCTCACAGCGACGCTGCGTCCAGCGCTCGTCCTAGGTTGACCATTTCGAGCGCCGCCAACGCTGCGTCAGCGCCCTTGTTCCCAGCCTTCGTACCCGCTCGCTCGATGGCTTGCTCGATACTGTCGGTGGTGAGCACCCCGAAGCCGATTGGGATCGACGTCTCCATTGCGGTCTGCTCCAGGGTTTTGGCGGCGGTACCCGCGACGTAGTCGAAGTGTGGGGTTCCACCGCGAATGACGGCACCCAACGCCACGATGCCATCGAACTTCTTCGTCGCGGCGAGGCGTTTGCAGACCGGGCCCATTTCCCACGCGCCGGGCACACGGACGAGCGTAATGGCGTCAGCGGCAACGCCGTGGCGCTGCAGAGCGTCGCGGGCGCCTTCGATGAGCTGGGCCACCACGAAGTCGTTGAAGCGCGCTGCAACGAGCGCGAACGTCACGTTGGGTGGCGCCAGGAGGTTTCCTTCGATGGTCTGCATTGTCGTCACTTTCGAGGCTCGCTCATTTAGTCCAAATGCCTTGCCGATCACCAGCTTCGAGATGAGGTTGGCCTCGGGCTAACCCGCGATGGGCACCGTTTCGATCACCTCCAACCCAAAACCGCGCAGGCCGACGATTTTTCGTGGGTTGTTACTGATCAGTCGGATCTTCCTCAGGCCGAGCTCGCGCAGCACCTGTGCACCCAACCCAAATTGGCGAAGTGAGCCTCGGCTGTTCCCGTCGGTTTCGCTGCGCGGGGGGTCGTCCTGGGAGGCAAGCCGTGCCAGTTCACTGTCCATCGGCTCGGTCGGGGGGATGTACAGCACGACCCCGGAGCCGTGGGCTTCGATCAGTTTCAAGGCCTCGCGCAAGTTGCGGCCCCCCTCGGAGGCGGTGGAGCTGAACAAGTCACCGATCAGCGAGCCGCGATGCACACGGCATAGCGCGCCATCCGGGTCGGGCTCGCCTTTGACCAACGCCAGGTACTCACGCCCTTCGACGGACAGCTCGTAAGCCGTGGCGCGCCAGGTCGATCCTGTCGCGTCGAGCCGCAGATTGGCGTCCTGCTTGTGCTTGACGAGCCGCTCCGTTTGCAGCCGGTAGCGAACCATGTCCTCGATGGTCAGGATCTTCAGATCGTGCGTCTTGGCGAACACCTCGAGGTCCGGCATGCGCGCCATAGTCCCGTCATCGTTCATGATTTCGCAGATCACACCGGCGGGGGTGAGGCCTGCGAGTCGGGCCAAGTCGACGGAGCCTTCGGTCTGGCCCGTGCGCACGAGTACGCCGCCCTTGCGAGCCTTGAGCGGAAAGACGTGGCCTGGCGTTACCAAGTCTTCGGGCCGCGCGTCGGAGGCGATCGCCGCCTGGATGGTGCGCGCGCGATCTGCGGCGCTGATCCCCGTGGTGACGCCTTGGCGTGCCTCGATGCTCAGGGTGAACGCCGTGCCCAGGGGCGGTGCGGTGCGCCAGGTCATCATCGGCAGTTCGAGCCGTTGGACCTGGGTTTCGGTGAGTGTGAGGCAAATCAGGCCGCGACCCCACTTGGCCATGAAGTTGATGTGCTCCGGAGTTACCTTTTCGGCGGCAAACACCAAGTCGCCTTCATTTTCGCGATCTTCGTCGTCGACCAAGATCACCATCTTGCCGTCGCGAATGTCGTCGAGTGCCGCGCGCACGCGAGCCAACAGCTCGGGTTCGATGTCCAGCGGAGGCGGGAATTCGGAACGCATGTGCCCTGGCGTGTAGGACACTCCGCCGCCCCACTCAAGTCGACCGGCGTTGGCCTCCTGGCCGTAGCAAGCGTACGCTGTGCATCTGAGCAGCGGCAGCGCGGACGCACCACCGAGCTGTGGACCCATTCTGGGAACACTCACGCCGTGCAGGGCGTTGAAGCGCTACGTGGCGTCATCAGCGTCCGGCGACGGTGTCCGACATGGCCCGTTTCGGGAATCGCATCGAATTAGTTGACGCTGAGTTTTGTCCAGAGCTACCGGTGTCGACATGAGCTTGCCCACGTTCCCTTCGAGCTCGGCTTCCGCGACTCCCATTCCTAGGGTATTCAAGCCGCGTCGCATGGGTCCCGGGGACGTCGTCAGGCCCACGCGGGCGGAAATCAGCCTCGCCAACCTCCGTCACAACTTGCAGAAGCTGCGTCGGCGCAGCTCCGCGCCGGTTTGGTGCGTGCTCAAGGCAGATGGCTACGGCCACGGCGCCAAGGCCTGTGCCCGAACGCTGGAACGCGCGGGCGCCGCTGGGATTTGCGTCGCACTGCTCGAAGAGGGCATCGAGCTACGCGAAGCCGGTGTGACTCTCCCGATTCTGGTGATGGGTGGCTACTACGGCAACGCCTACGGCGAATTGCTCGACAACGAGCTGACCCCGGTGATCTACGATGCGGGTCAGCTCGAACAACTCGCGTCGGAGGTGAACTACCGCGGCCTGCCGCCGGCGAACGTTCACCTGAAGCTCGACACCGGCATGGGTCGGCTGGGTGCAACCCCCGCCGAGCTCCAGTCGCTGGTCGACGTGTTGCGACTGCGACCCGAGCTGAAATTGCAAGGGCTGATGACCCATTTCGCCTGTGCGGACACGAGCTTGGAGTCGATTGCCGAGCAGCTGCGCCTGTTCGACGAGCTGACGACGAAGCTTCGCGCGCAAGGCTGCGTGGCGGATCTGAGGCACGCGGCCAACACCGCTGCGCTGCTCAACGCTCCCGATTCGCACCTCGACTTGGTCCGGCCTGGAGTGGGCATTTTCGGGGTCGAGCCCAACGTCGGCTCAGCGCCGGAGCTGCGGCCCGTGATGCGCGTGGTCAGCACGGTGATTGCCGTCCGCGAGCTGTCCGCCGGGCAAAGCGTTGGGTATGGCGCCACCTGGACGGCGCAGCGCCCCTCGCGAATCGCCACGATCCCGATGGGCTATGCCGACGGATTGGCGCGTTCGAACTCCAACCGAGGACACGTGTTGGTTCGCGGCAAGCGGGTGCCGATTGCGGGGACGGTGAGCATGGACCTGACGACGATCGACGTCACCGAGATCCCCGACGTGCGCGTCGGCGACGAAGTGACGGTGCTCGGCAGTCAGAGCGGTCCGCTCGGGCAGGACACGATCACGGCGCGCGAGGTCGCCGAGATCGAAGGCACGATCCCCTGGGAAGTGCTGACGGACGTCTCGCGCCGCGTGCCGCGCTTCTACCGCGAAGCTTGATGTGTGCCGGCGGATTGCCGCTTCAGGAAGTACGCGGCGGCTGCGACCAGCAGGGCACAGCCGCCGAGGGCTAGCGCGTAACTGACGACTCGAAAATAGTCGAGCCGCGACGTTTCTGCCGAGCCGAAATCCTTGAACAGGAGCAGCGCGACCGAGCCCGTGTAGCCGATGGCATCCGCGAGGTTTACGGCAAAGACGGCAGTTCCGGCGTGGCGTGTGGCGGCCATGATGCGGTCGAACAAGAACGAGCTGAACGGAACGTAGGCCAGGTATGCACCCAGCCCGATGAGAACCATCCAGGCCTGCCCCCCGAGCCAGCCCAAGTCGAGTGCCGCCGTGGCCAATCCAACAGCGGCCAGGCCCACCGTCATGATGGAAAACACTGCGATCAGGCCGGATCGCGCGCCCTGAAACCAGCCGAGCCCGGCCATGGTCAACAGCACCCCGACGGCGACGGGGATCTCGGTGCGACTGAACGTCGCCGAGACGCTCGCGTAGCCCAGTTGTTCAATCAGCTCGGCACCGTAGTTGTCGCGGAAATCCCGAAACGCCGTGAGCACGAAGTAGGCGATGAGCAGCGCGACGAGACCCGGCGCGAAGTCGCGCACGAACGTGCGGCGCTCTTGCTTGGTCATGTGGCTGCGCTTGCTGCGAGCGAGCTGATCGGCGACGTCCGGGTCCGAGACCGTGTCGAGCATGCGTGCGCACAACACGAACGCGGGCAGGAACATCGCCCCGACTGCCGCGGGCATCCAGTACTCGCTCACACCGTGTTCGAGCACCCAACGACCCACGTCTTTGACGACGCCACTGGCGACGATGAACGAACAGCTGAGGCCGGCGAGCAGTAGCTCGCTGGTGCGGCGTCCTTCGAGGTAGCGGACGACCAGGCCCCAAACCATGCCCAGGGGCAGTCCGTTCAGAGCGATCGCCACGACGCGCAGCGGCTTCGGCAGGGCGCCGAACAGCACGAGCGCCAATTCCGCCGTCAGGATCAACCCCACCAACAACGCGAGGCGCTGGCGGCGCCGCACTTCGGAGACGATGCGCACGCCGAGGTACTTCGAGGCGGTGTAGCCCACCACTTGTGCGACGACGAATACCGTCTTGAGCTCGACACCCGCGTAGCCGTCCCCCTCGAAGCTCGCCGCTGCGAACGGCTTCCGAAAGGCGTACATGCAGAAGTACGTGCAAAAAGCGAACAGTGTCGCTGCAGCCCCCTCGCGCCAGCGCGAAACCCGCTGTGACGTCTGGGTGGCTTCGGACATGGTGCGACGACATCACACCCGGGTGCCGCGGCGCAATGGTGCCGTCGGCTGCCGCGAAGAGCGGGGTGCGCGGTCGGAAGTCCGGTCGCTGACGGAGTGATGAGACGCGCCGGTAGCCGGTCGTTGCCGGCTGCTCAACTGGTCGCGCCCATCTCGAAACGACCGGGACTGGTCCACTGTCAGCGGAGCGAGTATCGTGCCGGCCCCGCGGCGACCGAGACCAAGGAAGCTCACCCCGATTCGCGAATGACCTCATGAGCGCCCCCGACGACAAGACGCCGCCCGATTCGACGGACGAGCGCGACGCCAAGCACGACGACCCAGACTCTGGTGCCGAGCAATCGAGCATCGCGTCGAGCGATTCGCGGCGGAGCTCAGACGAATCAGCCGACGCTGCACCGAGCAGCACGGGCGGCGACGTGAATCCGCCGGGCGCCGAGGTGACGGGGTCGGATACCGCAGCCGACTCCGCTGCCAGTGAGTCGAATGATGCCAGTGAGCCCCCAGTCGTCGCGGCGACGGTCGATCTCGAACCCCCGTCGTCCGCCAATGCTGCGGCGGTCAGGCAGCGCGCATCGAAGCGGCCGCCGGCGCGAGAAGTCGAACTGGGTGCGGCCGTGGTGGCGCTGTTCATCGTCGCCAGCGCCGTGATGGTGCTGTGGAACTTGCAGGACGCGTCCCTCGAGAACGCCAATACCGGCAGTCGCTACGCCACCATCGAGTCGCTCGTCGACTACGGCACGTACCACATCGACAAGAGCCGTTACGTCCGAACCATCGACAAGATGAAGGTGGGCAAACACTACATCTCGTCGAAGCCGCCGACGCTGCCCACCTATGGCGCCGGGGTGTATTGGGCTTTTCAGAAGGTCACCGGTTACAAGATCGCCAAGCACGAGGGGGCGGTCGTGTGGTTCGTCAGCCTGTGCACGAGTTGGCTCGCGCACGTGGTGTTTCTCATTTACCTCTACCGGCTGAGCAAGATCCTGCTGCAACGCCAATTGGCGATCATCGGCACGGTGGCTGCCGGTGGCTTTGCGTACCTCGGCGTTGCCTACGCGACGGCGATCAACAACCACAGCACCAGCGCGGCGCTGGTCATCGTGGGTTTCTACTACGCGTGTCGGGTGCGCCACGACCGAGGCGCGTCGTTGCGCCACTGGATCCTTTCCGGGTTGTGCTTCGGCTACGCGTTTGCCGTCGACTTGCCGACGGGGGCGACGGCGTTCGCCGCAGCGGTGTACCTGGCGACCTACGATTGGCGCCGGACACTGCTGTTCTTCTGTCCGGCGGTGCTGCCGGGCGTGCTCACACACCAGCTGCTCAACTACGCCATCACCGGGTCGATGATTCCGACCTACATGAACAACGAGCTGAAGGACTTCGCGGGCAACTACTTCCGCCACCATCGGTCGGGCATCGACGCGCTCAAGGAGCCCAAGCACATCTACGCGTTCAACGCGCTGTTGGGTCACCACGGGCTGTTCAGCATGACGCCCATCTTCTGTTTCTCCGTGTGGGAAATTGGGCGCTGCATCAAGTTGCGGACGCGTCTCCCCGAGGCGTTGTGGGCCTTGGCGGGGGTCGGGGCGATCACGGCGTTCTTCATCTTTCGCAGCTCGAATTACGGCGGTTGGTGCGTCGGCATGCGTCACCTCGTGCCGGTCATGGCACTGCTGGTCGTCTTTTTCGGGATCTGGCTCGACCGGGTGCGCATCACCAAAGCCGTCTGGGCAGCGGTGCTGGTGGCGTTTGCGATCAGTGGGTTTCACGTTCAAGACGGACTGACCAGTCCTTTCCAGTTCTCGGTTTGGCACAACTTCCTCGAAGGCGCGCCGAACCGGGCTCGGGTTGGAAAGAAGTGGAACCTGGGCAAGCCCGAGAGCAAATCGAAGCGTAAGTCGAGCTCCAAGAAGCCGAAGCGCAAGGCCACCTCGAAGTAGCGGTCGCGTGGGTTTGGGGCGAGCGGTTGCGTTCCGGTTGACGATCGCGAGGCCGCACCCCAAGAATGTGCTCCGTGGCGAATGAATCTTCCGACAGCGCTGTCGGCGGGGCGGGCAGCGCTGCGTCGACCGATGGTGACCATGGCTCGACCGATCGCCGCGTCGTGGTGAGCGGCGCGTCGGGGCTGATTGGCAGCGCGCTGGTCGAACACCTCGAAGCGGCGGACTACCGCGTGTTGCGCTTGGTCCGTCACGACCCGCGAAGCGACCGAGAAGTGTTTTGGGATCCGTTGGGCGGCAGGGTCGACGCTGTCCAGTTCGAAGGCTGCGCCGCGGTCGTTCACCTCGCCGGCGAAAGCCTCACCGAAGGGCGCTGGACCGAGGCTCGAAAGCAACGCATGTGGGATAGCCGAGTGGTGGGCACGCGCACGCTCTGCCAGGCCTTGCTCGGCATGGCCCAGCCGCCGCCGGTGTGGCTCAGCGCGTCGGCGATCGGGTACTACGGCAACTGCGGTGACAAGCAGATTGTCGAGACCGACCCCCCAGGTGAGGACTACCTGGCCAAGTTGTGCCAGGCCTGGGAGGCAGAGGCGCTTCCGGCGGCTGCCAAGATGCGCGTGGTGCGTCCGCGCTTTGGTCTGGTGTTGACGGAGCGCGGCGGTGCACTGGCAAAGATGCTGCCCTTCTTCAAGCTGGGCCTCGGCGGGCGCGTGGGGAGCGGTCGCCAATACATGAGCTGGATCGCCGCCAAAGACGTCTCACGTGCCCTGCGGTTTTGCATCGAGAACTCGGCGATGTCCGGTCCGGTCAACGTCGTGGGTCCCGCACCGGTCGACAACGCAGAGTTCACCCGCGTGCTCGGCAGCGTACTCGGTCGCCCCGCGGTGTTGCCCGTCCCGGGTGCGGCGCTGCGCATCGGCTTTGGTGAACTCGCCGCCGAAGCGTTGTCGAGCTTGCGCGTCATGCCTCAGACGCTGACCGAGGCAGGCTTCGCGTTCGAATACCCGGACGTGCGTTCCGCGTTGCTCAGCGCGCTGGGTTTGCGCTGAGCAAGCGCGGCAACTCGGACAGCACCGGCGACTTGCCTACCTGACTCGGATCGTGACCGGGATTTCGACCTGACACTCGTTTTGCGGCGTCAGCCAGCGGATGGTGTTCAGCCAGAACCGCGGCGTGGCTTGGGCACGAGCGTCGGTGTCGGCACTGCACGCTTCACAGTCGGCGGTGTACATCTCGCAGCGCATCGTTTCCGATTCGCAGCTGGGTTGACAGCCCTTGAAGCACGTGTCGGGATCCGTGTCGTTCGGATCGCTGCAGGCTTGCTTGGCGCAATCGGCGCACTGAGACGCCGCGATTGGGCAGATGTTCGCCTGTTCGTTGCAGGGTTGCTGACACGGATCGTTGCCGTCCTTCACGGAGCCAGACCAGGTGATGTCCTGGGTGATCCACTCGTCGCCGAATACGAACGCGCGCCCGTTGCCGACTTCTTTGGCCATGGCCAGGTCGTAGCCTTGACCTTGGAGGATCACCGTGCCGTCTCCGGACACCGGGTAGCCGTAGTAGAAGCCGAACTCCGTGACGTTTTCGACGCTGGGGTGCGTTGGCGCGGCAATGCCCGACAGCCAAATCGGCGGCGCGCCGTCGCCGATGACACCCGCTGCCGGCACGGACGCTGTCGTGTATTGCATGCCCAAATTGGCGAGCAGTTCATTGGTCGGCATCACGTCACCGGCGGACTCGGTATAGCCCGCGAGAGTAAACACACCCCCACCGCTGGTTTGGAGCCACTGGTCGAACGCGGCGATCTCGTCGGCGCTGAACGTCGCTCCGGTTCCCCGTGCGATCACGCGCTCCTGCATGCCGCCGATGATCAGGACCTGCAAGTCTGCCAGCCACTCGGCAGTGAGTGTTTCACTCGCCCCCAGGTTCTTCACTGGGACCTGCCCACTGCGCTCGGCGAGCCAAGCCTGGAACGCCGCCGTATCATCTCCGGCGTCCGAGCTCACCTGGCCGAAAAAGCCCAAGCGAATGCAGTCGCACAGGCCGTCCTTGCCGACATCGACGTCGTCGATGATGCCGTTGTTGTTCTCGTCCAGACCGTCGCAGAGTGTCTCCGAACCCAGGTTGACCGCGACTGGACCCCCAGGGCCGCTTCTCGGCGTGTCGACTTCGTTGATCACGTCGCCGGGGGTGGTGACCGGCATTTCACCGAGAACCGGCCCGCCCGGTGACGCTGTCGATCCGGGGGGCGCGGGCGGCTCCTCCGCTGACCCGCACGCGGCGATCGCTGCGGCGGCCGCGCAAGTTAGTGAAAAGCGGCAAAGAAATGGCTGGGTGCGTATCACGAGGCGGCTTTCGAGCAGGCGGGCGATGAGCTCGGTGTTTGGCGTTTCTTGCATGGCCCGAGTCGTCTGATCCGTACCATCGGTCCCGTCATCCGGCTCGATCGTTTGCGAAACCGGGGATCTTGCGACCACAGTGGTCCGCCAGCGGCTCTTCGATACCCTCGAGTCTGACACTCCAGCGTTCCACATTCACGATCTCGGCGCGTTTGTACCGGTCCGAACGGTACGGAACCAGGGTAACGCTGTGCTCCGAGGTCAGATCCCCGCCTGATCACGCGCAGGTGCGATCCGAGTCGTCACGCCTGCCAGTCGTGGCGGCGCGCTCCGCGTCCGAGCGTACCCGCCGCGATGGCGGGGTGAACGAGTGCCACGCGCGGGATTCGGGGTTGGCTCGGCTTCCAGACCGCGCGACGCAGTGCGACTGCACTCCTGGCAAGAACGGCGCTGCGAGCCTACCCTAACGAGGCAGCTCGGCGTCCGTTCGAGTTGCCGCTTTCTCTTACGTTCTTACCTCATGCTCCAGTTTGAAGACGGTGGTTCCCCCGCCCAGGAGAGTCGCACTCCGCGTGCTTCGTCCGGTGCGGGCTCGCAATTTGCGACTGCGAGTTGAAGATGTTGTCTCGAAGGACCCTGCAGCTGTGCATCGCTGGCTTGACGCTCGCCTTGTACGTCTATCTGGTGGCTGCCTACGTCGTGCGCGGCCAGGCGTCGTGGTGGACGTTGCCCGTGTTGTTGCTCGCGGTCTATCTCGCCGACGCAGCCAGTGGCGTCGCCCATTTCATCGTCGACTACACGCCAAACGCGACGGGAGTCGGCCTCCGAGAGTTGTACGAGTACGACGGCGACAAAGGCTCCGACGACTACGTGCAGAAACGCAACGCCGCGATGCGGAAGATCAGCGGTTTCCAAGAGGTCGTGTTCGACTTCAAAGTGCACCACCTGACTCCCGGTGCGCTCGGCAGGCGCAGCATTCTGAAGATGACGCTGCCGGTGATCGTGTACGCCACGTTTCCTCTGACGGTGCTGTTCGTCTCGCTCGGTGAACTGGGGTGGCTGCCGGCGGATGTTTCACTGTTCCTCGCCGTGCTGGTGGGCTGTGGAACGGTGGCGCAGTACGCCCACAGCTGTACACACAAGCGCAAGACTCCGGCCGTCGCGCGTTTCCTGCAAGCGACGGGATTGTTCTTGTCTCCCGCGGCGCACGACGTGCACCACCAACACCCCGACCGTCAGTTCTGTCTGTTGAATGGCTGGGCGAACCCGTTGATAGACCGTGTGTTTTCGTTCGTGCTATCTCGCGGTTATCTATCGAGAGAAGGGCTGAAGGTGATTTGAAGGGACCCGCGGATCGGCGCCCGCGACGTGGCAGGTCGAAACTGGTTGGGCTGATCTTGGGTGCCAGCGGCTGCGCTGCAGCAGCCTCGTTCGCGGTTCGAGTCAGTGCGCAAGCATTGCAAGACTCGCCGGCAGTCGACCCGTCGGTGACGCCGCCGGTAGTCGTCGCGCCGCGCCTGATCTATCAACCCGAGGTCGACACCAGCGGTGACCAGAGCGGTGACGTGACGCTCAACGTGCTGGTCGGATCCGACGGGGCCGTTCACGAGGCGCGAACTGTCAGTGGTCCGCCCGAATGTGTTGCCGCGCTGCACGCGGTTCTCGACCGCTACGTGTTTACTCCTGCCATGAAGGGCGGTGTGCCGACCAGCGCGTGGATACAGCTCGAAGTGCACTTCGAAGCCAACCACCAGGCGTCGAGCCCATCCACCGACCGTCAGGTCGCTTCGGAGCAGCCCTCGATGGCTCCCGTTGTCGCGGCTCCAACGCCCCCCGACGTCGATGCCCCTCCAGCACCCGAAGGCATCGCCCAAGTCGAGGTCGTGGTGGCCGGTGAGCGCATCGAGACGGACGCGGTGCGCATGGACAAGGACGAGATCAGGCAGATGCCCGGTGCGATGGGCGAACCCTTTCGCGTCATCGAAGCCATGCCCGGCGTCACACCCATGGTTTCGGGCATGCCGTACTTCTTCGTGCGCGGGGCTCCGCCGGGCAACGTCGGCTACTTCATCGAGGGCATCGAGGTGCCCTTGCTCTTCCACATGGGCGCCGGTCCGGCGGTGTTTCCTTCGGAGATGATCGACGACGTGCAGTTGCATTCGGCGGCTTATCCGGCGCGGCTCGGGCATTTCTCCGGTGGTGTGGTGGACACGTCGCTGACGCCTCCCGCTTACGAGCCGCGGCTCAACGCCAAGCTTCGACTTTCCGACGTCGGTGCGGTGGCGCAGACCCCCGTCCTCGGCGGCACGACCGATCTGCTGGTGGCGGGTCGCTATTCGTACATCGAACCACTGGTGCAGCTGTTTGCGCCTGATCTGTCGTTGCGCTACTGGGACTACCAGGCGCGAGCGCATCGCCGCTTCGGAGCACGAGATTCGGTGACGGTGCTCGGATTCGGATCGAGCGACAGTTTCGGCAACGACGGCTCGACGCTCAGTTCTCAGTTTCACCGGCTCGACGCGAGGTTCACGCGGCTCGTCGACGGCGGCCAGAGCACGTTTGCGGTGACGGTGGGCTACGACAAGACCGCCGACGACAAGAGCCTCGGTGGCGTGCGGGATCGTTCGGTCGAGCTGCGCGCTGACAACGTGCGGCGCCTCGACAGCGATCTCGACGTGCGTTTTGGCAGCGACGTGCGCCTCGACGTCTACGACGTGTTGGCGGCGGGTCGCTTGCCGAAGAAAGAGTCGCGCAGCGTGTTCACCGATCCGCGGCGCTTTGCGAGCGCCTACACGGATCGATTCGACGTGGTTTGGGGCGCGCGCGCCGATCTGCCGTGGCAGGCGACGCGGGACGTACGGGTGACACCTGGCCTGCGCACGGACGTGTACGTCAGTGACGGCAGTTCAGCCCTCGCCATCGAGCCGCGTATCAGCGCCGACTACCAAATCACCGACAGCCTCAGTTTCAATCAGGGCTTCGGCCTGGCGCACGAACCCCCGGCGTTTCCCGTGCCGGTTCCAGGCTTACAGCTCGCGAACATGGAAGACGGGTTGCAACGCAGCGTGCAATCGAGTTGGGGTGTGCAGTGGCGAGCGCCCTGGGATCTGCGCACGAGCGCGACGCTCTTTCACAACGCGTTCTTCAATTCCACGGATGCACCCGGTTTGGCGAGCGTGCCGGCCGAGTTCGACACCGAGCAGCGCACCATGGGTCAGGCCTACGGTCTCGAGCTGTTGGTTCGTCGCAGCCTGTCGCGCACGGTCGGCGGCATGTTGTCGTACACCCTGTCGCGCTCGACACGGAGCGTGGGCGCCTTCACCGGGCCGGCGGCGTGGGATCGCACACACGTGTTCAATGCGGCGGTCGGTTATCGTTGGGGCCATGGTATCCGCACCGGCGCGCGCCTGGTCTTCTACACGGGGCGCCCGCCGGACTTGATCCCGCTCGACGCTCAATCGAGTGGCAGAAGCGGCTTTCTGGCTGCCAAGGAGGACCCGGCCATCGCCGACACGGTGCGCGCCTTTCGCGACGCGCTGGGGCGCACACGGACCAACGCGCGCCGTACCGCGCCGTTCTACCGATTGGACATTCGCGCCGAGAAACGCTGGGCGCTCGACGACGGCGCGTCGCTGGCGCTCGTGCTGGAGGTGCTCAACGCCACACTGAACAAGGAGGAGTTCGACCTGGACTGCACCTTAGCCGGTTGCACCGTCGACACCCTCGGGCCGCTGACGATCCCGAACTTGAGCCTCGAACTCGACATGTGACGGGCGCGCGCGATCGCTGTATGAAGTGGCCATGAGCACCGTCGAAGCCGTCGAAATGGTCAAGAGCCACGCGCTGAGTTGCCTGCCTGCAACGATGCAGCGCCTGGCGAGCTATCTGGCGATCCCCGCGATCTCTTGTGACGAGGCGCACGAGCCGGACGTGCATCGTCTGGCGGAGCGGATCGCCGCGGATGTCGTCGCGCTGGGGTTTTCGAATTGCCGTGTGTTGCAGCTCGACGGCGCGCACCCGTTGGTGGCGGCCGAGTGGCTCGGCGCGGGTGTGGACAAGCCCACCTTGCTCATCTACGGCCACTTCGACTTGCAGCCGGTCAAGGGCGAGCCGTGGTCGCACCCGCCGCACGTGCCACACATCGAAAACGGACGGTTGTACGCGCGCGGTTCGGCCGACGACATGGGCGGTTGGGTTTCGCACCTGGCGGCGCTCGAAGCGTGGCTCAGCGTGGTCGGCCAATTGCCGTTGAACGTCAAGCTGGTCATCGAAGGTGAAGAGGAGATCGGCTCGCCCAATCTCGAACGCTACATGGACGCCCACCCCGAGGCGTTCGAGGCGGACGTCATGGTGCTCACCGACTGCGAAAACCCGTCGCCCGACATCCCCGGGCTGACCACGAGTCTGCGTGGCATCTACGAGGTCGAGCTCGTGTGTGAGGCACTGTCGTCCGACGTCCACTCGGGGCTGTGGGGCAACATGGTGCCGGATGCGGGCAACGCCCTGATCTTGCTGCTTGCGCGCTTGCTGGACGGCAACACTCGACTGAACCTGGGCCGTATGACGGTGCCCGAAGCCGACGCTGAGCGGCTGCACGACGTGCCGCTGACCGATGACGTGGTCCGGCAAGGCGGGCACCTGCTCGACGGCGTCGACCCGTTGCCACTCGAGGGGCGCAGTGCCGCCGAGTGGTTGTGGCGCCAGCCCGCGGTCACCGTATTGTCGACGACGTTCCCCACGCGCGACAACCACAAGAACGCCGTGCGCGGGCGCGCCTCGGCGGTGCTGTCGATCCGTGTGGCGCCCGGGCAAAAGCACTCGGAGATTCGTGCTGCGTTGGAGGCCGTGCTGCTGCGCGACGCACCGGGTGGCGTGAAGGTGTCGCTCAGCGACCGGCCCGGGTGGGGCGAGAGCTGGCTGTATCAGCCCCGAGGGCCGGCCTTTGCCGCGGCCGATCGCGCGTACGAACAGGCATGGGGTCGGCCGCTGCTGCCGATCGGCATCGGCGGGTCGATCCCCTTCGTGGCGTTGTTCGGGCGCCGCTACGCGAAGTTGCCGCTGATCCTCAACGGCGTGCTCGACCCGATGAGCGGCGCCCACGGCCCCGACGAGTCGCTGCACCTGGGCGTCTTCGAAAAGGCGATCGCCGCCAACGTGCACTTGCTCGACGAGCTATCCCGCGTCGATTTCAGCTGAAGCGCGATCACAGCGCGTCGACAGCGATCCCGAGCCGCGACCACGACGGTCTGCCGCGGTCAAAACAGCTCGTCGAGCACTCTACCGGTAGCGGTGGGCAACGAAACGCCGAGCAAGTATGCAGCCGTGGGCCCGAGATCGGACAGGTAACGCAGCTCCTCCGACGGCGCCGTACCTCGAATGCCGTAGCCTCCTGCTATGAGCCAGGTCCGTCCTGCTTCGGACTTGCCGCCGTGGTTGGCGAAGTCGTCGTTGCGGCCGTGATCGGTGGTGATGAAGAACGTCACCGGGTGCCCTCGAGTGGCGAGTCGTTCGCTCATTGCCATCGCCTCGCCGAGCCAGACGTCGAACTGCTCGAGCGCCTGCAGGTAGCCTTCGTAGTCGTTGTGGTGAGCGTGCTCGTCGGTGTCGCCCAAGCCGACGTACAACAGTCGCGGGCGCTGGCGCTCCAACACCCTCAGTGCCAGCGCGCGTGTCAGCTCGTCGGGGCGGTAGTCACCCGTACCCGGGGCTGCCTCGCTCTGTTCGCCCAAGGCAGTGGTGTCCGCCAAGCCGAGCTCTTGCAACACGTGGCGCCCTGCCCCGCCGTGGCGACCGGCGGAGACGATCGCGTTGTCCGATTGGGCGACGGCGGCGCGCTCGATGTCGGGCCAGGACGACAAGACGACCGCCTGCTCTCGCCCGAAGCGTTGTCCAACGGCATCTACCAGCGTCGGTGTGACGGTTCGTTCGCACGCGTTCGTGGTGCAGGGCACGTCCGCGCGGCCCGTAAACAACTGGGTGTAGCCCGGCAACGACACGAAGCTAGGTCCGCTGACGCTGAACGGCATCGATCCGGGCGCGCCGAGTGCCGCGCCCTGCTCGGTCATCAGTGCTCGCAGGTTCGGGATGTCGACGTCGGTGCGCTCGGATTGAGCGGGCAGGTGGCGCTTGTCCAAACCCAAGAACACGTCCTGCCAGCGCACTCCGTCCAGGGTCACGATCACCACGGTACCCGCTGGGGAGAGCGCCGGTGCTTGCGGTCGATTGCGCCGGGCGCGCAAGTCCGTCGTCCACGACGCGAGCGAGAGTGCAACGAGCAACGTCGTTGCGAGCCAGCGCCGCAGCGTTTGGCGACCCCGATTCGAATACCGATCCGCTTGCCAATGCACGGAATCGGCAGTCGACGTGGTTGCCGCTGTGGTGGTTCGCGACGTGCCACTGGCGTAGCGCTCGACTCGGTGGTCCATCGAGGCCGCAGAGTGCCCGTCGCGCGTGGCGTCGCGGTCGCGGGTGTGTGACGAGTTGTTGCTCACGGAGCTGGGCCGACGTGTTCGACGGATTGCCGCGTCGGGAAGGTAAGAGGTACTACGAACAAATGTGAGCCGGGATACCCCGACCCGCATGTTGTTTGGGGGAGCTCCCGCGTCGTTTTCTGATCGGGCGTATCACCGCTCGATCACGCGCGAGTGTCGCACGACGCCCCGCCCAAAAAGCTCCCAGCAACGGCCAGCGGTAGAAGCGCCATCAAAATCGAGTGTTGCGAAATGCGGTCTGTCAGCGCCGCAGCCGCACCGGGGTTGTTTGTGTCGAGACGCGTCGCGTCTCGGCGCACCGCGTCTCGACCCTGATCGGCACGCCGCGGCTGCGACGCATTCGATCGCCGGGAGCAGGGGTCTCTAGTTTACACCTCGACTGCAGCGGTACGCGGTGTGCGATTTGCGCTCCAGGTGAATCGCAGGACCGACTTTCGAGCGGACCGCCCTCAGCGCTTGGTGCCAATCGGCGTGGCGTCGCAGTGGTCGAGGTTTCCACCCAGCGGAAGCAGGGTGCCCGAGAGATGCGCGGAGTGCGGGAGCAACAGCGACTGCAGTGCGTGCGCGACGTGTTCGCTGGTGAGCCTGCCGGGGCCGAGCAACTCGAACGGGTTCGTGGCGTCGCGTCGCTCACCGTTGGCGGAAGTCGGCGACGGCTCGGCACCATCAGAGACGAGGTTCTCCGGTGCGGGGTCGCGGCTCGCCACGCTGCCCGACAGCTCCGCGTCCAGGACTTCCGTGAACGTTCTCCCGCTGGACTCCGCGCGTTGCTGGAGACCCAGCACCGCCGGCTCCGTCCAAACGCCGCTGGCCCAAATCACGTGAACCGACGCGAACGGAGCGGCGCTCTGCGCGAGCGCGGCACACGCTGAGCGCCAACTTTCACTCAGTAGCGGTTGGTGAGGGCGTGGTGCGACTGGCAAGGCTTCGCTGTGGCCCACGACGATCAAGGGCGGTCTTCGGTTGCTCGGGGGATCGACGGACTCGAGGAAGCTCCGCACCGCCCCCAGCAGTTCGAGCGGCTCGACGAGTGTTGCCTCGAGGACCGGTTTGGTCTCGCGCCCCTCCAGCAATCCCGGCAACGCCGGTACTGCCGGCAGGAACATCACGACCATGTCGAGGTCCGCGCTCAACTCTTCGGTCCACTCGCGCAAGAACGGTTGGAGCTGAACTGCTCGGTTTGCGGTGACGAAGGCGCGGTAGTCGTGCAGTTCGTTTTGGACGAGGCGAGCGTCGAGGCCAGCGAGCGTCGCGTCGTCTTCACCCAGCAACAACAAGCGTCGATCGGTGCGGGCCAGCGCCGCGCAGCTGGCTGCGGCGACGGCGCGATCGGCGCCAATCACGAGCGTGCGAGGCTCACTTCCCGAGCGCTCCGCGCGCTGGTTCTGGCTTCTTCGTGGCATGGCGTTTGGTTCGTCAGCGAGCGCGGCCGCTCGTCGGCGGCGCAGCGTGCACCGGGGTGGGCGTTTGTGCAAACCGCGAGCCCCACCGCCGCAGTCGCCACAGGTTGAGGTTCGGTCGGCGTGAGCGCGGCCGAGCCCACGCGGGTTGGAGCAAACTGGCGGTCTGTTCAGTCGTCGAGCGCCGTTCTTCGCAAGCCCTTATGCAAACGCCGCGCGCTTCTGCAGAACTCTTCGTCAACGTCAGTGGGCTCCGGTACCCTTCGGTCATGGCTGCTCGCGCAATTTCTTCCGGCACGATCTCGTTCGGGCTGGTCTCCATTCCGGTCAAGCTCTACACGGCCACGTCAGCTCAGCAGGCGCACTTCAACATGCTGCACGAGCCGACCAAGAGTCGCGTCAAGCAGCAGTACATCGTGCCCGGCACGGGCGAGGTGGTCGAACGCAAGCAGCTGGTCAAGGGTTACGAATACTCCAAAGGCCAGTACGTCATCTTCAGCGATGAAGAGCTCAAGTCGCTGGAAGCAAAGCGATCTCAGAGCCTCGACATCGTCGAGTTCGTGCCGCTCAGCAGCGTGGATCTGATCCACGTGGAGAAGACCTACTACCTCGGCCCGGACAAAGGCGGGGACAAGGCCTATCGGCTGCTCGCCGAGTCGATGCGCGTCAGCGAGAAAGTCGCGGTGGGCCGCTGGGCAGCGAAAGGCAAGGAGCAGCTCGTGTTGATCCGCCCCTACAAGGATGGCCTCATGCTTCACCAGCTGTACTACGCGAACGAAGTGCGCTCCTTCGAAGACGTCGAAACCGGTGCCACGTTCGAGTTCTCCGAGCTCGAACGCGACCTGGCGCAGAAGCTCATCACCGAGCTGAGCGTCGAGCAGTTCGAGCCCGGCAAGTACAAGGACGAGTTTGCCGACCGCGTGTTGGCGGCGGTCGATCAAAAGGTCGCCGGCGAGCAAGTGCACGTCGCCCAAGAGGTCCCGCGTGCTCAGATCATCGATCTGTTCGAGGCGCTCAAACAAAGCCTCGTCCAGGCTCAGGGTGGGGCAGTTGCCGCGACGGGGACCGATGACTCCCCAAAAGCCGATGAGCCTTCCACGGATGAGGTCAAGCCGCGACCCGTCGGGAAGGCGAAGCCTCGCAAAGCTCAAGCCAAGAAGAAGACCGGTTCCTGAGACTGTGCCGTCAGCTCAGCGCGATCCGCTGCGCGGGTCGACGACGTCGACGCGCGCCGTGTTGATGTCGCGATGGCAGGTGACACAGGCTGAAGGGACCGGCAGGGCGCCCGTCGCTCCTGACCCGCTGAAGGCGAGTTGATCGACTCGCCGTCCCCGGGCGTCGAAGGCGAGAAAATCCAGGGCTCCGTCGCTACGCTGGTCGCGCAGGATCACTTCCGTCTCCAGGCCGTCTTCGGTTTGGTTTTGTGCCACGAAGATGCCTCGTTCAGCGTCTTCGAACAGTTCTCGGGGGCCGCCCTTGGCGATGGACGTTTCGATCTTCAGCGGCTCGATGCTGCGATAGTCGAACCCCCGCTCGCGCAGTTGGCTCAAGCTCTCTGGCAGTCCGCGCGAACACGCGTAGTAGCGGCTCAGTCCGCGGTCGAGCAGCGCGCGGTCAAACGGCTCGCCGGGCCCCGAGTCCGCTCCGAGGGCGAGCAAGACCACCCGTCCCAGCACGCCGCGCGTGAGTGCGAAGTTGGCATCCAGGGTCGGTCGGACGCGTTCGGCGTCCACTTCCAACGCCAGTCCGACCAGGCTTACGTCGACACTGGTCAACCCCGACGTGGAGTAGCTTGGTTCCAAATCCTGCTGCGACAGCGCATTCACGCGTGTTTCCAGTTCGTCCGGTGGATCCGCTTGGTTGCGGCTGCAGGACGACAGCTCTTCTGTCGCAGCGGGAGGAGCCGACGCTGAGACTCCCATCCCTGCCGAGGCACCCTCTTGCCCGGGCCCACACCCAGTCAAGGTCGCGAAAGCCACACTCGCGGCGCAGAGCGTGGCTCCAGGGCGTCGGGTCATGGGCGTTCGTCCAACCCGAATCAGTTGTCCTGGGGCGCGCCCGCACTGATCCAAGCCCGCACCAACTCGATTTGATCCTCGTCGAGGCTGCCGCTCATGGGCATGGGCATCGACGGCTCGTCCCCGTTGTTGCACAACGGTCCGCCGGCGATCTTGCGGAACAAGTAGCTGCCACGGGGATCGCCCGGGGCGACGTAAGGCAAGTCGTCGCATTGCCAAGAGGTCGTCAATAGTCGCTCGTACAGCGGGACGTCTGGGCAGCCCGTGTCTTCTCCGTTGCGGTACTCGCCGTTGTAGGTCGAACCGAGCGGCTCGTCGGCAAGTGAGAGCCAACCGCGGCAGTCCGACCCAATCTGGCCGGCGAAGACCTCCCGCGCGTGACACCCGACCATGGTGCTGCCGCAACTCGCTGCGAATAGCGGCAGCATGTCGTTGTTCCAGCTCGGGACCGACGGCGTATCCACTGGGTCCAATCCTGCGTCGAACGCTGGCGAGTCGGTAGGTGCAGGGTCTTCGTCGGGTTCGGGAGTGATTGCTGGTTTTGAGTCATCACTGGGGGCAGAGGTGTCAGTGGGTTCCGCGGGGGCAGGTTCGCCGCGGGGGTTGGATGGCGGTTGGTCC
>QJWJ01000456.1 GCA_003235365.1 Deltaproteobacteria bacterium
GGCACGTTGCACGGTGGCTAATTGGGCGAGCACAGTGCCCTGCCAGTCGCCCTCGCCCCGAACGGGGCTCCAACAATCGCTCGTTTTCATGCTGGCGAAGCACTGTCGCGGCAATCATGTTGATTGCCGCGACAAATCAACAACCTAGAGCTGCGAGCAAGAGTGCCCGAACGTCGCCCCGAAAAACGTCCTCACCCCCCGATGGGGCGATTTTTCGGGGCATTTCCGTGCACTGGCAAGCTGATCGGTGCACTAGTGTGGCGAATCCGTGTAACTCGTTTCGTCGAAGAGCCTGCGTGAGTCCGATCCAACAGTCTGAGGACCTGCATTGCCGCGTCCGCGCCTTCGCCCGCGCCTCGCTGACTGGCGCGCCCTGCCCAGAATCCTTCGAAGAATTGGCTTTGGCCATCGCCCGGCACCAGGCAAGTGCGAATCGCAGTCGGGCCTCTCGCTCGGGTTTGGGTCTCTTCGAGGAGTTGAGGCCACTCCCCGTCGATGCGTTTCGAGTCGCCGACGTGTTTGCTTTTGCCGCAGCCGACGCGGCTGTGTGCTTTCGCACGAGTGGCACGACGAGCAATGCGACGGGTCGCCATCTCTTGCGGACGACACAGACCTACGAAGAGCTTTCCGTGTTGTCAGGGCGGCGAGCGCTGATTGACCCATCCAAGCGGCAACCCTGGGTCGTGGCGCTGATGCCGCGACTCGGGCCGACCCCGACGTCGTCGCTGGGGTTCATGGCGCAGCGCTTCATGGTCGAGTTCGGGGGGCACGCAGTGGATCGCTCTTCCGACGGAGAGCCCGAGCCGTGGCTACTCACTGCCCATGGAGTCGACGTTGCCGGCCTAGAGGCAAACGTGCGTCGGGCCTCGACGCTCGGTCGACCGGTGTTGTTGCTGGCCACGTCGTTTGCGCTCGTGATGCTGCTCGACGAACTACGCGGACGCGCGGTTCACCTACCACCGGGAAGCGTCGTGATGCAGACTGGCGGCTTCAAGGGGCGAACACGAAATGTCGCGGCAGATGAACTCGACGAACGCCTGGTCGCGGCACTGGGCGAGCACCCCATCGTTGCCGAGTACGGCATGACCGAACTGTGCAGCCAGTTGTACGACGGCGCGCTCGGTTGCGAGTTGAAAGGGCCGCGAGACGTCTTCTTGCCGCCGCCTTGGTTGCGAGCGGTCGTGCTCGACCCGCGAACGCTCACGCCGTTGCCACGTGGTGAGGTCGGCCTGGCCGGTTTCATCGACTTGGCGAACGTCGATTCGGCGGTGTACGTGGTGACTCAAGACCTCGTACAAGCGTCCGGAGACGGCATTCGCTTGATCGGACGTCGCCCGCGTGCCCCGTTGCGAGGCTGCTCGTTGGCGGCCGAAGCGTTGTGGGAGGGCACGGGTGCGAGCTCGGTCGTCGTCCCTGGCAGCCACGTCGCTTCTGGGATATCAGCCGCGTCGAGCGACGTTCGAGGGGTTGCGGAAACGGCGAGTCCCATCGAACGAGTGAGGCGTCTGGTCGCTGCCGCGCGGCGCATCGCCGATCCACAGGACGATCTCGGTCGGCGTGCGCGCTCGCGAATTGCTCGAGCTTCGGGGCTGAGCGCGGCGGCCGTCGAGCTCGGATTGACGCTGTCGTTGGAGGCCGCCCCCAGCGAGGACGAACTCGACGAACTGTGTTCGAGCATGCCCACTGCGCCCCGAGTGTGGGTTCTGTTGTCCGCGAACGTGTTCGTTTCGGCGCATCGCGCGATTGCATGCGCATTGGCGGCGTCCGATGACGTCGTGGTTCGCCCCTCACGGCGGGATTCGGTCCTGGCTGAGCTGCTGCACGAGGCCACGGGGGATCTGTTCCGGCTCACCAACGTTCTGGCGCCGGAGCCTGCAGATCACGTGCACGCCTACGGCTCCGACGAAACGCTCGCCGATCTGCGATCGGTGTTGCCGTCGGGAGTTCACTTGCTCGCTCATGGAAGCGGGATCGGCGCTGGGTTGCTGCTCACTCCGGGACATGAAGAGCTCGCTGCTGTCGGTTTTGCGCTGGACGTCGTGCTCTTCGAGCAACGCGGTTGCCTCAGTCCGCGGGTGATTGGTGTCGACCCCCGCTGTGACGTCGACGCGTTCCGTTTCGCATTGAGTCGCGAACTGACGGCTTGGGCGCGGCGCTGCCCGCCACCGGCAAAGAGTGACGAGGAACGCGCCGACGATGCTTGGTACCGCAGCGCTGCAGAAGGAGTGGGAGAAGGAACCAGGATTGAAACCGAGAACGGTGCACCGGCAGGTTCGGTCGTGTGGATGAAACAACCCGTGAACCTTCTCGTGCCACCTCCAGGGAGAAACCTGCTGCTGTTCATTCAGGATCAACCGTGGGTGCCCCTGGTTGAACTGGGTGAACTGTTGACTTGTGTTGGTGTCGCCGCGGGCCAGACGGAGTGGCCCGCTGTCCGTCACCACTTGCCCAACGTGCGACTCACTGAACCTGGTTGCATGCAGCGACCTCGATTTGACGGTCCGGTGGACGTGCGCGGTCGTCATCAGGATTGAGCTTCAGGAGCTCACGGTGCTTGGGGACGCCCCGTCTTCGTCAGCGAACCGTCAGGTTTGCCGTAGGGCGTCCAGCTGCTCCCTGACGCAAGTGAGCAGCTCTTGCATCGAGAAGGGCTTGTGGAGTGAAACCCGGTCGCTGCGCAGTGCCGTGCGGCGCAGAACGAGGCGTTCGGTGTATCCAGACATGAACACCACGCAAGTTGCGGGGCGCTTCGCCTGAATGCGGCCTGCGAGCTCGGGACCGCTCATGCGCGGCATCATGACGTCGGTGATCAACAAGTGAATCGGGCCGGAGTGGCGATTGGCCAGATCGAGCGCGGTTTCACCGTTGGGTGCTTGCAGAACCGTGTAGCCTGCGCGCTCCAGCTGGTCCTTGGTGATCGAACGCACGTCTTCGCCGTCTTCGACCAGCAGGATCGTTTCGTTGCCGGTCGGATAGTCACGTGAATCGACCACTGCTCTGGCGAGGCCTTGCTCGGACGCGGAGATCGGAAACAGCAGCGTGAACACCGTCCCAACGTCGAGGGTGCTACTGACGCGGATCGCTCCACCGGCTTGGTGAATGATGCCGTGGGCAGTAGACAGGCCCAGACCCGTTCCGGTTCCAACCGGCTTGGTCGTGAAGAACGGTTCGAAGACCCGCGCTTGCACCGATTCGGTCATGCCGACACCGGTGTCACGCACCTCGATGCGGCAGTACATGCCGGGGGCCAAGCTCAACGGCGTGCTCGTTTCCGGACCGAGGTCGATTTGATCGACGCGGACCTCGAGGGTTCCACCGTCTGGCATCGCATCGCGTGCGTTGACCGCGAGGTTCACGAGCACTTGCTCGAACTGGACGGGATCAATCCGAATCGTGCAAGGGTGCGGATCGGCAATCAGCTTCAGTTCGACGTCGTCACCAATTACCCGACTCAGCATGCGCGCGGTTGCGCCCACGAGCGAGTGCACTTCGTTCAGCGTCGGAGTCCCGTCCTGTTTGCGACCGAACGCCAACAGACGCTGGGTCAGCTGTTGGCAGCGCTCGATGGCTTTACTGATCTCCTCGACCGAGATTAACGTCTTGCGCGGAACCGTCGGGTCAAGACGAATCAGATCTGCATGCCCTTCGATCACTTGGAGAAAGTTGTTGAAGTCGTGAGCGACGCCACCTGCCAACGTCCCTATCGCTTCCATCTTTTGGGAATGGAGCAGCTGGCTCTCCAGGCGGCGGCGTTCGGTCACGTCCATGATCGCCCCCTGCAGCGCACTGAGTGCGCCCGCCTCGTCGAACACGGCGCGCAAGTGCCCGATCACGTGCAGGATCGTGCCATCGCCGCGGATCACGCGAAAATCGGTCGGTTTCACTTCGCTGCCGCGGACGGCGAGACGCGCGAGCCGATACAGCCGTTTGCGGTCGTCTGCGTGCGCCAGACAGATCGCTTCGTCCGCGGACGTGACGGTGTCCGGAGAAATACCCAGGATGCGCCGCAGCCCGTCGGACCAGGTGGCCTGCTTCGTCGAGGCGTTCCAGACGAACGCACCGAGTTGAGCAAGATCTTCTGCCGCGCAGAGCATCGCGTGCTCGTTGGCGGATGTATCGAGCGACTCGAGCTGTGTTAGACGCTGGCGCAGTCGTGCGACCTCATCGGGGAGCTGCGTCTCGTCGTCGGTCGCCATGGGCGGTCACGCTGCGTCGTCGTCGTCCAAAGCGGCTCCGTGGCATTCCCGAAACTTGCGACCGCTACCGCATGGACAGGGGTCGTTTCCGCGCACTGCCGGTGCGGCGGCGCGCTTCGCCGATTCCTGGCCCTTGGCCACTTGGCGCTGTTTCGTTGCCAGATCGTCGTCCTCGCCCGGATGGCGAGCGACAGCCTTCTGCAGGTCTTCGAGGTGCTTGCGTGCCTCTTCCTCCTCCATCGCCTCGAGCTCTTCTTTTTCTGCTTCGACCTGGAAGAGACTCGTCAACACGTTCGACGACACGCGCGCGATCATGTTGAGGAAGAGATTGAATCCTTCCTTCTTGTATTCCTGCTTCGGGTCACGCTGGCCGTAGCCCCGCAGGTGAATACCGTCGCGCAGGTGCTCCATGCTGCTGAGATGATCGACCCAAGAACGGTCGATTTCGCGCAGGTAGAAATGGCGGAAGGCGCGCAGTAGGTTCTCGGCGCCGAAGCGCTTCTCGCGTTCTACGTACAGCGCTTCGGCGCGCTCGAATACGACGCGCACGAGGCGTTCGGCGTCGCCCAAGTCGTCCACGTCGTTTTCGAGCGCAACGCCGAAATGGTCCTTGAACCCTGCGTGGATCCCGGCCCAATCCCAATCCTCCGGAGGACGGTTGGGCGGGCACGACTCTTCGACCATCGCGCTGATGATCTTGTCCATCAGGTCGAGCAAGCGCTCTCGTTGCTCGGTCAAACCTCGGGCGACCAGATCTGCGAGCTCGTCGTACAGAGCCACGGGCTTGCGGCGGATCCTATCGCCGACCTCGATGCGCACGCCCCACAGCTCGTAGACTTCGCGCTGTAGGCTTTCCTGGTCGACGACCTTCTCGACCCTTTCGAATTCGTTACGGGTTGGAGGTACGACCTGGCCGTCTTCGCGACGCGTCTGCAGTGCGGGCTCGCAGAACATACCGAGCAGTTGAGCGACGAGCTTGTCGGACTTGGCCTTGACGTCCTCGTTGAGCGGGATGCGACGTGTGCCACCGGTGGGCTTGCCGAGCTCGTCGACCTCTTCGGGCGCGTAGCGGCCGGCGAGCAGTTGCTGGCGCAAGGAATACACGGTCTTGCGCTGCGCATTCATCACGTCGTCGAACTCGAGCAGGTTCTTGCGAATGTCGAAGTTACGCATCTCGACCTTTCGCTGCGCGTTTTCGACACTCTTCGAGACCCAGGGATGCTCGATGGGCTCGTCGTCAGGCATGCCCATGCGGTCCATCAAGTTCTTGACGCGATCACCTGCGAAGATGCGCATCAGGTCGTCTTCGAGGGAAAGGTAGAAACGGCTGGACCCGGGGTCGCCTTGACGGCCAGCGCGACCGCGCAGCTGGTTGTCGATGCGCCGCGACTCGTGGCGCTCGGTACCGAGAATGTGCAGACCGCCCTTCTCGATGACTTCGTCGTGCTGCTGCTTGCAGGTTGCTTCGTAACGTTCGACGAGAACTGCGAACTCGTCGGCCTCTGCTTCGGGGAGACGGCTGGCCTCCTTGAACTCGAGCTGGGCCAACATCTGTGGGTTGCCGCCGAGCAAGATGTCCGTGCCGCGGCCTGCCATGTTGGTCGACACGGTGATGGCACCGAGCCGACCTGCCTGAGCGACCACGAACGCTTCGTTCTCGTGGTGCTTGGCGTTGAGCACGTTGTGCGGGACCTTCTTCTTGGCGAGGATGCGTGAAATCGCGCCGCTCTTCTCGACGCTGGTCGTGCCGACGAGCACTGGGCGCCCCTCTTCGTGCTTCTCGAGGATGTCCCGAATGATCGCCGTAAACTTCTCGCGCTCAGTCTTGTAAACGACGTCTTCGTCGTCGTAGCGCTGGATGGGGCGGTTCGTCGGGATCGCCACGACGTCCAACTTGTACGTCGAGTGGAACTCTTGCGCTTCGGTTTGCGCCGTTCCAGTCATGCCTGCCAGCTTGTTGTAGATGCGGAACAGGTTCTGGAAGGTGATGCTCGCCATGGTGCGGCTCTCTTCTTGGATCCGCACGTTCTCTTTGGCTTCGACGGCTTGGTGCAAGCCATCGCTCCAGCGCCGGCCCGCCAGGACACGGCCGGTGAATTCGTCGATGATCAGCACCTTGCCGTCACCAGACACCATGTAGTGCACGTCGCGCTTGTACAACGCGTGGGCGCGTAGCAGCTGGTTGAGGATGTGCAGCGTTCGGACGTGGATCGGCTCGTAGAGATTGCTGATACCGATCAGCTTCTGAACCAGCTCGACACCGTCGTCGGTCAGCGTGACGCTGAATGCCTTTTCATCGACGATGTAGTGCTCGTCTTTGCGCAGCCGGGGCATGATCTCGTTGAGAGCCCGGTACTTGTCGCTTGCGGCTTCGGCGGGGCCGCTGATGATGAGCGGCGTGCGCGCTTCGTCGATCAAGATCGAGTCGACCTCGTCGACGATCGCGAAGTTGAGCGGGCGCTGGGCGTACTCCAGTGCGGAGAACTTCATGTTGTCGCGGAGGTAGTCGAACCCGAACTCGTTGTTTTGGCCGTAGCAAATGTCGCAGCGATAGGCCTTGCGTTTCTCCGAGTCGCCCTGCTGGTTGACGACCGTGCCGATGCTGAGCCCCAACCAGTTGTACAGCTTGCCCATCCATTCGGCATCGCGTTTGGCCAAGTAGTCGTTGACGGTGACCAGGTGAACGCCCTTGCCTTCGAGCGCGTTGAGATAGATCGGCAAGGTTGCGACCAGCGTCTTGCCCTCGCCGGTCTTCATTTCGGCGATGCTGCCTTGATGCAGCACCATGCCACCCATGAGCTGCACGTCGTAGTGGCGCATGTTTAGGACGCGTTTGCTCGCTTCGCGGCACACCGCGAACGACTCGAGCAGGATGTCCTCGAGCGACGCTCCGTTGTCGAGTTTGTCTTTGAACTCGTTGGTCTTGGCCTGAAGCTCAGCGTCGGTCAGCTTCGAAATCCGGCTTTCGAGGGCGTTGATACGCTCCACCTTGCCTTTCATCCGTCGAATGGCGCGGTCGTTGGCGGTTCCAAAGAGCTTGCGTGCGGCCCAAGTCAGCATGACGATTTCGTTGCTTTTCGTGATGCGCTCTACGCGCGTTGATGCTCGCCTCGATTGTCGATCGGCGGCCCCGTCGAAGGGATTGGGAAGCTAGTCACTACTGGCCGGTTGTGCCAGAGGCAATCTTCCCCGCGCGCCCGTGGAAATCGGCTCAGACCCGGATCCAGACATCCCAAGGATTTCATCGGCCTTCCGGGCTACCGGTGCCCGCTGCCGAGGACTAGTATGCCGTTTTGGGGAACGGCGGTTCGCTTCGTCGGTTCAGCGTCGCGGGCGGCGCCACGCCAGCGGGCGCGTTGAACCTTGCCTTCGTGTTTGGCGTGGTCAAATCCCCAGATCCGCCATAGATCCGAACGCAGATGTCGATCCGTCCCGCCTCTTCGTCCGATCCGCCATCCGTCGCGACCGTGCGCAATGGTCCCCGTAGGTCTACGTCGGGGCTGCCATTGGGCCGCGTGTGGCACGCCATTGCCCGCCTTGAAACATGGACAAGGGTGCAGGGGATTGACCGGGTGGTCAGGCCAGGATTTGCACTACTGTTAGTGGCGTGGTTAGCGGTCGCCGGTTCGTCCTCGGCGATGTTGGCCTGTGCGTCCGGTTCTGGTCAGCCCGTGGTGGCCGGTGCGCAATCTGCCGCGCAACCGAGCTCGGAGCAATTGACCGTCGAGGCCTGGAATCCCGTGTGGGGTCGAGCCCTAGCACCGGTAACCGTCGTTGCGTTCCTCGATTTCGAGTGTCCGTACTGCGCGCGTGGTCACGAGACTTTGTTGCGGCTGCGTGAAGAGTACGGCCCAGAGCAGCTGCGTGTCGTGTTCAAACATGCGCCGTTGCCCTTCCACGCTCGCGCCATGCCCGCGGCGTTGGCCGCCCAGGCCGTCTTCGATGCGGGAGGTCCGGAGGCGTTCTTCGAGTACGAGCGGCTGCTGTTCGAGCACTCGCCGAGCCTGGGCGATGCGGACTTGCGAGAGTGGGCTGATGACGTCGGTGTGGATCCACGGCGCTTGCGGGAGCGCTTGGCCGACCCGGAAGTGGAGGCCGCCGTCAACGCGGATTTGGACTTTGCCGCGCGAGTGGGCGTGAGTGGGGTTCCGGCCTTTTTCGTCAATGGCGCGCGACTGGTCGGGGCTCGCCCCGACGCGGAGTTCAAAGTTGCCATCGATCACGAGCTGGTTGCCGCAAACGCCCTGCGCGATCGAGGTACTGCTGCTGCGGACGTCTATGCGGCTAGGGTGAGCGTCAACCTGTCGGCGGAGGTTGGCGTCGAGCGGTCTGCGGCGGATCCCACTCCTTACGTCGTGCCAGTGGGCAACTCGCCGTCGAAAGGGGCGGGGGACGAGGCGTGGGTCACCATCGTCGAGTTTGCCGACTTCGAGTGCCCGTTCTGTCAGCGTGCCCACGCGACCATCAAGCGCTTGATGCAGAGTTACCCGGGGAAGATCCGCTGGGTGATGAAGCACAACCCACTAGCGTTTCATCCATTGGCCGTACCCGCGGCGGTGTTGGCGCTGGAACTTCGCGCGCAGCGAGGCGACGCGGCGTACTGGGCGTTCCTCGATGAGTTGTACCAATCCCCGCAGCTGTCCCAAGCGCAGTTGGAAGAGCTGGCCGCGCGATTTGGCCTAGACGCAGGCCGCCTTGCGGCGGCGCGAGCCCGAGGTTCCAATCACCCACTGCTGACCGCCGATCGCGATCTGGCGATGGACCTACAGGCGTCGGGGACGCCGCACTTTTTCGTCAATGGTCGTCGCATCGCGGGGGCTCAGCCGTACGAGGTCTTTCAGCAGGCCGTAGAAGAAGAACTGACCCACGTCGAGCAATTGCTTCAGTCGACGCGTGGCGTGACCAATCCGTATGCGGCGCTTCAGTCGCGTGCCGCTCCGCCCCCCGGTCTGCAGCGCGTCGAAATCGGGCAACCACCGTCGTCGAGCCCGCGGCTGGGAGGGGGGGACGCCCCGGTGGTGATCCAGATGTTTTCCGATTTCGAATGCGGCTATTGCCAGCGCGTGATGCCGACGCTGGCGCAACTGCTCGCCAAGTACCCGGGAAAGGTGGCGGTCGTTTGGCGTCACTTGCCACTCGGTTTTCATCAGCACGCGCGCCGTGCTGCGATTGCGGCGCTGGAGGTACAGGCTCGCCGCGGACAGGACGCGTTCTGGCAAATGGCTGCCAAGCTGTTCGACTTGTCCGATTCCCGCCAGGGCCCGTTGACCGCGCAGGTCATTGCGGGGCACGCCGCCGCCTTCGGCGTGCCGGACCAGGCCATCGACGATGCGATTGAACGGCGCGTGCACGACGCGGCGATCGATCGAGACGTCGAACTCGCCGAGCGTTTGGGCATCTCCGGCACACCGACGTTCGTGATCAACGGCTATCGGCTAGTGGGTGCACAACCGCCCGAGCGATTCGAGCGACTGATACGGCTTGCGCTCGGGAACCAGGGGTCGGCGGCGTCCCCAACTGCCGACTTGGCGGTTTCCGCCAGATGAGACGCGCGCGGCGGCCCGAGCAACAGTCCTGGACTTCCTCGATGCGCTGGACGCCCAGCAGGACTGAGCTGCGCGCATCGCTGGTCGGATGAGCCCAATTCACTTCGCTTGGGGCTTTTTCGAGGCTGAAATCGTGTCGGCAAGCTGATCTGCGCTCGCGGCGGGATGACCGAGATCCGCGCGACCGTGGCGGGTCGACGCTGCTCGACAGAGGGCAGGGGGGTTGACGGCGCGCCAACGAAGCAGCACTTGTAACGGCGTGCGTCCTCTCGCAATGTTGATCGAGGTCTACAGCCTCGTCGTTTTGGTCTCGGTGATTGGCAGCTGGGTTCGTTCCGACAACGCAGTGTTTCGTTTTGCGGATCAGCTGACCGAGCCCGCGTTGGCTCCGATCCGCAAGGTGCTGCCGCCAGCAGGCGGGTTCGATCTCTCCCCCATGGTCTTGCTCATCGGCCTGCAGATCCTCTCGGGGCTGCTTCGCTGAGCGTGGGCGCGTTGTGGGTGACCGTTGGGGGTCATTGGCATTGGCCTTCGGAACAGGTCGATGGTGATTCGCATTGCAGCCCGCAACCGCCGCAGTGCTCGTCGTTGTCGAGCACCTCGACCTCACACCCGTCGTCCGAGTCGCGGTTGCAGTCCTTGTAGCCCTCCTTGCATTTGCGAATTGCGCAAATGCCGCGGGCACACGCGGGGAAGGCACCGGGGACATCGCACGCTTCGGCTTCACACGAGCCGCAATGGTTGACGTCTGTATCCTTGTTCACCTCGCAGCCGTCGTCCGGATCGTGATTGCAGTCTTCGAAGTTTCCGAAACACGTGGCGATTGCGCAGTGCAGTTGCTTGTCGCATACGGTTTGCGCGTTGGGTAGGAAACACGGTTGGCAACTGCTGTCGCCACATCCGAATTCGGGCTCGGAGCGGGACACGCACTGGCCATCGCAGGGTTTCTCGTCGGGCTTGCAGCCGCCCTCCAACTCGTCTGTCTCGACGACAATCAGGCAGCCGCTGATCGCCGCCGCTGACATCAGCGTCGGCGCGAGTGACGCAAGTAGCTTCAAAACCGACCTCCGAATCCCATTCCTATCCGGCCGCGGTCGAGCGCGATGCGTAGGTTGCGGTCGGGGGTGTGGTTCGTGTCCGAATCGCTGGTGCTCCGCGTGAAGTACGACATCGCAGCAACGGTGACGGCGATCAAGCTGACCCCGGCGGAAATGTCCGCATACAGCAATTGTCGTTCGACGTCGTCGACTTGCCGGCTCGCGCACAGGGGCGCGCATTCCCCCTGCAACTTGCGCCGCTCGTCCAAGCCGGTCAAAGCGAAGTGTGTTGCGAGGCCTGCTGCGACGACAGCGACCCCTCCCAACACGTAGGTCGCTGCCGGGACGCCGTCGTCGTTCACTATCGGCGCTGGATGGGGATCGCGGGCGGTCTGTGAAGGTGTCTTGCCGATCGGTGGCTCAGGAGGCGTCTCTGGTGTGAGCGAGACTTCCAGTCGTATCGGCGCACCGCCAGCGACCAACGTCACGGTCGTCTCCACGGGTTGGTAGCCTTCCGCCACGAACACGACCTGGTGGGTACCGGGGTTGAACGCGGTCGGGATCCCGAAGCTCGGTTTCTCGATGGCCACACCGTCTACGGTCACTCGCACTGCGCTGCTGTCCGCCGGTCGATCGGATACGAGGATGATTGTCGGCGTCTCGCCGCTCACGAGGTTCGCCAAACGCATGCAATCGTCTCGAACCAGCTGCGGACAGTATTCGGATGCGCAGCTTTGCAACGCGGAGTGCGCTTCGAGGAGCTGGTTTGCCAGGCGCGCTTCCTGACCTGCGATGTGGGCGTCGATGCATTCGCGAGTTCCCGGTGGCGGCGACGCTGTGACCGTGCCCTGCTCGAGCTCTTCACTGGCGCTGCGCGTCGCGTCGGCGATCTGCGCTCTCGCCGCTGAATCCTTGGCTGTCGTCTGGTCGGGCGGCGCTCCGACGGGAGCCGATTCGCTCGGGGGCGAGTCGCTGGGCGTCGTCGCGTTGCCTGTGCTGGATGGAGCTTGCCCCGTGATCTCTGCGCCGGTCGGCGCGGGTGTCTGCCCGGCGGCGCGTTCCGTCAGTACCATCGCGGCAGCCAGCGAAAGAACCTGTGCCCACGACTTGCTGCCGGCAGTGGTTCGCGACATTCGCGAAATAGTAGTGTTCTGCTGCCGTACTGTCCTGAATCTTCGGATTCGTTGTGAACTGCTCGCGGCGCGGAGTGCCGCGATGACCGCTCGGCCGGTTTGCTCGTTTGCCGATCCACATCGGCGTGACGTTTCACGGGGTTCCGCCTCAGAATCACAGCCCGCTCCGTCATCGGGCGGTAGAAGCCACAATGGCTGTGCGTCGCTCGACCTCGAAAACGCTGACCGTGTTGGCTCTGATGAGTGCAGCGTGCTCCGAGCGCGTGCCCGACGACACGCCGGTGCCCGTGGAGATCTTCAGTTGGTGGTCGTCGAAGAGTGAACGTGCCGCGCTGGGAGCGGTGCTCGACGTTCATGAGGAGAAGCACCCCAAAGTGCGCGTAATCAATGCCGCCGAGGAGTTGGCAGAGGACGCGCGGGCGCGCTTGGCCGACCGGATGCGGCGCGGACTGCCGCCCGACACGTTCCAGGCGAACAGCGGTCGAGATCTGTTTCAGTGGGTGCTGTCAGGTGACCGCGACGATAGCGAGACCAAGGTGGCGGCGTTGAACACCATCGCGGAAGACAACGACTGGTTCTCGGTGTTCGCCGAACCGGTTGTAGATGCTTTGAGTTATCAGGGTCGAATGTACGCCGTGCCTCTCGACATTCATCGGCTCAACACGCTGTACTACAACGTTCACGTCCTCGAAGAAGTGGGCATCGAGCCCCCCCGCACTCTCGGCGAGCTGCATTCGGTGTTGGACGTGCTGGTTGAACACGGATACGAGGCACCGCTATCCATCGGCAATCGCTATGACTGGACGATGTCGTTGTTTGCGATGGAGAATCTGTTCCCGTCGCTTGCAGGCCCGGATTTCTACGAGGGCTATTGGAGCGGTCGGTACGAACCGGAGCACGACAAGATGAAAGCTGTGTTGAACGAACTGCTTTCGCTCTGGCCGTATTTCAACCGCGACGCCATGGAGATCGATTGGACCGTCGGCGTCGAGCGGCTGTTTGCCGACGAGAAGTCGAACCGCTCGGCCTTCACGGTGATGGGTGACTGGGCGAAGGGGCACTTGCAGAGCCAGGGCTACGAACCGGGCATTGACTTCGGATCGGTACCCTTTCCTGGCTCTCAGGGAACATTCGTTTTCACCGCCGACTGTTTTCCGCTCCCCAAAGGGGCACCGCATCGCGAGGACGTGGTCGACCTACTCGTCACCTTTGGCTCCAAGAAAGGCCAGGTCGCGTTCAGTGCGCTCAAGGGGTCGTTGCCAGCGCGCGTAGACATCGATCCGAAGAAAGATCTCGATTCGCTGGCGCGCGTGACCTGGGAAGACTTCCGCTCAGACGTCTTGGTCTCTGCATTGTCGGGCCTGCTCGATACCGATTTCGCTGAGGCTCTGGCGGCAGCAGTCACCGAGACGCTGGTCGACGAGGACCCAGATCCCGTGCTGTTTGCTTTGCGCAACAACCTGTGAGGTAGCCCCGCGACGTTCAGAACCGTCTTCGACGGGTGTTCCGCATCACTCGACGCATTCGGGTTTGAAGCGCTTGATACCCCGTTCATCCACGACATAAGGAGGATCGCAGGCGTTGGACTCACCGTTCGACGCCGCCGAGCGAGGTGCGCGGCGAACCTTGGGCAGGGTGACGGCGGGTGCGGCACTGGGCGCAAGTGGCAGTCGACTCAGCCGGATCACCGAATCGGTGTCATCGTGCAGGTCGAAGGTCCCTTCGTATTCTTCGAACCCCGGCGCCAGCACCCGTAGCCGGTGAGGCTTGTCGTCCTGGAGCATTCGCGTCAGCAACGGGTTGCTCGCTGCCTCTTGCCCGTCGATGAAGATGCGTGCTTCTTTGGGGTAGGCGGTGATCCTCACCCGATGCGTGCGTTCGGCGTTCGACTCGGGTTGTCGTGCGGCGTTTGGAGCGGTTTCGCTCGGCGAGTCACCTCTCGTTGGATTGGCTGCCGACCCCCGAAGCCACAGGACTGCGCCAAACAAGAGCGCCGCGCTGGGCAGAAGCAACCAATAACGTGCAGCGCCCTCCACGGTTGCTTTCGATGAGTAGCCGCGAATGGAGTTGCCTGAGTTGGTCATCCCGCTAGCCGTCGAGTCTTCCGCTGTGTCCGCCAGTCGTTGCTCGATGAGTTGTTGGGTCTCGCGACGCTCCGCGCTGAACATCTCACTCAGCGCCGGACCCAGGTCGCGGACGGAGGCGTGCTCGGGCAACTCACGGCGGACGGTATCCAGGTCCTGTTGGAGTTCGAGCGCCGTTTGATGACGGTGTGCAGGGTCTGGCGACAAGGCGCGCATGATGAGGCGCTCCAAGCGCGGATCGACCGACGGATGCTTTTCACTCGGCGGCGGAATCCGTTCGTTGATGACGCGATTCATCACCTCGGCGTCACCGAGGCCGCGCCACATTTTTTCGCCGACGGCCACCTCCCACAGCATCACACCCACCGAGTAGATGTCTGCACGGCGATCTACCGGCTCACCGACGATTTGCTCCGGTGGAATGTAGCGCAGCTTCCCTTTGACGACGCCGGTCTCGGTCTCGACGGTCGACGTTCGCAGCTTCGCGATCCCGAAGTCCAGGATCTTCACCTGACCCTCGTAGGTCACAAACACGTTGTGTGGCGTTACGTCCCGATGCACCAGCTCGAGCGGGAGTCCCTCGTAGTCGGTCAGTTCGTGCGAGTAGTGGAGGCCGGACAGCGCTTCGGAAATGGCCGCCAGCTGGTGAGGCACGCCGAAAGCGCTGTCGGCTTGCCGGGCCGCGTGGATGTCGGCGAGACTCTTGCCCTCCAAGTACTCCATTACGATGACCGGCAGCGGTCCTTGCTCGAAGACCTCGTTGGTCTGCACGATGTTCGGGTGGTTGAGCCGGGCCGCGACGCGAGCTTCCGTCATGAACATCTCGCTGAACCCAGGCTCGGTCAGGAACTGGTGCTTCATCGTCTTGAGAACGACCAGCTTGTTGAAGCCCGCGGGTCCACTCGCCACGGCCAGCGAGACTGTCGCCGTTCCTCCTTGGCCGAGTTCACCGAGTAATCGGTACCGGCCGAGCTTGATGCGTGAGGAAACACTCAACATGGACCGCGCGTAGTCTACACCCAAGTCCGCCGCAACAGCGGCGAAGTGCAGTCCCTGCGACAGTCGAGGGGCTTGGCCGGTCCACGGTAGAACGGACCGGAGCGAAACATCTCACACACGAATGTGGTTGGTGGTCTCTCCCAGGTCGCGGCTTCGCAGCGCAAGAACTGGCGCGAAAACGGAGACGCAGCTGGCTCGGCGGTCGTCAACCTCGCGCTCGTGCTCGCTGCGGCTACATCCGGTAACGGGGTGCGATATCTCCTGGATACACCGGCAGTGGATCTCTGAAGCTTGCACCAACTGCCCGTTCAGCGGCGACTGTTTGACTGCTGGGTGTCGTTTTGACGAAACATGCGACAGTTAGCGTCACGGAGTGCAGCAGGAAAACGGCCCGTTGTTCCGGCACGGCTCAGGGGGGTCGAGTTCTTCTGCTGGTGCGCAGTTTCGAGGGTGAGAGGGAGGAACGATGGATGGTGAGCATTTGCGCGCCGCGCGCGCAACTGGGGGGAGTGACAAACGACGGGGAGCAAGCGCGACGCAGCCAGAGCCAGTGGTTCACGTCTGCGCGGGCTGTGGCATCGGCTCGCCGGCGATCGCGTCCAACTACACGGTGATTACGTCGCGTTACGGCTGGCGACTCACGGAGCGGGTCGCGGAGTCACGCTCCGGACGAAGTGGCGATCGCATCATCGAGTGGCGGTGTCCCGAGTGTTGGGCTCGGCACACTGGCTGTTGTGATGTTGCCGTTTGAGACTGTTCTCGAGGCGAACAGCTGAGGGCGTCTGCCAGTTCAGCTGCGCGGCGGGGCGATGCGGGCAGCCCGGGGAGGGCGTAAAGCCGCCGTCCGGGCGTCCAGCGCAGGCTGTTGCAGGGCCTGAACGCCTATTTTCGGCCCTTCTGGCGGCGTTTTGTGGCCAGTGGTGTGTGGGTCTCCTATTTAGGCAGGCGTTTCTCCGCGTCAGCTTCGCTCGGTTGGGCCATGGACCTGCTCTATTTCGTCATTCTGATCAGCTCGCTGATCTTCGTCCACGAGCTGGGTCACTTCATTTTCGCCAAGCTATTCGGGGTCAAGGTCATCACGTTCAGCCTCGGTTTCGGTCCGAAGCTGCTGAAGCTGCGCGGTCGCGAAACGGAGTATTGCGTCGGCGTTTTGCCCTTTGGCGGCTATGTGAAGATGCTCGAGTCATCCACGACCGACATCGTCCTTCCCGAAGACAGGCACCGAACCTTCGAAGCGCTCAGTTTGGGGAAGCGCGTCATCGTCGTTCTGGCGGGGCCAGTGATGAATCTGGTTTTCCCGGTCTTGCTCTACTTCTCGATTTTCGTCGGTGACGGTCCGTTCCTTCCTCCAACGGTCGGCGGGGTGCTGCCCGGGCACCCAGCGGACGGCATCCTCCAACCCGGTGACCGCATCATGGCGGTCAATGGCGAAGACGTCGGCACCTTCGACGAAGTGAAGCGCATCATCGGGCGAAACCCGGCGAAGGCCCTGCAGTTCAAGGTCTTTCGCGACAACAAACACGTCGAGGTCGAGGTCGTCGCCGACGAAGTGTTCGGCGTCGAGGAATTCGAGAACGGGATCGCTGGCGGGCAGCAAAAACAACTCGGCGTGTATGAACGTCTCGGGTCGGTGGGCATCGAGTCGTCCGCTCCGGCGGCCGTCATCGGCGTTCCCGACCCCGAGTCGCCAGCGCATCGAGCGGGGCTGCGCACTTTCGACGTCGTGACGCACATCGCGGGCAAGCCGGTTCGACGCTACATGGACCTCGAGGTCGAGTTGGCGGCGAACCACGGCGAGACGGTGCCGGTGACGTACATGCGTCCCTCGGCGGTACCCGATGCCCTGGGCGGCCTTGCCAGCATGGCGGTCTACGAAGCTGGCGTGGTGGCGTTGACGCCCAATGCGACCGGCGAAAGTCTGCTCGACCGCGCGGGAATCGAGCTGGCGGACTTGTACGTCGCGGAGCTGCCCGCGGATTCGCCGCTCTACGAAGCGGGCTTGCGGATGGGGGACAAGCTGTTGACTCTCGACGACGCACCGCTCAACGCCTGGAGTGTGTTCAAGGAGCGCGTGTGGCGCGAACGTGATGCCCCACACCAGATCGAATGGTTGAGCGCTCGCGATGGGCGCGAACGTTCTGGCGAGTTCCGCATCCACCGTGAGGACTTCACGGACGAGCTGGGGCAGACCTTCGCGCTGTATCGCTTTTCGGTTCAGCATTGGATCCCGCTCGCGCCGGAAGAGTTCGTCGAGCACCCAGCGCCGCTGCGCTACGCTTTGACCAAGGCCGTCGAAGAGACGGTAGATGTCACGCGCTTCATCATGATGATCCTGGTGCGCGCCGCCCAGGGCCGCATCAGTCTCGACTCACTCTCCGGGCCAATCACGATTTACGAGGTTGCTGGCGAGGAGGGGCGCAAGGGCACCGAGTATTTCGTCTGGGTGATGGCGTTGATCTCGATCAACCTCGGGTTGCTCAACTTGTTGCCCATTCCCATCCTCGATGGCGGGCACCTGATGTTCTTCACGGTCGAGGCACTGCTGCGACGACCCATTCCGTTGCGCGTGCGCGAGATTGCCCACCTGTTTGGCTTGCTCGTCATCGTGGCGCTGATGGCGGTGGCGTTCAAGAACGACGTCGAGAAGCGTTGGGACGTCATCCGCGGACACGTGCGGGAGCTCGTGCTTTGAAGTCCGGGCGTCCACCGAGTCGGCGTGGCGCGGCCGACTCGGCACGCGGCGTTGCCGCTCGCGTGCTCGAGGCGGTCTATCGCCGACAGGCTTTTGCCGCGGCGGCCCTGGACGCCGAGCTCGGTGCCAGTGTCGAGTTGACGCCGGCGGACCGCGCTCTGGTCACCGAGATCGTCTACGGCGTGCTGCGCACCCGCGCGTCGCTGGAAGCCACGTTGCTGCAATTCGCGAGTCGCGGCATTGCCGGCGGTGATCAACGGGTGCTGATGCATCTGTTGGTTGCGGCCTATCAGCTGTTCTTCTTGGATCGGGTGCCCGCGTTTGCGGCGGTCGACGAAGCGGTGTCTCTGGTTTCGGCGGAGCGCGGCGGTCGTGTGGCGGGGTTCTGCAATGCGTTGCTGCGGCGCCTGACCAAAGTCGACAAGCCGTCGATTGCCGAGGCGATACGCCACACCGCTCCTACGTGGTTGATGGAAGACTTGGTCGACTCGGTCGGAGCGGTGCAGGCGGACCATCTCATCGGTATTGGGGACGACCCGACGACGATCACAACGGCGGTGCCTTGCTTGCGTCTCGTTGGCGATGTTGCCGTTCCCCCATGGCTATCAGCCGCGACTCGGGGTGCTCTGTACGAAGGAGCGTATCGCGTTGGAAACGCGGGCAATCTGCGTCGCCATCCCGAGTATTCGGAGGGCCACTTCGTGATTCAAGACGAAGGGGCGATGTTTGTCGCGCACGCGGCCGGTATCGTACCTGGCTTGCGTGTGCTCGACGCGTGCTCGGGCCGTGGACAGAAGTCGAGCTTGTTTGCGGAACGTTTGGGGCAGACTGGCGAGTTGTGGGTCGTCGACAAGACGCAGAAGAAGCTGGACCAGCTGGCGGGCGAGTTCCGGCGCTTGGGTTTGCCGCTACCTCAGGCTCGAGCCGTCGACTGGACCGCGGGTGGGCACGAGCTGCCCGGTGACTTCGACGTCGTGGTCGTCGATGCTCCATGTTCAGGCACGGGCACGTTGCGACGACGCCCGGAGATCTTGCTACGTCTCACGCGCGACGACGTCTCGCGCCTGGCTGCGTTGTCGACTGGGATACTGCGCGCTGCCGCGCAGCACGTACGCCCGGGAGGTCGGGTCTTGTTCGTCGTATGTAGCGTGCTCCGGCAGGAGTGCGAAGCGATTGTTACGGCGGTCTCCGACTTACTGCAGCCAACGGGATTCGCGGTGGACCACGAGGTGTTGAATTCGAAGTCGATGGTGCGGCTGCTGCCCGGTGAACACGGGACTGACGGCTTCTTCCTCGCGAGTCTGCGGCGCGCCTGAACGGCTGCTGCCCGTCGGTGGAGTGCCGCACACGGCGGCAGACTATCCCATTCGCGGAACACCGCGGGAGCCGGCGCTGAGGCAGAGCAGAATCGTCTGGAAAGTTGTTACTCACCGCGAGCTTGCCGGTGCGGGAACCACGGTAGCGAATCAGGCACCGCGGTGGCCAATCGAATTACCGAGTGCGCGGGCTGGACACGCTCTGACGACGTGGCGCCAGCGTTAAGTTCACTCAGTCCGCGGGCGTATATCGGGGCGTGGAGTACGATTCCACCAACCCCGCGTCCGCAGTAGCCCTGGTGGGTCATGCCAGCAGCGGCGGGCTGTTGTCAGTTCCGAGGATCAAGCTCCGTTTGATGGTGTTGACGACGCTGATCGTCACGCTGTTGACTGGGTTGCTCTTCTTCTTGGTGGGTAGCGTCTTCGAGTCCATGGTTCCCGCTCTCGAGCAGGACCTACGGTGGAAGGTGAAGAGTGCGGCGCTCGAGCTCAGCCACTCGGGTGACTTGGGCGTTCTGACACGCGACAGCGAGCTCCTGTCCCGTGTCACCGCCCGCTACACTGACGACTCCGATATCCTGTACATCGCGTTCGAAGATGCTCAGTCCGCGTTGCTGTTCGAGCGGGGGAGCTCGACCGGGGCGCCGGCGTGGAGCGAACCGAACGACGTCGCGGAGAACGCCGACGCCTACGCGGTTTGGACGCCCCTCGACGTGGAGGGAATGCGTGTCGGTTTGGTCCGAGTCGTGGTCTCCAAAGCTCGGCTGTTGTCCGGCTCGCAACTGTACCGGCGCATCCTCTGGGCCGGCCTGGGCGGGGCGACGGTAGCGTTGGCGTTGGCGGCCATGTTTGTGACGCTGTACATCGTTCCGATCCTGCGTTTGACGCAAGGAGCTTTCGCCGAGCTGGAACGGACGACGGCGATGGCGCTGGCCAGCACCCGATCGAAGGGTCAGTTTCTGGCAAACATGAGCCACGAGATCCGCACGCCGATGAACGGCGTGCTGGGCATGGTGCACCTGGTGCAGCAAACGCCGCTGAGCCACGTTCAGCGTGGTTACATCGACGTCATTGCCGCCTCCGCTCGTTCCCTCCTGACGATCGTCAACGACATTCTCGACTTCTCGAAGCTCGAAGCGGATCGCTACGAACTCGACCCTCGCCCCTGTGAATTGCGGCAGGTGATCGAACAAACGGTTGCCCTGTTCGAGGCTCGGGCGCGGGAGAAGCAACTGAAGCTGGACCTGTGGTTTGACGACGACGTGCCGCAGGCGGTCGTGGTCGACGGCGACCGTTTGCGGCAGGTGCTGAGCAACTTGCTGAGCAACGCCGTAAAGTTCACAGGGCGCGGCTCGGTGAGTGTCAGCGTGAGCGCGACGCAACTCGACGCTGAGGGCTCCCTTTCGCTGCGCGTACGGGTTGCCGACACCGGTCCGGGTGTCCCAAAGAGCTCGGAGAAGCGCCTGTTCAGGGCGTTTTCCCAAGTGGATGGCAGTTCGTCGAGAAGCCACGAAGGCACTGGTCTTGGATTGGCGATCTCGAAACGCCTCGTCGAGCTGATGGGTGGGACAATTGGCTATTCAGCTCGCGATGGCGGAGGAAGCGAGTTTCGCTTCGAGGTTCCAGTGCGGCTCAGCGCAGAGGTCGAGCGGGGCACCGACGTACCCCGACGAGTCGACCGCTTCTACGCGCAGCATCCTGTGCTGGTCGTCGACGACAACGAAGTGAACCAACTGGTCGCGATGGAGATTCTCGAGCGCTTCGGGCTCGAGGTCGCCCTGGTCGGGGGAGGTCAGGAGGCAGTCGATGCTGTAGCGCAGGAAGAGTACTCGCTGGTGTTGATGGACTGTCAAATGCCAGGGGTGGATGGCTACATGGCGACTCGACTGATTCGCGAACGCGAAGGGTCAGGAGCACGGCTGCCCATCGTCGCCTGCACGGCGCATGCGTTGGTGGAGGAGCGGCGCAGGGTCGAGGAGGCTGGTATGGACGACTACCTGAGCAAGCCAATCGAAATTGAAGCCCTCGTCGGTGTACTTGCCCGCTGGCTCGAGTGTTCACCCGTTCAGAGTGGCGCTTCGTTTGCTCGCAGCATCGAAGCCACGCCTGCCATGCGAATCTCTGGTCGACCGTTGAAAAACGTCGTGGCTATTGCTGGCGAACGCCTGCCGGTGCTGGATGCCTCACGCAAACCGTCGGCGCGAGTTGCCGAGATCTTCTTGAAGAACACGCCCGTGGAGCTCGTCCGATTGCGCGACGCTGCGGCCAGCGACGATCGCGCCACGCTCAAGTCGGTCGCCCACAAGCTCAAAGGCAGTTCAGGAAGCATCGGCGCTGCACGCCTGTCAGCCGAATGTCATCGCCTTCAGGTGGAAGCTGAAACGATGACCGACGAAACCCTCAAAAGCTCACTCGCCGCGGTCGAGCGCTACTACGCGCAAGTGCGCGTGGAGCTCGATCGTTCGGTGCTGGAGAAAGTTACCACATGAACACTTCCCCACCAAACTCTTCCTTGTTCCCCCAGCGCGGTCATCGTGTGCTCGTCGTCGACGATGACGACGTCGCGCGCGAGACGATGGTCGAGCTGCTGCTCAACGCAGGCCACCAAGTGTTCGGGTTGCCATCGCCGATCGGGGCGACCAAGCACATCCTCGATGGTGACATAGAGGTAGTCGTGCTGGACGTGATGATGCCCTCGATTCGTGGAGACAAGCTTGCGGTGCTGCTCGGCCGCAATCCGCGGCTGCGCCACTTGGGGGTGATATTGGTCACTGGAGCACCGCTCGCCGAGGTCGATGTCGTTGCTGGAGCGGTGCGGGCGTCCGCCGTCGTCGAGAAGTCAGCTGTGCACACGGATTTGGACGCGGCCGTGCGCCGGGCGGTGCGGATCCCTCTCGTGAGTCACCGCCCGTCGCCCGCGGGCTGAATCAAGCCCGCTCCGCC
>QJWJ01000221.1 GCA_003235365.1 Deltaproteobacteria bacterium
GGGCCACCGATTGATCGAAGAGTTGTTCTACGAAGGCGCGTTCGATTTGGAACGGGAGGCGTTTGCGCAGCGGGCGAACGATCAATTGTCGGAGTTGATGAAGCGCGAGGCGCTGTCACTGCTGCGACCAGGCAAAGCGCACGAGCGCGCGCAAAAGCATCAGCAACTCGTGAGCGCGGCCCAAGCGCTCCACTTCACGCTGCGAGAAAATGATCTACGACTCGTCGACGTCGAGCAGGGCTTCGAGGTCCCGTGGCGGGACGGATTGCTGGTGGGGCGGCTCGACTTGCTCACTCAGGGAGCTGACGGTCGGCGCGTCGTCATCGACGTGAAGTACGGTCGGCGTCGTTACGCAGAGGGAATTCGCGCTGGGACGAGCGTGCAGTTGGCTACCTATGTCTATGCGCTGCAGCGAAGTGAGCCGGCCGTCAGTGCCGTCTACTTCTCTCTCAACGGCCGCCGGCTAGTGGGATTGCAGTCCGCCGGGCTCCTATCGTTGGAGAAGGTTCCGGGACCAAGTCTGGAGCAAACCTGGAATCGAATCGAACGGACCGTACCCCGAGTGCAGGCCCTGGTGAGCGAGGGACACTTGGCCGCAACGGGTGTGCAGCGGGCGCTACCGGTCCTCGATGTGTTGGGCGTGCCCGCGGAAGAACAGCACGAGTTGTTCCAGGTACCATCGGAAAAGACGTGTGAGTTCTGTCCGTTCGATGCTCTTTGCGGACGCCGCTGGGAGAGGCCGTCTTGAGCACGGCGAATGCGAGCGGCGTGCTCCTGGTCACTGCGAGTGCAGGTAGCGGAAAGACCACTCGGTTGACGCGAGCGGTGACGGACGCGCTGGATCCCGGCAATTCCCAGGCCATCGCGGTGCCTGGACTGTTCGCCGTAACCTACACCACCAAGGCGCAGGCTGAGCTCGAATCTCGGTTGCGTCGCGCTTTGGTCGAACGCCGCCAATTCACGCGTGCGGAGGAACTGCCGCTGGCTCACGTGGGCACGGTTCACGCGGTCTGCTTGCGCCTGTTGCAGGAATTTGCGCTGGATGCGGGGGTGTCGCCTGCCGTCGACGGTTTGCCTCAGGAGGCAGCTCGGCTGTTGCTTCAACAAGCTTTGGAGTACGCACTACCCCCATCATTGCGCCAGCGCGTGGAGAGCCTCGCCAGCGCGCTAGAACTGAACCGGGATCATCGTTCGAGCAGCAACGATTGGGTCACGCCGGTCGAGCAGATCATGACGCTCGCGCGCAACAACCGCATCGTGCCCGACTCGTTATTGGCGATGGGAGAGCGTTCGGCGGATGGTTTGCTGGGGTTGCTCGGACCCGCAGCGGCTGACGGAGGGGCACTCGAAGAGCAACTTGCCCAGCTCGTCGATCAGACTCTGGGATTGCTCAACGCACGCGACGACGGACAGAAGAACACTGCTGCAGTCTTGGAAACCTTGCGTACATCGCAGCGGGAGCTGCGTAGGCAGGGTCTGTCGTGGAGCGGATGGTGTCGGCTTGCCAAGCTTCGCCCCGGCAAGCAGTTGCTCCCGTTGGTGAGCGATCTGCAACTGGCGGCAGCGCAGTACGAGTTCCACCCTCGCTTCCAACGTCAGATCCGTGACCTGTGCATTGCGCTCTTCGAGGCGGCGCGCCTGGGGCTCGACGCCTACGCGGAGTTCAAAGCCGAACGTGGCCTGGTCGACTACGTCGACATGATCGATCTGGCGCTGTCGGCGCTGGACGTTCCTGAGGTCGCTGCCGAATTGTCCCGCCGCGTGGAAATGCTCGTCGTCGACGAGTTTCAGGATACGAGCCCCCTTCAACTTGCGTTGTTCTCGAAGCTACACGGGTTCTGTCGGCGCTCACTGTGGGTAGGCGATCGCAAGCAGTGCATTTTCGAGTACGCAGGCGCCGATCCGACGCTGATGGAGGCAGTTGCCGATTGGGTCGGGCGCAACGGTGGAGCCACCGAGGTGTTGGGCAAGAACTACCGCTCACGGCCAGAGCTGGTCCTTCCCATCTCGCATCTCTTCGCGAGCGCGTTCGCCGTGCACGGCGTTCCTCGTGACCAGGTTGCGACTGAGCCTGTACGCCTATCGCTTCCCGAGCAGGCGGCACTCCCGGCGTTCGGGGTGTGGTGGCTCGGCGCGTCGCGGGGCAAGGAGGCACTCGCCATTGCCGAGGGAGTCCGGCGGCTTTTGGAACAGCCGGCGGAAACGCCAGTTGTCGATCGGCAGCGAGGAGATGTGCGTGCGCTGCGAGCCGGCGACGTTGCCGTGTTAGTAGCGACGAATCTGGAGGCAGCCAAGATCGCTCAGGCGTTGGCCGCCCAAGGAGTGCACAGCAGTCTTCCGCGAACGGGCCTGATGCAGCGTCCCGAAGCGACGCTACTGAACGCGGCCTTGCGCTATCTCGTCGATGGTCACGATCAACTTGCCCAAGCGGAAGTCGAAGCGTTGCTGGGTTTTCAAGGGCTGACTAGAGACGAATGGTTCAGCGACTGGCTGCGGTACCGCTGCGCCAGGGGTGGCGACGAAACGGAAAAGCCGAATGCCGGCAGCCGCGCCGTAGAGTTGGACCAGCTGGACGCGTTGCGTCCTTTGGTTCGACAGTTGTCGCCCTTTGAAACCGTCCAGCGCGTGTTCGCCGAGTTGCGTCTGCCGGAGCTGACTCAGCGCTGGCCCGAGCCGGAGCAAGGTCTCGGAAACCTGGACGCGTTGCTGACTCTGGCGCGTGCTTACGAAGACCGCGCGACGTACATGCGTGAGGCGGCATCGCTGGCGGGCCTGTTGCGCTACTTCGACGAAACTCGAGTCGCGATCAAGCAGCAGGACGAAGAACGTGCGACAGATGAGCAGTTCGTGATGCATTCTGACGCAACCGTCACCTTGGTCACGTACCACAAGGCGAAGGGTCTCGAGTGGCCGGTGGTCGTCTTGGGTAGTCTAGACCGTGAGGCTCGTCGGCACGCCTTCGAGGTGATGCCTGAGACTGACCGTGGAGCATTCGACGCGCACGACCCGCTTGGTTCACGGTGGATCCGCTACTGGCCCTGGCCGCTCGGACAACAGAAGAGTGTTCCGCTGCGCGATCGTGCGGAGTCTTCCGAGGTCGGTCGCCGCGTTTCTCGTCGCGACGGCCGTGAACGAGTGCGCTTGCTCTACGTTGGGTTCACGCGAGCGCGTGATCACTTGGTGCTTGCCATCACGACAGACGCCAAGGGCAAACCGCGCTGTGCGTGGGCCGATGAGCTGCGCGACGCCGAAGGGCGATTGTTGCGGCTTCCAGCCGTCGATGCGCAGAGTGACGAGCTCGTGGTGGGCGGCACCGCGGCAACCATGGCGGTGCCCGCACGCGTGTGGAGGCTAGGCGGGCGAGCCGCGGTGGTGGCTGCTCCGAAGCCGGACGCTCGTCGCTGGTACACCCCTGGAGAGAACAAACGAGGGGTCGGCTACCGCATTCAGCCGTCGAGTGCTGCGATCCCCGCGCTATCGACGGCACGCGTGGTCTCACAGGAATGCTTTTCCCGCCGGCTGCCGCTTCGGGTTCCGAAAGGCGTCACGTGGGAAGCGGTAGGCACCGCTCTTCATGCCTTCTTGGCTGCAGATGCGCGTGCCTCTGCACACACGGAGCGTGCGCAGTTGGCGCATCGGATACTCGAGGGCGCGGGACTCTGTGCTGCTATCGACCCCGACGCGCTGGTCGCGGCATCTGACTCGTTGGGGGAGTACATCGATGCCCGGTGGCCAGGCGCTACTTGGCATCGCGAGGTTCCAATCGTCGCTCACGTCGACTCGGAGTCTGGGGAACGTTGTATTCGCGGGACGATCGACTTGTTGCTCGAGCTGCCTGGCGGGGTGGCGATCATCGACCACAAGAGCTTTCCCGGGCGCGTCGACCAATGGGAGGAACACGCATTGGGGTATGCGTCGCAGTTGCTGCTCTACGCGACGGCTCTACAAGCGGCCGGCTATGTCGTGACGGGTCAGTTTATCCACTTCACTGTTGGCGGCGGTATGGTCGAAATCGTTCAGTGCATCTCAGATGGCGGCCGCGCGCCTTGAACTCACATGCTCGTTTGACGAGGGATCGTGAAGCGTTTCACAGGTGCGCAAGGGTGCGTTCACTTTCCTCCCAAGTGACGAGCCGTTCACGAACGCGTGCTACACCGAATCGGCGATTAGGAGATGCGCCATGGCCGACGAGCACGCACACGACGGAGCGGACAACGACAATGAAACGACCGTGCGCGACGAGCGACGCGCGAAGAGTTTGCCTCTGCGGGGGCCAGACGCGGAGCTGCCTTCCGTACCAGCACGCATGGTCAACGAGGTCCTCTACTGCGAGCGTTTGATGTACCTCGAATGGGTTGCAGGAGAGTGGGATTCAAACCACTTCACAGCGGATGGAACGCGCGTTCACAAGCGAGTCGACAAGAAGCGTGCGCTGAGAACCCAAGGAGGGCCGAAACGTGAAACATCGATGCAGGCAGTTTCTCAGGATGTGCCCTACCAGGCTCGCTCTGTCTGGCTGAGTTCCGAGCGCTTGGGCGTGACGGCGAAGCTCGATGTGGTGGACGTCGACGGCGGGCGAGTGAAGGCGGTCGAGTACAAGCGGGGCAAGCGCCCTGATGTGCCCGAAGGGGCGTACCTGCCAGAGCGAGCTCAACTATGCGTTCACGTACTGCTCTTGAGGGAGCACGGCTACCTCTGCGACTCGGCGGAGATCTACTTCGCTGGCGACCATCAGCGCACTCCAATCGTCGTCGACGAAGAGCTCGAACGAACGACGCGCGCAGCGATCGCCCGAGTGCGTGAACTCGCGCTGGGCGGGACGTTGCCGGAGCCTTTGGATAACAGTCCCAAGTGCGACTACTGTTCGCTGAACAGCATCTGCCTGCCGGACGAGGTCAACCTACTCAGGGCCAAACGTCTTCGCCCCGACGAGCCGACCTCGACCAGCGGAGCGCCGGAAGCCGAGACGGAAACAGGACGGCCTCGCAAGCTGCTCCCCTCCCGTCATCACAAAGTGCCGCTGTATGTGACTCGTCAGGGCGCGAGCGTGCGCTTGGATGGCGAACGGCTTTCGATCTTCGCGGACAAGGAGAAGCAGGCTGAAGCACGGTTGCCGAACACATCGCATCTATCTCTCTTCGGCAACGTGCAGATCAGCACACAAGCGATGCGGTCGTTGCTGGGGCGCGGGATTGGAGTTCACTTCTTCTCCTACGGGGGATACTGGGCCGGTGCGTGTTTCGGAGCAGACTCGAACAACGTCCAGCTGCGCCTGGCGCAATACCGCTACACCCAAGACCGCGATTTCTGCCTCGCGCTGGCGCGTGGCTGGGTGCATTCGAAGGTCCGAAACTGTAGAACTCTGTTGCGTCGCAACCAGAAGGCGCCAAACCCCGTGGTACTCGGGGAGCTGAAACAACTCGCGCGCAAGGTGCTCGACGCGGATTCGATCCCGACGCTGCTAGGGATGGAGGGCGCGGCCGCCCGCGCCTACTTTGCCTCATTCGCGTCGATGCTGACCGACTCGACGATCGCGGCGGGGTTTGGCTTTGAAGGGAGAAATCGACGACCACCTCGAGATGCGCTCAATGCGTTGCTTTCCTTCAGCTACTCGCTGTTGGTCAAGGACACGCTTGCCGCATGTCGTGCCGCAGGGCTTGACCCGCTGCTCGGCTTCTATCACCAGCCGCGATTTGGGCGCCCGTCCCTCGCATTGGATCTCATGGAGGAGTTTCGCCCTGTGCTGGCCGATTCCGCAGTACTCCAGTCCGTCAACAACGGTGCTATCCACGCCGACGACTTCGTCGTGTCCGGAGGCGCGTTTGCACTCAGCGATTCGGCTCGGCGGCGTTTCATCCAAACCTACGAGCAGCGCATCGAGCAAGAGGTGACACACCCGATCTTTGGCTACCGCATCAGCTATCGGCGCGTCCTGGATGTCCAGGCGCGCTTGCTCAGTCGCGTAATGGTTGGGGAGCTCGACGAGTATCCCTCGTTCAATCCGCGTTAGGGAACGAACACCGAGGTAGACCGATGACGAACACCTACATCGTGAGCTACGACATCTCCGACCCCAAACGTCTACGGCGCGTATTCAAGCTCATGAAAGGTTGGGGCCTACACCTTCAGTACTCGGTGTTCCAATGCAGCCTCACGCGGCAGGGGCTGGTCGAACTGCGCTCCGCCCTCGAGGACGAGATCGACCACAATGCCGATCAGGTGCTCTTCGTCAACGTCGGACCGTGTCGAGGCCGGGCCAAGAATGCTGTGTCGGCGATGGGCCGCCCATACGCGTTTCCAGAACGCGAGCCGATCATCGTCTAGAGCTGCCAAAAATGCAGACGACCTGGTTGGGATGACGACGTTTGCCCTGTATGATGCAGCGGCATCGTGCCCACGCGAGCGGCGTGGAGGCGACCAACCCCCCACCACCGCTCGCAAATGGCCTAGCTCTCTGATAATCTGCGGAAATTCCGATCCCGACGAAGGTCCGAATTCCCGCACCGACCCCGAAGCGCAATGCTCCCCCACCACCGCTCGCAACCTGCATCCCAACTCGGCGCAATCTCCGAGGATCTGCGAGCGGCGTCTTCCGCGGTGAACAACCGCGGCCCCATTGAAGCCGCTCCTTGAGCAGCTTCTTGATGAACGGATGGTCGTGTCTTCCGCGGTGAACAACCGCGGCCCCATTG
>QJWJ01000035.1 GCA_003235365.1 Deltaproteobacteria bacterium
GGGGTGTTCGATTTGAGGGCAACGGGCGCAATGCCGAGGTGACAAGGTTGCCAGTGCCCTCGCCGACCGCTCCTGCCCTACCCGCCAACTGAGCGCTAGTCCCCCGGAAACGAAGTAGCTAGCAAAAATTTGGCAGATGTGATCTACGCAAGCGATGGGACGACCCGGACGACCTGTCGCTGAATTGATCCTGCAGGGTGACGAGAAAACGGAGCTGGAGCGGCTCACGAAGCGCGCTGCGGTGAACCGCCAGATCGCTTTCCGCGCTCGACTGGTGTTGGCATGCGCGGGCGGGATGACGAACACCGCCGTGGCGCGCCGCTACCGGACCACGAACCAGACGGTCGGCAAGTGGCGCAAGCGGTTCATCGAAAAGCGCTTGGAGGGGCTCTACGACGAACCACGCCCCGGGGCGCCGCGCAGTGTCACGGACGCGGAGGTCGAAGCCGTCCTCGTCAAGACGCTCGAGGAGAAGCCAAAGGGCCGTACGCACTGGAGCACTCGGAGCATGGCGGAAAATGTCGGGCTGAGCCACACCACTATCGGCCGAGTGTGGCGCACGTTCGGCCTGAAGCCGCACATGACGAGGTCGTTCAAGATTTCGGACGACCCGCAATTCATCGACAAGGTCCGTGACGTGGTGGGCCTGTACATGAACCCACCGGACCATGCCGTGGTCTTCTCCTTCGATGAAAAGTCGCAGGTCCAGGCGCTGGAACGGGCACAACCCATTCTGCCGATGGACATCGGTCAGCCCGAACGACAGACGCACAACTACCTGCGCCACGGCACGCTCGACCTCTTTGCCGCGCTCAACGTCGCCACAGGCGAAGTCATCGCGTCCTGCAAGAAGCAGCACCGTGCCAAGGACTTCGTCGCCTTTCTGGCAACGTTGGACCAGAGCGTCGAGCAGGGCCTCGAAGTCCACGTCGTGCTCGACAACCTGTCCGCGCACAAGGCGCCCGCCGTACACCGCTGGCTTCTGCGTCATCCGCGCTTCGTCTTGCACTTCACGCCGACCTACTCCTCTTGGCTGAACCTCGTCGAGCGCTTCTTCGGGCTCCTGACGCAGCACGCGCTGCGGCGCGGCTCGCACACGTCCGTGCCCCAACTTCGCCGAGCCATCACTGCCTACGTCGACGCTCACAACGAACTTCGCCGGCCGTTCACGTGGACCAAGTCCGCCGACGAAATCCTGGCAACGGTCCAGCGATTCGGCCTTCGAACCCAGCAGGCCCATCGCCCCCGATGAGTTTTGCTAGGAATCACGGATCCAGGGGACTAGCAGGCTGTTGAAAAACTCGGCGCGATGGATCGGACAGCGCCGGAGGGGCCCATGCAAGGAAGCACGAGGAGGAATACCTGAATGGTCTTGCGACGAGGGATGACGCGGCAGGGGCCCCTCCGCCGCCGACGAGGCGCGCGATGGAGTTTTTCAACAGCCTGCTAGTCCCGAGTTTGGCGGATTCTGCGGCGCGGCGGAAGCTGTCGGTATTCCGACAATGACGGCTGATCGTATTCCGTCAGACGCGCAACGGATGGATCGTTGTGGCCAATAGCGCAGGATGCCGTTGAGGCATTTTTGGCCCGATTTTCCGCACAGCCGCCGTTATTGATTAGGGCACATCCGGAAAATGCGGACCGAGTCTGCGAGGAGCGCCGGTGCCGGAGCGGTCGCGTCCACGAGCCGAGGAAATGCGGGGTATTTTCGAGCGCGAGGGGATGGCGACCGATGCGGTGCCGCCGCCCGCGCAGCGACGGGAGCATTTTTCGGATGTGCCCTAGGCCCGTTGGCCCGCTTCGAGCAAAAAAAGGGGGGGCGTTTTCCGCCCAGAGCGAACCGCCAAGGCGCGGAGGGCGCCAGGGCTCATGGGCTTCGGATGACGCGTCTGATTCCTCGACGTAGGACAACTACGTTCCAGAGCGAACCGCCAAGGCGCGGAGGGCGCCAGGGCTCATGGGCTTCGGATGACGCGTCTGATTCCTCGACGTAGGACAACTACGTTTGATTCCTCGACGTAGGACAACTACGTTGAATGAGATCAGCAAACCAAGACGAAGGCGCGTCGCTTTCAGGTACGACAGAGTTTGCGCGATGTGAATCGGTGCGATGGCGTCGACTGCCTTGAGTTCCACGACCAGGCTGTTGGCCACGACGAAGTCCATGCGCCCCTCGCCGACCGCTTTTCCCCGATAAGACACCGCTACAGGCACCTGCCGCGCGAAGGGGATACCTCGGAACGCAAGCTCGATGCTCAGCGCTTCCTCGTATACGCGCTCGAGAAAACCGGGGCCCAGCCTCCGGTGTACCTCGATGGCGGCCCCAATCACGCCATGGGCTAGCGCATCAAGTCGGGCTCCAGCCTCCCGCCACTCCCGCTTCTTGGCGGCCTTGGTGCCTTGGCGGTTCACCCTCCTGTTATCGCTCCATTCAGCCCAGAGTTGCGTCGGTGGAGGGCTCAGGCGCCAAAACCGCCAAACTCGAGGCTAGGGCACATCCGATAAATGCTCCCGTCGCTCCGCGGGCGGCGGCACCGCATCGGTCGCCATCCCCTCGCGCTCCTCTTCGTGTGTCAGTCTGTGCCTGAATCGCGAGAGCCCTCGAAACGGAGCCCCCGGATCCCCCGTCACCGTGCGCCCAGGGCCCCCAACCACGGGGTTCAGTTCTCGGCCCGGGCCATCTCTCCTCGGGCGCTCCAATGGGGGGGTGGGGCGACGCGTGCCAACCTTGACCTGGCTGCTAGGCTCGGTCTGTGCTCCTCCGTGTCATCACCGCGTGTCTGACCTGCTTGATCGTAG
>QJWJ01000505.1 GCA_003235365.1 Deltaproteobacteria bacterium
GTCTGCGACGGGGTCCCCGGGCTGGTGCAAGTGTGCCGCCTCCGGGGCCAGATGGGATCGGAGGGTGCTCGTGAATCCGCCTTTGACAGCGTTCGTCTCTCCCGACGTGTTGGCTGGAGCCTCGTTCGCGCTCGAAGTCTGACTCGCACCCGCCGTCGGGCGACCCATCGGAGTTGCCGTCGGGGTCGGGTGGGCCTGCGCGGGGTCGATTGCCGGCGATTTTCCGGATGCGTCGACCTTTGGCGTCTGCGGCGGCATCGTGTGCGCGCTGAAGTTCAGTCGTGGTGTAGCCGGAACCAAGGAGTATTCGCCTGCCTTGAGACGCCCACTGCGCGAGCTGGGCTGCAACGCATCGTCCGACGACCCAATCCGTCTCGTGGATGGTGCTCGATCGCCGCTCTCGCCTGCCGCCGATCCGTCGTCGGTCTGGGCCTGCCCGAACTCGGGAACCGTGGAAGACGTTGGCGCATTCGCGTCCTTGATCGGCGAGCTGAACGCGATGGGCGCGGGCATTGGTGTCGCCTTCACGCCGGGCGTGCCGTTCGGCAGCGTCGACGGCATGCGCGTGTGGCGAAACAGGCGATGATCGTCGGGTGCCTTTGCGGGCTCGGTGTTCCCGTCGGGCATCGATGCCTGGCGCGGTCGGATCACCTGTTGTGGCTTGAGGCGTGCGATGGGCTGGGCTGCGATCGGTTTGGGAGTTACGCCCTGACCTCCGTTGGAAGCTGGCAGTGGACTCGGGGTGCGGTCGTTGCGGCCCGGCCCGTCTCCATCCCCCGCCTGATTGATCGTCGGCTGGCTCAGTCGATCGAACGCAGTGTCGAACTCCTCTTCGCTCACCTCGTCGAGGATCGGCACCTCGTCCGGCTCGGGCGATGGCTTTGGCTTTGCCGACCCGTTGATTCTTCGACGGGCGACTCGTCGGGGCGCTACCTGGATGGCTGTCGCGCCGCTCGTCGAAAGCGCTGGCTCCTCGGGCTCCCCATCGATTTCCCCGTCGATGCGACGCGTGCCGGTGTCCAGATCGTCACCACCTCGCGGAGCGACGTGCGACGGCCGATTGACGAGCTCGTCGGAATAGGATTCGAGCGGCGGGCGCGCTTCGGTACGATCGTGCTCGTCGTCCGTGTCATCCAGGGCGGCGACCAAGCCGACTCGGATGAGATTGAGCAACTCGCGTTTGGCGTACCCCTCGGGGAGCCGTGACAGCCGAACGATGTCCGCGACACGCTCTTGGTGACCGACGGCCTTGAGCAGCTCGCGCTGCGCCCGCGTGAGCTTCAACTCTCCTTGGAGCGAGGTGGCCGCAAGGCACAGCGCCGTGTCGTCGCTCAAGCGCTCGTGATCCATCGTGGGTCAGTGTATGGTCGGTTTCTTGGCGAAGCAAAAGCCTAAACGAGCATGCTGCTAGCCTTTGGTGGGAGGCGTGCTTCGAGAGCCCTACGTCGTCTAGTTGGGGCGAATCTGACGGAACGGGCGCCGGGTCGAGCCTTGCCGCTCACTCTGCCGCCAACGCGCGGAATACGGCCTAGTTTCACCGAGATCCGTCACCGGGTGGTCACTTCGACGTTCGTGCTTCCAGTTGTTTTTTCGAAATCCGTGTGATCGATTTCACGGCGCTTCGGCTTGCTGTCCCGTGTTCCGTTTGGGAGCGTCGCACGCAACGCAGAGCTGTCCGAGGTGAACACGCACGCGTTCGGTCAAGCGCATGCGTCGATGGTGTTTCGCGCAGACTCTTCGTCGGCGACTCGGGGGCGGGTCTGGAGCTAATTCTCTTCGAGGACCCGCCCGTAGCCAAGACGGGCTGGTCTCTCTATCCGTTCAGTGTATGGGATCGCGCCGCGAAACCTTCAGTCCCAACTCACTTCACCGACGTAGACGCCCTGTCGGCTGCTTCCGGCGATGTCGTCATGCAGCCAGATTTCGCCTCCCAGCAGGGTGGGTCGCACCGCCGCTCGCTTGCCCACCAACCTCAGTAACGGTGTCGGCTGATCGTCGGTCTTCAGGGTGGTCGCAGCTAGGCTGTCCCCCGTTCGCCCGCGTTGCCCCACGAGCAGGCGACACGCGTTCTGGATGCAGGTGCCGCGCAGGCTGATCGCTGCTCCGTATCCACGGGGCGAAACAGGCTGCCCCACGGGGCGTCCCGTATCGTCGAGTCGTATCCAACGTGCACGAGCGTTGGATGTGCCCGTGGTGTCGTCCGCCTCCGCCTCCAACCATGCCGCCCACTTCGAATCCGTCCCGACCAACAGCTGGGGGCTCGCGACAGCGCCACGCGCTGAAGCGACCGGGGTCGGATCGCCGAGCGGTTTGAGGGCATCATCGGCCTTCACCAAGGCCAGTTCGTGCCCGCCTTCCGTTTCGAGGCCGGCGAGCAACCACATCTCGTCGCCGACGACTCGCGCGTCCAAGCCCGAGCAGCGCGCTGGCGCGATCGCGACCTCTGAGGTGCGTCGATTGAGGTTGTCCTCGAGTCGGGTCGCGTAGGCGTGGGGTGCGCCGCCTCGTTCGTCGATCCACGCGAGCAGCCAGCCCTTGCGCGCCGCATCGGCAGTGACACTGCGCACCTCACCCGTCGAGCGGGTTTGCATGCGCTGGCTCACCTTCCGTCCCTGTGAGTCGATCAACGTCGTGAATACTTGAGGGTTCTGCCCGTCGATCGCCGACCATGCCACGAGGTTGCGCTCGCCCTTGTTCGCAACCGCGATGCCGCTGACGCTGCGTGCCCGATAGCTGAGCACGACGGGGTCGGGGGCGGGGCTGTCAGACGCCAAGTACTCCTCGGTGGGGGGCAGCCAGTGTGTCGTCAAGACCGCGCGTACGGGCTTCAATCGCCCATCGGGTGCGGGTTCGTCCGGGATCTCGTACGGCAGATTGGGGTCGAAATCGGAGAGCGTCGTCAGGAGCGTTCCCGTGCCACCCGGCACGGCGACGAGGTCTGCTAGCGCCGTCGTCTCGAACGCGCCGTCCAGTCCGATCAGCCGAGGTGCTTGGCTGGCAGCCCGTCGCACCGGGACGACCCACTCTCGCGCTTGGGGGCTCGCGCTCTGAGTGAACACCTCGGTCGGTTCCCCGAAGCGGGCTACCAGTGCGAGGCAGCCTTGCCGCCCGCACTGCAGATCCCAAGCGAGATCGGGAACCGGCCCGTCCAGGTCCCAAGGGTCGACGCGTTCGATGGTCAGCCGCCGATCGAGGTGCACGAGCGTCGGTAGCAGTGGCTGCTCGCAGCCCGCACTGCTCGTGCAGGCCCAGAGCAGACCGGCGACGCCTCCGGTCGCGCGTTCCGCGAACAGCGGTTGCGGGAGGCTCGCGTCGACGGCGATCAGGCTCTGGGCACCGCTCGCCAGCCCGGCGTGGGACAGGGCGGCGATGCGCATGTCGTCTGGTTCGTAGTCCTCGTTGCGGAATACGAGACTGGCGGGGTTGCCGCCGACCAGCCTGACGAGGGATTGGTTTCCGATGGCTGCCGTCGCCTCGACGGGCTGGGTCAAGAGGTTCCCGTCGTCGCCGACCAGCGCCGTGACGACCTCGGTGGTCATGCGTCGTTGCCGTACGAATGCCAGCACGAATCCTTTCGGGGTGCTCACCAGATCGATGCTCGGCACCGCGCCGGATTCGGCGACCGCCGCCGTGGTCGTGAGCTCGCCGGCTTGATTGAAGATCCCGAGGGCGACCGCGCCCGCGCTGGAGACCGTGGCTAGCAGCGACGTGCCGCGGGCCCGAGCCAACTGCCAGCCGGCGACCTCGTCGCGCAGCAGCGTCGGTTGGCTCCGGTTGCGCTCGGTGCCGACGATCGCACTGCGGATTTCGGCGCGGTTGCCTCGCCGCTCCGCCCACAGCGCGACGGTCTGATCCGCGACTGCGGCGGCTTCCACCCAGACCACGTCGCCCAGATCCTCGGCGACTCGAAACGGCGGCGCGAGCAGCTGTCCAGCATCGTCCAAGAGCAGCGCGTGCAAATCCACGGTGGGATTCTCGGCGGCTCGAGCGGTGAACAGTACGACGGCGCCGCCCGTCGGCGTGGCTCGAAAGCGCACGAGCCCTACTTGGCCCAAGGACAGCGCGATGGCTCCTGCTGTCGTCCGTGGCTGGCCGTTTTCGTCCAGCGCCCGGGAATACCAGTTCGCGCTGTCGCCGTCGGTTTGAGCCCAAGTGGTCAGCCAGGTCTCTCCGACCGGGGCGAGGAACGGCCCGACCGTGCCGGCTGGGACCCTGGCGATCGGGGCTCGGGGGCCGGGAGACGCCGTCTTGGGAGACTGCTTCTCGACCGGAGGGCGGGCGGACTGGACTTCCGCCGCGGGAGCGGCGCATCCGATCACGGCGATGGCCGCTGCGAATCCCCAAATCTCGGCTGGTCGCGGGACCATTTTCCTCCCTCCGTCGGGTGACGCACAAAGATTGGGACGGCGACTTGACACCGTACCTAGCGTGGCTAGTTTCCGCGGCGCAGTGCCGTCGCGGCGTTTGTTCGGGATGTTTTGCTGCAGGGATATAGCTGCTGGATTGTTCAGTTCAACCCTCAGCTTCCGAACCAACCAAACGACAGCGTCAAACAGTCTACGTGCCCGACAAGGGCTCCAAACATCGTAGGGAGAGTTGCAAGCCATGAAAATTCGACCATTGCAGGACCGCGTAATCGTCAAGCGCGTCGCTGAAGAAGAGATGACCAAGGGCGGCATCATCATTCCGGACTCGGCCAAAGAGAAGCCCATCGAGGGCAAAGTCATCGCGGTCGGCCCGGGCAAAGTCGTCGATGGAGCTCTGCGCGAGATCGACGTGAAAAAGGGCGACACGGTGCTGTTCGGCAAGTATGCCGGCACCGAGGTCAAGTTGGATGGTGAGGAGCACCTCATTCTGCGCGAGGACGACATCCTCGGCGTAATCGAGAAGTAAGGCGCTGACTCGAAGGATTAAAGGAGACTACAGATGGCAGCCAAAGAGATCGCATACGAGGAGAAGGCGCGTAACCTCATCCTCAACGGAGTCAACGCCCTGGCCGACGCGGTCAAGGTGACCCTCGGCCCGAAGGGCCGCAACGTCGTCATCGAGAAGAGCTTCGGCTCTCCGACGATCACCAAGGACGGCGTGACCGTCGCCAAGGAAATCGAGCTCGAGAACCGCTTCGAGAACATGGGCGCTCAGATGGTGCGCGAAGTAGCGTCGAAGACCAGCGACGTCGCTGGCGACGGTACCACGACCGCTACGGTTCTCGCTCAAGCAATCTTCCGTGAGGGTTCCAAGTTGGTCGCCGCCGGCCACAACCCGATGGAGATCAAGCGCGGCATCGACAAGGCCGTCGAGGCTTGCGTCGAGAGTCTGGCCAAGCTGAGCAAGGCCACCAAGGATCCCAAGGAGATCGCTCAGGTCGGTACTGTGTCGGCCAACGGCGACGAGACCATCGGCCAGCTGTTGAGCGAGGCCATGGAGAAGGTCGGCAAAGAAGGCGTGATCACGGTCGAAGAGGCCAAGAGCGCCGAGACCGCCCTGGACGTCGTCGAAGGTATGCAGTTCGACCGCGGTTACCTGTCGCCGTACTTCGTGACCGACACGGAGCGCATGCAGGCTCACCTCGAAGACGCCTTCATCCTGCTGAGCGAGAAGAAGATCAGCAACATGAAGGATCTGCTGCCCGTGCTCGAAGCCATTGCTCGTCAGCAGAAGCCACTGCTGATCATCGCCGAGGACATCGACGGTGAAGCGCTGGCCACCCTGGTGGTCAACAAGCTGCGCGGCACGCTGGCTTGCTGCGCTGTCAAGGCTCCCGGCTTCGGCGATCGTCGCAAGGAGATGCTCAAGGACATCGCCGTGCTCACCGGTGGCCAGGTCGTCAGTGCTGAGCTCGGCATCAAGCTCGAGAACCTCACGATCAGCGACTTGGGCAAGGCCAAGACCATCAAGGTCGATAAGGACAACACCACCATCGTCGACGGCGCTGGCAAGAAGGCCGACATCAAGGCTCGTCAGGGTGAAATCCGTACCCAGATCGAGAACACCACCAGCGACTACGATCGCGAGAAGCTCCAGGAGCGTCTCGCCAAGCTGGTCGGCGGTGTTGCCGTGATCAAGGTCGGTGCTGCCACCGAGACCGAGATGAAGGAGAAGAAGGCTCGCGTCGAGGACGCGCTGTACGCCACGCGTGCAGCCGTCGAAGAGGGCATCGTCCCCGGCGGTGGCGTCGCTCTGCTCCGCGCTCAGAAGGCGCTCGAGAAGCTCGAGGTGGCTGATGAGCAACGTTTCGGCGTTCAGATCATCCGCCGTTCGCTCGAAGAGCCGTTGCGACAGATCTCCGCCAATGCCGGCGAAGAGGGGTCGATCATCGTTCAGAAGGTTCGCGACGGTAAGGGTTCGTACGGCTACAACGCTCGCACCGGCGAGTTCGGTGACCTGATCGCCGACGGAGTGATCGACCCGACCAAGGTCGTGCGCTGCGCCCTTCAGAACGCAGCTAGCGTCGCTGGCCTGCTCTTGACCACCGAGGCTCTCGTTGCTGAGAAGCCCAAGGAAGACAAGGGTGGCGCCGCGCCGGGCGGGCACTCGCACGGCGGCGACTTCTAATCGAAGTTGACGGTCGTCCGGGCCGATTCGTGAGCCGCAGCTCGTCTCCCTCAGACGGGCTTCGCG
>QJWJ01000228.1 GCA_003235365.1 Deltaproteobacteria bacterium
GCGTGTCGTCACGAAGAAGTTCTGAGCGCGTGACTTCCGGTGCGCAGTGCTTGGGGCGCGCGGTGACATCGAAGCGCGGCGCTCGTGGGGCCGCTTTGAGTGCCGCGACCGGGTGCCACCATGCCTCATCGCGCCGTGGGGGCGATACGTCGGCATGAGCAGTTGGCTGGGAGTCGGCATCCTGGTGTGCTTTTCCTTGGGACTGACCTTGTTCATGCGCCTTGACTTCGGGCGGAGCTCCGTCGAGCTCCCACGGGATTTGGGTCGCTGGACCGTCGTGCCTGGCGAGAGCGACTCGGGGCATCCCGGGGCGGTGGTGGAGCGCCGGGTGTTGCTCGTCGAGGGCGGCTTGTTTCGTCGTCACCGGCTCGTCGAACAAAGGCGAGCTCGTATGGCCGATACCGGTGAAGTGTTGTTGGTTCTGCCGGAGCGTACGTTGCGGCGCTGGTTCTCGATCTGAATCCGTTTTTTGGCCCTCACCCAACGGGGAGTCGAAAAACCGCCCGACAATCGTGCTCGCCCATCGAGTTCCGTTCGAGCGACGCGTCGCGCTTCGCGGGTTCAGTCGCAGCCGCGGTACTGATGTGTCTTGGACTGCCGTTGGTTGAACAGTTCGATGAGGTGCGCGTGCAGCCAAAATGGCTCGAAACGAAACCTGGCGGCGTTGGCTCCCGGCGAGGTCGAGATGGCCACGCCGCCGCGATTGAGGACGTCGCGGACACGCACGCTTCCGACCACGTCTCCGTCATCGTCGACCACGTCGACGCTCTGCTGGGGATCGACTCGGAAATCGCCATCGGCGGAAACACCGACGTTGGCGACGGCGATTTCCTCGAGCAGCCGCATGTAGGCTTCATCGAGGGGCCCCCCGGCACCGGGGCGACCGTGCGTCCCCGCGTTGCGAAACAGGATGTCATCAGTCAGCCGCGCCTTGAGGTTGCGCTCGAGCAGCGGGCGTTCGTCGCCCTCCGAGGTGTCGTCCCACGTGGAGCCGGTGTTTTCCACGACGGCGTTGCCCAGGTACAGGTTACCGAGCGAGTAGGTGAGGTAGGGAGACTGCTCGACAGCTTCGTAGAAGGTATCGAGGTACGCGTCGAGATCCCCATCGCTCTCGAGACCTTCCAACTGCTTGGTGAAGTCGAGGTAACCCAGAGCACGGAACTGAAGGTCGCCGCGCGTCTGGTAGCGAGGTGGCTCGAGGTCGAACCGCTCGAGGAGCGCGTTGTTACGCTCGTTGCGTCGTGCGTCGCTGAACCAGCCTGCGAAACCGCCCGAGCGACCAGCAACCAAGAAGTGCAGAAACGCGGGCTCGTCGTCGGCGCTCATCGCCAGATCGTCGATGTCCTTGAGGATGCGAACCGCCGATTCGTCCTGGATTTCGTCGATGCCGTCCACGACGATCATTGGGCGGAGGTCGCCGTCCTCGTCGTAGCAGTCGCCCGCCCGAAGCAGTCCGTCGATCGCAAAGGCCTCCAGATTGGCGATCGAGGGCAACTCGTTGAAGACCAAGCTCCCGTCGAGCGTCGTCAGATCGGGCTGGGTGGAGATCTCGAATTCGAGTAGTGCCTTGTCTTCGCCAAATAGATCCGTGAGGTTCACTTCGCACAGCTGCGTTGCGCTGAAGGCGCCCAACGCATTGCGGGTCAGAAACGATTTGCCGACGCCCGCGGCGCCGATCAGATACGTGACCCCGGCATGGTCTGCCCCATCGTTGAGTTCGGCGGCCAACCCTGCGAGATGGGCAACCAATTCCGGATTGGCGCGCTCGTAGTACGCCTCGAGGCTATCGAGCGCACTATCGGATTGCAGGTCCAATTCGAACGTGAAGTGTTCCCGCTCGATTTCGCACAAACGCGCGCCGTCGATGGGCGTGAAATCCATCCCACTGTCGCCCAGTGGTTCCATTGCCGGCTTGGTATCGTAGTCGCCGACGAACGCTTGACACGACGTGCACACCGCCAGCGTGAGGGGGGCCAGCGCTTCGCATCGAGTCCCCTGCCGGGGCATCAGAACTCTCCCGTCACTTGCACGAACCCCAGGCCGGCATCGACGCGGAGCGTGCGCGCGGTTCGTTCGGCATGGGCAGGTTCGGAGTCGGGTTGGAGCAGCAGCGCGGTCAGGCCTCCGACGCACAGTCCCAACCCGACGCCTGCAAGTACGTCCGTGGTCAGTGCGAGCGTTTCGAGGCGCGATATCTCGGACTTTTTGCCACTTCCGCAGTGACCATCCACACAGTAGTCGTTCAAGTCTGCGTCCAACGAAAGCGCCCAGACGCCAGTCACCGCGGCGCCGAGTAGTAGTACGGACCCGGCTCCGGTGGCTAGCCACACACCCGATGGGACCCCCTCGTCGGTTGGTTCCGTGGGCGTCGGAGGTCGTGCTGGGCGCGGCGGCGGTGGTTGCGGCGATGGCTTGATCGCTGCAAGCGGTGGTGGCGCCGCGGGTTGCAGCACGACGTCGACGACCGCCTCCTCGCCGCTGTGCAACGTCACTTCACGGACTTCGGTGACGTGGCCGGGCCGTTCGACGCGCAGCTCGTGGGTTCCGATGGAGAGCCGTTCACCCGTGGCGCCGTCGATGCGCTTTCCGTCGACATAGATGGCCGGGGTCGACTCTGCAGTCGTCGGTTCACCGGTGGGGCTCACGTTCACGCGCAGTGTTGCGGTCAACGGTCTCAGCTTTGCCTGCAGTGACTCGACGGCTGCAGCCATGCTGGGATCCAGCTCACCACCGAATTCGTCCTCGAGTCGTTCCAAGGCATCGAGAGCTTCGGCGTAGCGATGGATCGCCTTGAGGCAGTTGGCGAGATTGAACAGCGCCGACTTGGTGGGCATTAGCGCCACCGACGCTTGGTAGGCGGTGGCCGCCGCGTCGAAGTCTTCGACTTTCTGTAGCGATACGCCCGCTGCGAACTGCTGCTCCGCCTCCTGGCGTGCGTCTGCGAACGCGTTGGTCGCTACGAGCCACGCGCTCAACAGGAGGCCAACTTGCCTCAATCGGGGGGTCGATCTGCGCCGCATGCGAAAGGAGCGGCCACAGAGTACCTATTCGAACTTCTCGGTGTACAGGGTGTCGCGGGTGCCGCGGTGGATTTCCGCTTGCCCGGTGGCGTCCGGTGTCGGTGCCGCGTGCTGTTGGTTCGGTCGCCCGCTCTCGTGTTTCGGTCCTGTGCCGATTTTACCCGACGCCGACGGACTAGTCTCGGAGGGGGACGGGTCCACATCCGGTTTCGGGGTGGGGAGCAAGCTCACATGCAGCCGGGTATCGTTGTTGGGTACAATCGTCGTGGAGAACGTCTCGTATCCCGTCAGCTCGACCCGCAGTGGCGTTGGCGTCTCGCTTTGTGGGACCTCGAATTGTGTTCCAGACATCGCCCTTCCGTCGAAGATGACTGCGGCGTCGGGCGGGGTGCCCGTGACCGTGATCCGAACTCGTCGCTCTCTGACTGGCTCCAATGGGTTAGACGCTCCAGAAGGCGCGTTCGGACCAGCGACGTTGCCCGGGTCGGCCGTGCCGCTGCGCAGAGCCGTCCACGCCAACGCTCCGCAGAGCGCGAGCGTCAGCAGTGACCACAGCGCGGTGCTACGTGAGAGCCGAGGTTGTTCGCGCGCGTCGGGCCCGGGGCTCACTCGTCGAGCAGGTGTTTGCTTCTGCTGTCGATCGACGCCGCCTGGCGGACCATCCCCTTCGGTGCTCGCCGCAACGTCGATCTCCGCGACCGTGGGTCCCGACGAAGGACTGACACGTTTGTCTTCTGCCCCGCTGCGCCGTTCCCCGCCTGACTGCGACGAGCGGATGTGCAGCTCACTCGACATTTGCGTCAACGCCTCGCCGCGACCGCTCCACGCCTCCAGCGCGGCGATCGCCTCGAGCATCTCGTCGGCCGATTGGAAGCGTTCGGCCTTGTCCTTGGCGATGGCCCGATGAATGAATGCAATGGCGTCGCGAGGCAGTCCTTCAATCAGGGAGTCGGGGTCTGGTGGCGGGTCGTTCACGATTCGGTACAACGTTTCGTTGTAGTTGCGCCCGTCGAATGGAAGACTTCGGGTTAACATTTGGTAGAAGATCACGCCGGCGGCATAGAGGTCCGCTCGGGCGTCGATTTCTGCCATGCCGCGAGCTTGTTCCGGCGACATGTACGACGGCGTACCCAGCAACGTGCCGTCTGCCGTGAGTTGACGGTCCGTCGGTTCGTGCACGAGCTTGGCGATGCCGAAGTCGATGAGTTTCACGGTCAACGGACTGGAGCTGCGCTTGACGATGACGATGTTCGCCGGCTTCAAGTCGCGGTGAACGATGCCCATGCGATGGGCCGCGGAAAGCGCCAACAGAACTGGCTCGAGGATGCCGCACGCCGCTTGTGGCGTCAGGGGCGCGTTGCGGTCGACGTAGCTCGACAGGTCCTCGCCCTCCAAGAACTCCATGACGAGATAAGGTTCTCCAGCTTCGGAGAACCCGACGTCGTTCACGTCGACGATGTTGGGGTGTCCAATGGACGCCGCAGCCCGTGCCTCTCGAAACAGTCGTTCGATGGCCTCGGAACCCGTTCGATTCGTTTCCAGAACCTTGACCGCCAGGAGCTTGCCCAACTGGGTGTGTTTGGCCAGAAAGACCGAACCCATCCCCCCACGTCCAATCAGCGAGAGCAACTGGTACCTCCCCCCGAGGATCGTCCCGACTTCGGGAGCGTCGCCGCGGATGGGCGAACGCATGGTGTTCTCCAGCGTTCCGGAGCCCGGCGTCGGGGGGGCAGGTTTGGGATGCTGGACCACTCGAATGGTGGTCTAACGGCAGCTGCAGCGGCGCGCAACTAGTGTGCCTAACCTCGACGTCCCGAGGGCGTTCCGGAGAGGACCGCGCTGGTCCACTTCGTTTCCGCATCGTGGTGCGCGCTGCGCGGACGCGGCGGGATACCCGTTTTTCGTGGAATTTGACGCCGACCCGTCGCTAAACTGATCGTCTGCGAAAATGCGGGCGGGGCTCAGTCCGCGCGCACTTGGCTCGGTGCCCGATGTTTGCTCCGGCGTTCGACGTGTTTGGCATGGAGCCGTCCGATTGGGGGCGGCTGGCGGCGTTACTGCCCGTGGTCAACCCGCTGACGACGGGGTCGACGGGGTTGATTGCGCTCGGCCGTCGGGAGCGCTTGGTTGCCCTGTGGCGCGTCAACGGGGAGCGGATTGCCGTCCCAATCGACGCACCACTGACGCTCGAGCAATTGGCCGAGACTCACGAGGCGTCGTGGGTGATGCGCTTGCACCCGACGGCCTTGGACGAGTTGTTCGAGCGTTACGGCGCGCGCGTGGAAAGCCAACACGGCACCATCGACCAGTGGCTGCTGCTCGCGACCATCATCGCGGAGCTGGTATCCGAGGCTGCCATTGCGATTTGGCCGCGTAGCGTCGCCTCGACGGCTTCGCTGCTTTCACCCGCCCTGCGCTCTTCACTCAACGCGCTGTGTCCCGAGGGCAAGGCCGTGCTGGTGGGGGTGTTCGACGACGATGGTCTGCACACGTGTCTTGGCCTGATGCGTGGCAGCGCGGGGATCGAACGGGTGATCGGTCCTGGCGCCGTTCGGCAGCGAATGGGACTGTTGTCAGGCGATTGGCGCCGGGACTATGTTCACTTGGTGAACGCGTTCGAGGTCGATTTCGGCCCCGTCGCAGCGGGGTGCTTCACGACGCGAGATACGTGGTCGGAACTCGTTGGAAGCTCCGTTCCGGGGGTCTGGAGTCGCGCCGTTGCGGCCCGCGACGTCGTGCTTCAACCCATCAATCCGGTGCTGGCGATCCCGCTCGGCATCGACGTCGGCAGGGCGGCTCTGGCGACCGTTTCGCAGCTTGCGGCGAAGGTGGCGGAGGCAGCGCCGGGGCCGGACTCGATTGCACCCGCCTTGGAGCGCTTCAGGCAGATCGCCAAGGGCGGTCAAGACGTGAGTGACCTGCTGGGGTTCGACCCGTTGCAAGCGTTGGCTGCCCTGCTCAAAGACAACAAGCGCCCGTGAGCGCGCCACGCTGGCCGATTGTCCTTGGCAGTGTCGAGTGAGCGTGGGCAGGATGCTGCCGTGCGTTGGTCACTGGGAATTCGCGGTCGCTTGGCCCTTGCGATCCTACTCACCGCGGTGATTCCGTTGGCTGCCGCGGTGTTCTTCGCAAACAGCATGGTGCAGCAAGCCTCGGAGCGGTTTTTCGTTCCGGACGTGCGGGAGAACCTCGAACGGTCGTTGATGGTCTACGACGAACTCGCGCGTACGACCAAAGCGTCGATGAGGCATCACGCCGCGGAACTCTCGGCCGACGGCGAGCTTCGTCAGTTGGCACGTCAGGGTGATCGCGAGCAGTTGCGGCGACGTCTGTCCGAAATGATCCAGGGTCAGGCTGGAGTCGTGCGCTTGACCGTCACCAACCAGGACGGCGACGTTCTGGCCGAGGTCGAACGGGGCAGCGGCGTGGACCGGCACAAGGAGCACCAGTTGATCGTCGAGCGCAGTTTGTCGGCGTCGGCCGCGCCTGCCGACGGTGAGTCCGGTGATGGTCCGATGCTCGGTGTGGTCTTGGTCACGTCGAAGTCGCCCTTCGAGTCGCGCGCCCGCCTGGCGGATTTCATCGAAGCGTATTCGAAGCTCGAAGAGCGGCGGGAGGCCGATGAGCGAACCTACGTGCTGGCATTCGCGTCGCTGCTCGGGCTGACGATTCTTTCTGCCATCGCGGTGGGGAGCTATCTTGCGCGCGGCGTGACGCGGCGGGTTTCCGAATTGGCGCGCGCCACGCGTCGAGTTGCGGTGGGTGATCTATCGATCCGCGTCGCTGAGGATTCGGTGGACGAGATCGGTGACTTGGGTCGCGCCTTCAACCGCATGCTTTCGGAGGTGGAGGGCAGTCGCGACCGTATCGAGTATTTGTCACGCTTGGCGTCGTGGCAGGAGATGGCGCGGCGTCTGGCCCACGAGATCAAGAACCCACTGACACCGATCCAGCTTGCCGTACAAGAGGTACATCAGCGGCTCGACGGGTTGTCTGAAGAGCAACGCCGGCTGCTCGACACGGCGCTGGAAATCGTGTCGGCGGAAGTGCAGACGTTGCGCCGGTTGGTCGGGGAGTTCTCCGAGTTCGCGCGACTGCCCGAGAGCCGGATTGAAGAGGCGGACCTTGCCGAGTTTCTTCGCGAGCTTCAATCAGAAGCGCAGGTGTCCCGATCGCTCGGCGTGCTCGATGCTGACGAAGCACCCCCGCGTTTCGAGTTCGAGCTTCCCGAAGCACCATGCGCGGTGTACCTCGATCGACAGTTGATGCGCCGAGTGTTCATCAACCTGATCAGCAACGCAGTGGGCGCGGCGCGGGGGGCCGATGCTGGCGTGCGTATCCGCATCAGTTTGCGGCGACGGCAGCGCTTCTTCGAGTTGCTCGTCGATGATGATGGCCCCGGCGTTCCGCAGGCGCTCCGATCTCAGATCTTCGAACCTTACGTGACGACGAAGGACGACGGAACCGGTTTGGGTCTTGCCATCGTCAAGAAGATCATCATCGAGCACAAGGGCCACATCGAGATGCTTCAGAGTCCGTGGGGAGGCGCTCGGGTGCGCATCCTGCTGCCCGCCGACGAACGGGCTTCAGCTCCGACGTTTGCGGAGGTGGTGGCGACGAAGCGTCAACTCTCCGAACCCGGCAACACGGGGTTGAAGCAGAGATGAGCGGCGGCGCGGTTCGTACCGCGATGGGGCTACCACGTATGTCCGTGGACCTTGCCATTGACACCGGGCACCCATGTGGAACACTGGCGGCGCCCGATGGCCACACACAAACCGACCACTGATCCTCGACAGCTCTGGACGTTCTTGGGGTTGTTGGCCCTGGTCGCAGGCATCTTCGGCTACGCCGTTCTTCCCTACCTCGATCCGGCGCGCGGTCCGTCCGCCGGAACGGTCGCGCCAGACTTCTCGCTCAGTCTGATATCCAAAGACGGCGAAGCGGGGCGAGTTCAACTGAGCGACTACCGCGGACATCCGGTGGTGCTCGACTTCTGGGCGAGCTGGTGTGGCCCCTGTCGTGCGCAGGCGCCCATCATCGACCGCGTCAGCAAGCAGATGGAGTCAGCGGGCGTCCGCACGATCGGCGTGAACACGGGCGATCAACTGGAGCCAGCGCGGGCGTTCATCGAATCGGCGCAACTCACGTACCCCTCCGTTTTCGACACGACCGGGGAAGTGGCTCGCGCTTTTGGAGCGAACCAGCTCCCGACGCTCGTGCTGATCGACGCCGAGGGTAACATCGTTTCGGTAGAATCACGAATCATCAGTGAAAGCGAGCTCACCGCCGAATTGCAGAAGCTCTTGGGCGCTAGCTGAAGCTTGAAGGGTTGCTCTGTACATGACGGGTTGGCTTGCAGTCGCCATTCTTGGCGTGGTCCAGGGCCTGACGGAGTTCCTGCCGGTTTCCAGTTCCGGTCACCTTGCTGTGGGTCAGATGCTCTTCGGTATTACGGAAGGGAACCTGACTCTGAGTGTCACACTGCACGCCGGGACTCTGTTGGCGACGCTGCTCTACTTTCGACGGCGGATCGGCGTGATGTTCATAGACGTCGTGTACGGGCTCGGGTCGCCCGCCAAGACGTTGCAGAGCTCCGGCGGCAGAGATACCGCCGTAGTCTTCTTGGCGTCGCTGCCGACAGCCTTGATCGGCCTGGGGATGGAGCCGATGGTCGAGCATTGGACGACCGAACCAGGGATCGTTGCCGCCGGCTTCCTTGTCACCGCTGCGTTGCTCGTTGCGACGATATGGCTGCCGGGTGGAGACCGCGAGGTGCCCACTCATTGGGGTGCATTGATTCTGGGCGTTGCGCAAGGCATCGCCGTGTTGCCGGGCATTTCGCGTAGCGGAACGACGATGGCTGTCTTGTTGGCGCTCGGGGTGCGTTCCAGCCGAGCCTTCGAGTTGTCGATGTTGGTGAGCTTGCCAGCCGTGCTGGGGGCGTTCGTGCTGGAGTTCACCAAAGACCTATCCACCGCCGTCCCAGCGTGGCACCTGGTCTTCGGCGCGGCGGTGGCCTTCGCGGTGGGCTTGGGCGCGCTGGAATTGCTGCGTGGCGTGGTAACCCGTGGGCGGCTTTCGTGGTTTGCTCTGTGGGTGCTTCCCCTGGCCGTCGTATTGATGGCTTCGGCCGGTCCGTTGTTGCCGTGATCCCTCGTGGAATTGTCGGGGCCTGAGTGAGCAACGAGTGACTGAGGCTTGCGTCGCTCGAACCTGGTCGAGCGCCGGCTCCCCACTCTCCGCTTTTCTCTTGCGAAATGCGGGCAGAGATGTGTTTTTGGGAATCCTATGACGAGTGCGGTCTACGCGGTGATTTTGGCAGGTGGTAGCGGCAGCCGCTTCTGGCCGGCTTCGCGCCGGGCGAGGCCCAAGCAGCTTCAATCGCTCGGTCCTGGCGATGGCACGCTCATCGAACAAGCCGTGCAGCGTATGCGTCCATTTTGCGATGGTGAACACATCGTGATCGCAACTGGCGAACACTTGGTGGAGGCGACACGACGCGTGCTTCCCAATCTACCCGCCGCAGCTTTCCTGGCTGAGCCGCGTGCGCGCAACACCGCTCCTTGCATCGGTTGGGCGACGGAATACATCGCAAGACGCGACGAAGAAGCCATTGTCGTCGTCTTGCCCAGTGACCAATACGTCGCGCGCCCCGAGTCGTTCAGGGGCGCGATGGCGCGCGCGATCGAAGCCGCGCGTGCCGGCGCCGTCGTAACGCTGGGGATCACCCCGACTCGCCCGGAGACGGGCTATGGGTATCTCCACGCGGGGGACCTGGTGGCGGAGGGCGTCATGCGCCTGAAGGACTTTCGAGAGAAGCCCGACGAGCAAACGGCGCGGTCCTACGTCGCCAGTGGCGAGTACTTCTGGAATGCGGGGATATTCGTGTTTCAAGCCGGTCTGATGCTCGACCACTTCGCGGCCTGCTTGCCCGACACCCACGCAGGGCTGATGACGATCCGCGAGGCGGCCGCCAATGGCGCCCGGGCGGAGCGCGCGGCCGTGGCGCGGTTCTTCGACGAGGTGGAGCCCATCAGCATCGACTTCGGCGTGATGGAGGCGATTGGCCGCAAAGGACTCGTCAACATGGTGGCCGCTGACGTCGGCTGGAGCGATTTGGGGAGCTTTCAGACCGCTTGGGAGTTGGCGTCCAAGGATGGCGAAGGCAATGCCTTGGTCGGCGACGTACTGACCACCGCGAGTCACGACAACTTGGTGCTCGACTCGAGTGATGACGGTTCGGTCATTGCGTTGGTCGGCGTCGACGACTTGGTCGTCGTGAAGACCAAAGATGCCTTGCTGATCGCACGCCGGCAGAGTTGTCAGGACGTCAAGGCCATCGTCGAGAAGCTCGAGACAATCGGGCGAAAGGAACTGTTGTAGAGCGCGCGGGCGGGAGCCTCGCAACGTCGCACTCAGGCTTGGCCCGAGTGGTTCGACGTCGTTGCCGCAGCGGCTTGGCGGCTTGCTGTGACGATGATCGGTTCACCCTTGGTGATCACCAAAGTGTGTTCGAATTGTGCCCCGCGAGTTCCGTCTGGAGTTTTCAGTGTCCAGCCGTCGTCGGCCTCCTCGAACACTTCTGCGCCAGTGGTCAGGAACGGCTCGATGGTGATGACGAGCCCCTCGTGCAAGCGGGTCTGCAATCGCTTGTCGTAGTAGTTCAGAACGTTCGGCGGCTCGTGGATGTGTCTTCCAACACCATGACCGCACAGACCGCGCACGAGGCCAAATCCGGACCGCCTTGCGCGCCGCTCGACGGCACGTCCGACGTTGCGCAGCAGATTACCAGCGCGCGCCTGGGCCATGCCGTCGCATAGCGCTCGGCGCGTCGCCCTCAGTAGCATGGCGTGGCGTGTGCTAATCGACCCCACAGGATGACTGCTGCCGCTATCTGCCCAATAGCCGTTCAGCTCCGCCGAAACGTCGATGTTCACCAGATCACCGTCACGCAGCTTGCGAGTTGACGGGATGCCGTGAGCCAACTCGTCGTTGACGCTGATGCACGTCGTACCAGGAAATCCATAGGCGAGCTTCGGCGCGGAACGGGCACCGTGGCGCGCCAGCACTTGGCGTCCAATCTCGTCGAGGTCACGCGTCGAGATCCCCGGTTTGGCGTGCTTCGCCATTTCGTCCCGCGCTTCGGCAACCGCGGCGCCCGCCGCCATCAGTCCGTCCAGATCGTCTTGGCCGTCGATTGACATCCCGGAAGTATAGGTGGCGCCCCGAAGGATGTCGACGCTCGATCCACGTCGCTCATTCGACTTCGATCAGGACTTCCGTCGGCTCAGGCGCTGCTGGACCCGCCGTGCTTGCTGGTCGTTGCGCTGGCACGGGCACCGTAGCTTCCGCTTCGAGCCGCTGACCCAGCTCCTGATGGCGGCTTGCGGCGTACAAGGCAAATAGTACGGCGAGCAACGCCCCGATCACTCCCAGCGCGTAGCCCCAAGGCTGAACGTTGTAGACGCCACGGCGCAGCCGGAGCTGACGCTCGGCGGCCTGGACGTCGGGGGATTGGTCTGCGAGCGAGCGGGTCACGTCGGCGCGCAGCAGGCTGGAGCGGTTCTTCCTCATCTTGGTCGAGTTGGGGCGACTGAGGCGCCTCGGTGTCGCTGTCGGTTGGTCGACGCTCAGCGTCGTCGACGCGTCGCCGGGCGCTTCTTGGGACGACTGACCGCAATCACGGAATCATCGCCTTCGAGTGCTTTGAGCTGATCGCGAAGGTTGGCGGCCTTCTCGAAGTCCAAACGCTCCGCTGCGGCGAACATCTCTTGTCGCAAGCTTTCGATTTGCTCCGACCTGTCCATTTCGGCGTCACCCTTGGCGCCCTTGTTCGCGCCCTTCGAAACGGCGTAATAGTCGTGCCCGCCGGCAGCCGGATTGATGTTGTCGAGGATTGCCCGCTTGACGGTTGCGGGCGTGATCCCGTGCTGCTCGTTGTACGCCATCTGCAAGTGTCGCCGCCGCGACGTTTCGTCCATGGCTTGCTTCATCGCCGGAGTTACCCGATCGGCGTAGAGCACGACTTGCCCTCCAGCATTTCGGGCCGCACGTCCAATCGTCTGAATCAACGACCGCGCGCTGCGCAGGAAGCCCTCCTTGTCCGCATCCAAAATCGCGACCAGACTCACCTCGGGCAGGTCCAAACCTTCCCGCAGTAGGTTGATCCCGACCAGCACGTCATACTCGCCAGCGCGCAATTCCCGCAGCAGCTCGATGCGCTCGAGAGTCTCGACGTCAGAGTGTAGATACTTCACGCGCACACCGAGTTCCGAGTAGTATTCGGTCAGGTCCTCTGCCATGCGCTTGGTCAGTGTCGTGACCAGTACACGTTCGTCACGCGCTGCGCGTTCTTTGATCAACCCGAGCAAGTCGTCGACCTGCCCAGACACTGGCCGGAGGAATACCTCCGGATCCATCAAGCCCGTCGGGCGGATCACTTGCTCCACGGGAGCCGCGCTCGAGTGCTGCAGTTCGTACTCGCCGGGTGTTGCCGAAACGAACACGGTGTGGCGCATGTACTTCGAGAATTCTTCGAAGCGCAGGGGGCGATTGTCCAGGGCGCTGGGGAGGCGGAAGCCGTACTCGACCAGGGTCTCTTTGCGCGAACGGTCGCCCTTGAACATCGCTCCGATTTGCGGGACCGTCTGGTGCGACTCGTCCAGGATCAGCAGAAAGTCGTCGGGGAAGTAGTCGATGAGGCAGGGTGGGGGCTCACCTGGTTGCCGTCCGGACAGGTGACGCGAGTAGTTCTCGATGCCTTGAACGAACCCCATCTGTTCGAGCATCTCCAAGTCGTACATCGTCCGCTGTTCGAGGCGTTGCTTCTCGAGTAGTCGCCCATTTTCGTCGAACCACTTCAGACGGTCTCCAAGCTCATCGCGAATGCCCTTGATGGCGGCGCTCATCTGGTCCTTGGGCGTGACGTAGTGGGAGCCCGGAAACACTGCGTAGCGCTCCAAACGATTCAACGTCCGACCACGAAGGGGATCGACCTCACTGATCGTCTCGACTTCGTCGCCAAAAAACTCGATGCGAATGGCGATCGACTCTTCGTACACCGGAAACAGTTCGACGACGTCGCCGCGTACGCGGAACGTGCCGCGGTGAAAGTCCATGTCGTTCCGCTCGTATTGGATGTCGACGAGCTGACGCAGGAACTTGTCGCGGTCGAGCTGCTGTCCGCGCTCCAGCGGAATGTGAAGCCCGTGGTAGCTTTCTGAGGCGCCGATGCCGTAGATGCAGCTGACGCTCGCGACGATGATCACGTCTTGGCGGGTGAGCAGCGCCTGCGTGGCCGCGTGGCGCATTCGATCAATCTGATCGTTGATGATCGAGTCTTTCTCGATGAACGTGTCGCTCGCCGGAACGTACGCTTCCGGCTGGTAGTAGTCGTAGTAGCTGACGAAGTAGCGTACGGCGTTGTTCGGAAAGAGTGACCGCATCTCTCCGTACAGCTGTGCCGCCAGCGTCTTGTTGGGTGCGATGATCAGCGCCGGCCGGTTCCAATGAGCAATGAGATTGGCAACCGTGAATGTCTTACCGCTTCCGGTGATCCCCATCAGCGTTTGCATCGGGTAGCTGGCATCGAGCCCTTGGCTCAGGGCGGCTATGGCGGCAGGCTGGTCGCCCATCGGCGCAAAGTCGCTTCGGAGTTGGAACAGGCGCTCGGGCATCGCCGCCAATCTAGTGCTGGGGTGGCCAGAATCAAACCATCCCGGGGGCGCTTCATGTCGTCGCGACGTTCAGGAACCCGCTCGCTGCGCTGCAACGAACCGAGGGCACCGCATCGCCGTCTCGCAGAAGCAAGCCGCCCTCAGCGACGCTGGCCTGGCTACCGGGCCGACAGAGTCGGCAAGAGCTGTCTCTCCGGGGACGCGTCGTCAGGGGAACTGCGCCAGCAGTGGCAGCCCGGTTTCGTCGGGCCAACCGCGCGACGCGTTCAAAGCCTGAATGGCCTGGGCAGAGGCGCCCTTGCTCAAGTTGTCGAGAACGCTGAACGCCAGCACGAGATTCGTGCGCGCGTCATATGCGTAGCTGACCATGGCGCGGGCACTGCCTCGCACCCACAACGTGTCCGGAAGCTGACCGTCGTCCAGCACAGCCACCAGCCCTTGCCCGTATGCCGCGCGAGCTGCGTCCCGACAAGCTTGGGCGGAGACCCCCGGTCTCCCGGTGGCGTAGCAGCACGCCAAGATGCCGCGGCTGAACGGCGCGAGCTGCGGCGTGAAGACGATCTTGATGGCCTGCCCGGCGATGCGCGACAGCTCTTGCTCGATCTCTGGCGTATGACGGTGCGCGCCAGCGACGCTGTACGGCCGAATGCCCTCGGCCGTCTCGGGGAGGTGCGTACTGGGCTTGGCTTTGCGCCCCGCGCCGCTGACTCCGCTCTTGGCGTCGACGATGATTGGCGACGTCTCGATCAACTTCTGATCCAACAACGGTCCGAGCGCCAACACGCTGGCCGTCACGTAGCACCCTGGCGCAGCGATCAAACGTGCGTGTTGTAGCTCGTCACGGTGCCACTCGACCAAGCCATAGCGTGCTTGGGATAACAAGCCCTTCTCTGGGTGCTCCCCGTACCAAGATTCGTAGGTGGCGATATCCTCGAAGCGATAGTCGGCGGATAGGTCCACGACTTGAACGCCAGCTCGGAAAAACAATGCGCCAACTCGCGCACTTTCCGCGTGGGGCAGGGCTGTGAACACGACATCCAGACGCTGCTTCAGCGTTTCGACGTCCTCGGGGCGGAACTCCTCGATGACGAGCTCCGCCAACCCGGTCACGCCTCGCACGCTCGGCAGCACCTCGCCCAAGGTCTTGCCAGCTGTGCTCGCGCCGCTGACCCATTGCAGGCTCAGCTTCGGGTGAGCAGACACCAAGCGCACCAACTCCGCGCCGGTGTAACCGGCGACGCCTACGATCCCTACTTTCAACTGCGTCATCGCGATCTCGACTCCAAATGAGAAACGGCGCCTGCCCGATGGGGTGGCGCCGCTTGAAGTGACAGTTCTCGAAAGAGTGGTCTCAACGCTTCGAGTACTGGAAGCGCTTGCGGGCGCCTGGTTGACCGTACTTCTTGCGCTCCTTCGCGCGCGAATCGCGAGTGAGGAAGCCGGCCTGCTTCAGTGCGCGTCGTCGCTCGGGATCTTCGGCGATCAGAGCACGCGCAATACCGTGACGCAAAGCCTCGGCCTGGGCGCTGTGTCCACCACCGGCGACTGTCGCCAGCACGTCGTATGCGTCGAGCAACTCCAGCTGCTCGAGCGACTGGCGCAGGACCATGCGCGAAGAAGCGCGCTCGAAGTATTCGTCAGCGCTGCGGCCGTTCACGGTGATTTGTCCGCTACCGGTCGGCTTGAGCCAGACGCGCGCGACAGCCGTCTTGCGTTTGCCAGTTGCGTAGGTTGAGGTGACTTCGCTCATCTCAGTGTTTCCTTACAGGTCCTTGATCTCTGGCTTCTGTGCCGCGTGCGGGTGCTCAGCGGTCGCGTAGATCTTCAGTTTCTTGATCATCTGACGACCCAGGACGTTCTTGGGCAGCATGCCCTTGACGGCCAGGCGGATCGGCGTCTCGGGTCGACGAGCAGACAAGTGCCGAAAGCTCTCCTCGCGCAACCCGCCCGGATAACCGCTGTGGTTGTAGTACATCTTGTCGTCCGCTTTGGCGCCGGTCACCTTGACCTGGCCTGCGTTGACGATGACCACGAAGTCGCCCGTGTCGACGTGGGGCGTGAAGGTCGGTTTGTGTTTTCCACGCAAGAGGGTGGCCGCGGTACTCGCGAGCCGACCGAGGGATTGCCCCTTGGCATCCAGAACCCACCACTTGCGACCCGCCTGCGCTTCTGCGGGTTTTGCGACGTAAGTACGCATGATCTTCGACTTCAAATAAAGGTGCAGTTGACCCCGCCGGTCGGCGAGGGGCGGGTGTAGTAGCCGCAGGCCTGTCCCAAGTCAAGCGACCCCGGCGCCGCGGGGCGCCCGCGCGCGCTTTTGTAATCCCGTCGCGATCTGGCCTTTTGGCCGATGTCGCGGCAGGTGCCCAGGTGTATCACATCCAGCTCTCGGAGCGACGTTGCGCGGTTTCGGGGAGAGCGCCCCCATCTCGGTCACCCGAGTCCGACCGAGGGTCCGAAGCGTTGCGGTGGCGCTTGTGCCGTCCCCGCGGCGCTCACGCGAGGACGTGACGCCTGCTAGCCTGTCGAGTGCGCGGTTCATCGCCGCTCTCCAAGTCATGCACGAAACTGGCAATCCTCGCATCATCGACCGGCTGGCGGCTGAGGGACTGATCTCCCCTGCCCAGCGCGAAGCCGCATTGAACCAACAGAAGATCGTCGGTGGTCGTTTCGAAGAGGCGTTGTTGGAGACCAACGGCATCGGTGAAAGTGCATTGCTGAAGTTTCTCGCGGCAGAACATCGGACCCGCTTCGTGTCGACCGAAAAGCTCGCCAAAGCGGACATCCCGATGTCCACGCTCAAGCTCGTACCGAAGAAGATGGCCGAACAGGCGACGGTCTTTCCCGTCCTGTTCAACGAGAAGGATGCAGTACTGACCGTCGTGACCCCCGATCCCGACGACAATGCGATGCTGCATCAGGTGCAGGTGGCCTCTGGCGCCAAGCACGTCCAGGCGCTGGTTGGGCGGCCCTTGGCGGTCAAGGCGGCGATCCTCAAGCAATATTGCGGAGACATCCACGCGTTCGCGCTGTTGGACAAGGACGCGCACGAGCAATTCACGAGCATGCTCAACGTGTTCGAGCGCAACCTGGTCAGCGAGGAATCCATGGCTGTGGCGCTGGCCGGCGAGCCTCGGCAAGAACGAGTCATCTCACAAGAGGAACTCGAGAACCCGACGGCGCGTGGTGGTCGCGCTGGGTTTACGAGTGAGTCCTACCTCGAGACGCTGAACGTATTGGTTACCTTGGTCGAGAATTCGCGTCCTGAGTTACGGGGTCACTCCGCTCAGACGGCGCGTCTGCTCAGGAAGATCGTGGAGCGCATCGGTGTCAGTGAGACGCAAGCTGCTCACTTTCAGATCGCTGCATACGTGCACGACTTGGGCAAGATGGGTGCTTTCCATCTGACGGCGTACAACGTTTCCGAGTACGACGGGCATCGCCAACTCGCGAGCAAGAGCCACCGGGCGCCTCTGCGCTTGATGGAGGCTGTCGTCTTGCCGTCGGAGGCGCGTCAAGCCGTCGAATACATGTACGAGCGTTTCGATGGCTCGGGCATTCCCGGCGAATATCGCGGCAAGGAGATCCCACTCGGCGCGCGGTTGCTAGCCATCGCCGATACGTACGCCGACCTGACTCAAAACCCGAAGAACCCCTATCGCAAGATCCTGCGCCCCGCGCAGGCATGCGAGGTATTGTCTCGAGCGGCGGGCAAGGTGTTCGATCCGAATCTCGTCGACCTTTTCCGACACACCATTTCGGGAGACGATCTCAAGGCGCGGCTGCTCGCCAATCGCCATGTGGTGCTGCTCATCGAGCCGGACCCCGAGGAATCCACCGTCATGGAATTGCGCATGATCGAACAGGGCTTCGAGGTGCGTACTGCCCGCACCATCGAGGGCGCCATGAAGACCCTGGATTCGGGCGAAGTCGGAATCGTCGTCAGCGAGTTGGATCTGGGCAAGCATGATGGATTCGGGCTGCTTACCGAAGCTAGGAAGCGACCGGCGGCGGAGAAGGTGCCGTGGGTGTTCGTCACGGCTCGCACGGGGCGTACCGACGCTCAGCGAGCTTTCGAGCTGGGTGCCTCGGACTACATGACCAAACCGATCAGTGCCGATGTTCTCGTTGCCAAGCTCAAGCAGGTGATGGAGCGCGAAGCTCGCTCGACAGGCGCACGCGGGGTAGCGGGGTCGCTCCAGGAAATGGGACTTCCAGAAATCGTTCAGGTGCTTTGGCACGGCCGCAAGACTGGTTCATTGAAGATTCGATCGGGCCGAGATCATGGGGAAATTCACTTCGTCGAGGGCGCCATTTTCAATGCGTTGTGGGGCAAGCTGCGTGGGCCGGAAGCTTTCTACGCGATGCTGACGCTCACCAGCGGCGACTTCTTGCTCGACCCCAACATCAAGGCTCCGTCTCAGCAGATCACGGAGAGCCCCGAAGCGTTGTTGCTCGAAGGCATGCGGCGATTGGATGAGGGCGTTGCGCCGGCAATGTGAGTGGGTGCGCGCCACTTGCCGTCAGCGGTGCACCCGAACTGTCAGCGGAAATGTGCCGCCGTGTGTAAATGTGGCGCCGTGCAGAACCGCACCGGTACCGGTCGCCGACGAAGACCTCGTGTGTTTGGTGGTTTTCACTAATTTGAACGGGACCCTCGACGGCGATCCTGTGTTATCCTAGGTTTTTACGCGGAGCGGATGGTGCAAGCGCGAAAGGTGCACGCCCCTCAAGTGGGGTTCAACAACAACGTGAGGCACAAGGGGCGGGTCTTCCACATCCAAACCGAGGACTCGGGGACCACCTACGCCCGCATCACGACGCACTTGTTCGCCGACGGCGGGCGCATCTTGCGCTCGCAGCGCACCGAGTACGGAGAGTTGCTTGGTTCGGAGGAACTTCCCGAGGTGCTACGTCGCCGCATGAAAGAGCAACACCGCGACATGTTCGTGGCCTTGCGAGACGGGCAATTCGATCACCTGATCGAGGCGTTGGAGGATCCCGACGCGCCACGCCCCAGCGCTGACGCTGTGCCCCCGCCACCACCAACGAACCACGGGCGACCGAGTCTGCATGGGAACAACCTCGCCTGGAATGCCCAGAGCGGTGCGGTCTCCGTTGCCGAAGAGCGAGCGTCCGCGACGCGAATGAGCGATGCGGCCGCGTCCAGCAAGCCGGCCGCGTCCAGCCATTCGAGCGGCGGACACCGGCCCGCGATCAATGCTGCGGACTCCTCGAAGGCAGCCACGGAGCCGCGGTCGATTTTCGGCAGCGCAAGCATCAGCGAGCAGTCGCTCGACGACGTGATCCTCAGCTACATCTCCGAAGATCTGGACGGGGAGTAGCGCGCCCCCGTGGTGCCAGGCCTGGCTGTCGGCTGACAGGGTTGATGCCGACCGAGCGTCTTTGCTCTTGACGCGGCAAACGCCATCAGTAGTTTCCAGGCTCCTGGTTCTGCCAGGGGTGGCGAGGTAGCCAAGTGGTTAGGCAGCGGTTTGCAAAACCGTTATACGCCGGTTCGAATCCGGTCCTCGCCTCTGCAGTTTACCAGGGGGGTAGCTGTTTGGAAGGCGTTCTCGGGGTGCTCGCGTCCCCCGAGTCTATCTGAAGTGGTCACGGCGGGACGTTGCTGGTCACATTCTCGCAAGCGCCGGCAGAGCTGCCGAGTCGCCTCCGGAAATGTTGGGCGGCTGGTCGTCGAGCATCCTCACCCCATCCCGGGCCGATGACAGATCCGAGTTGATGAGGGGCAATTGCCGTGGCGTGCGCTGGCTGACGCGGTGAAGGTGGCACCCACTGGCGCGGCTGCGTTAACCCACTGCGCCGACGTCTGGGCGACCCCACCATCCCGGCCGTCGGCAAGGTGCTGGAGTCGTGACCCCATACGAGCACGGGTGCAGTGCTGTCCTTGCCGTTCGGCATTTCTCCCATGACGGGCGCATAGGGTCGTCTGGACAGCGCGTCGTGATCGACGTACCGTCTACCGGCTCGCGCCAGTGGGGCGCGTCTGCAGCTGGGGACGGTCGTATGGCGTACTTGATTGTGAGCATGGATGGCGGCGGGATCCGCGGGGTCATGACTGCGGCGTTGCTACGGGAAATTGAGAAGGTTCAGCCGTTCCTCGAGCGGGTGAACCTATTCGCGGGGACTTCGACTGGGGGGATTCTCGCGCTCGGCTTGGCCAAGGGCATGACGCCCGACGAGCTGGTGAAGCTGTATCGCGACCGTGGTCGAGAGATATTTTCCGACCGCGATTTGTCCGACACCTTGGCATTGCGCAGCGATGAGGCGTTCCGAGCCGACTATGGTACGGAGGGCTTGAAGCACGTCCTCCAGAGCACGTTGGGTTCGGGCACCCTGGCACAGTTGCAGAAGCGAGTCTTGGTTTCGGCCTTCGACTTGCAGGATGGGCAGGATGGGCAGTGGAAGCCCAAGTTCTTCCACAACTACGAAGGCGAAACGAGCGATGGCGCAGCCTCGATTGTGGACGTTGCGTTGCGGACGAGCGCTGCCCCGACGTACTTTCCTTCCCATCAGGGCTACATCGACGGGGGCGTGGTGGCCAACAACCCGTCCATGTGCGCACTGGCGAAGGCAGTGAAGGAGAAGGTGGCTCTCGACGACATCAAGCTGCTTTCGATCGGTACGGGTTTCACTCCCCATCACATCGCTGGGACAGAGCACGACTGGGGCAAGGTCCAATGGGGAACGCGCCTGCTGCGCCTGGTGTTCGAAGGAGGCCAGGACGTTCCCGATTATCAGTGCCGGCAGTTGTTGCCGCTGGCGAACTACCGTCGGTTGCAGTTTCGTCTTCCCAAGCCTTACGATCTCGATGCGGTCGACGACGTTGGGGACATGCTGAAGTTGATCGAGTCGCCCAACGACGACGTCAAGAAGCTGATCGCGAATGCCGCAGCCTTCGTTGCGAGTTGATCGCGCTGGATTTCGCCGATGAGGCTGCGGGGGGGCACACCGTCGATCGCAGCCCTGTGGAGCCGGAACGGCTGCCGGATTGGCAAAGGGGGCGACCGTGGTAGCTGGTTTCGCGGGTGCCTTCTGGCATGCAGAGGAACCGGCCGATTCGGGTCAGTCCGGCGTCGAAACCCGGTGATGGGGCTGCAATGGCTCCCTTCGGGAGGGTGTCGCTCGACGCGGCGCGGCGGCCTCGCTATAGCCGTCGGGTGATCTACTCCATCGGCGAGTACCGCATCGACGACCTAGCGTACGAGGTGTGGCGCGGTGACGGGCAGGTTCCGGTCGAGCCCCAGGTCTTGGAACTGCTGCTGTTTCTGATTGAGCGGCGAAGTGAGGTCGTCTCCAAGGAGGAGATCTTCGAGCACGTGTGGAAGGGCAGGATCGTGTCCGAGTCGGCACTCAGCAGCCGCATCAAAGCCGTGCGCAAGTTGCTGGGAGATGATGGCAATCGCCAAGGGGTCATTCGCACCGTCTACGGTCGCGGATTCCGCTTCGTCGGGGAGGTGTCGGTCGGGGCGGCAGAGCCGCAACCGTCGCTGCCAGTGATGTCCAAGCCCCCGGCCACACTTCCCGTGACTCGCTATGCGGCGGTAGGCGACGTGCACGTCGCCTACCAGGTGTTTGGTGAGGGGCCGCTGGACCTGGTCATCGTTCCTGGCTTCATCTCCAACGTGGACAACTACTGGGAAAGCCCAGCATGCGCCGCATGGCTCGAGAGCTTCGCCGAGTACGCGCGGGTCGTCGTTTTCGACAAGCGCGGCACTGGCCTGTCCGATCGCGTCACGCGTTTGCCGTCGATGGATGAACGCATGGAAGACGTGCGCGCCGTGATGGACGCCGCTGGTATGGAGTCGGCTGCGCTGCTGGGGATCTCCGAGGGAGGGTCCCTGGCGTCTCTATTCGCCGCCTACCACCCTGAACGCAGTCGAGCGCTGGTCTTGTACGGCTCTTTTGCTCAGTTCTCCTCGTGGATCAAGACGGAGGAGGAGTTCCAAGCGTTCGTCGACTACGCGCGATCGGATT
>QJWJ01000532.1 GCA_003235365.1 Deltaproteobacteria bacterium
GGGCACTCGGTGCCACTGGCCGTCGAGGTAGACGTCCACTTCTTCCAATGGAGTTGCGGGCTGTTCAGGGAGGGCGGCTGAGACGGTTTCGGGGTCGAAGGTCTTGCCGATGGCCTCGACGGAGTAGGCCTCGGCGACGAGCGGCGTGCCGGTCATCAGGAAGGAGAAGCGCCGCTTGTAAGCTGTCTCGAAGCTGGCGGTCATGTCTTGGATGGAGGCCGCGTCGACCACCAGCGCCGTATCCGTCCCTTGGTACTTCAGATGAACCCGCCGCAGGACCTCGATGTGCTCCGCGTCGACCCCTTGCTCGCGCACACTCTGCCTCGCGAGTGCACCGAGTTCGTCGAGGCCACGCTCCAGATCAGCCACGAGCTCGGGCAGCAAGGGGCGTTCGACGGCCTGTTCGCGCATTTCCGTGACGTCGGCCAGCCCCATGCCGTAGGCGGACAGCACACCGGAAAATGCGTGCACGTAGATGCGCTCCATGCCGAGTTCGTCTGCCACTCGGCACGCGTGTTGACCTGCGGCCCCTCCAAAGCAGGCCAGCGTGTAGCGGGTGACGTCGTGTCCACGTTGGACGGATATGAACTTGATCGCGTTGGCCATGTTGGAGATGGCGATGCGCAAGAACCCTTCGGCCACCTCTTCGACAGACGGCTGGGTGTCCGTGTCTGTCGCGACGCGTTCTGCGAGTTCCTCGAACGCGCGGGCCACCGCGGCTCGATCGAGGCGCTCGTCGGCGCAGGGACCGAACGTTTTGGGAAAGTGGTCGGGTTGGATACGGCCGAGCATGACGTTGCAGTCAGTCACCGACAGCGGTCCGCCCCGCCGGTAACACGTCGGGCCGGGGTCAGCGCCCGCGGAGTCGGGACCAACGCGGTACTTGCGACCGTCGAAATGGAGCACCGAGCCGCCGCCTGCGGCGATCGTGTGAATCGACATCATGGGCGCGCGCATCCGTACACCTGCGACGAACGTGTCGAACTCGCGCTCACAGTCGGCGAGGTTCGTGCCCGCGAAGTGGGAGACGTCCGTCGAGGTGCCGCCCATGTCGAAGCCGATGAGCTGATCGAAGCCTGCGTCGAGGGCCGTCTTGACCATACCCACGATGCCCCCTGCGGGGCCGGACAAGATCGAATCTTTGCCCTGGAAGGACGCCGCGCTGGTCAGGCCCCCATTCGACTTCATGAAGAAGAGCGGCACCGACCCGTTCTGTGCTCCCAATTCGGTAGCGACCCGATCGACATAGCGCCGCAGGATTGGCGAAAGGTACGCGTCGACCACCGTCGTGTCTCCGCGGGCCACCAATTTCATCAACGGGCTGACCTGGTGAGAGACGGAAATCTGAGAGAAGCCGATCGAGCGCGCGATCTCGGCGGCGCGAAGCTCGTGCTTTGGATAGCGCCATGCGTGCATGAACACGATGGCCACCGAGCGCAGCCCGCTCGCGTACGCCAATGTCAGCGAGCGTTCCAGATCCATCTCGTCGAGCGCCTCCAAGACACGGCCTCTGGCGTCGATACGCTCCTGTGCCTCGACGACGCGACAGTAGAGCACCTCGGGGAGCTGGATGTGACGTGTGAACAGTTTTGGACGATTCTGATAGCCGATGCGCAGTTGGTCACCGAAGCCGCGACTGATTACCAGCAGCGTGGGTTCGCCATTGCGCTCCAACAACGCATTGGTCGCGACCGTGGTCCCCATCTTGATCGCTGCCACGCGTGCCGGATCAATCGCGTCTTGCGACGACAGGCCCATCAATCGACGCATGCCCTCGACGGCGGCATCGCGGTACTGCGAGCTCTCGGAAAGCAGCTTGTGCGTGGCCAACGTTCCGTCGGGCCGGCGCGCCACGATGTCCGTGAACGTTCCGCCGCGGTCGACCCAAAATTCCCACTGAGACGAGGCGGCGTGGTGTTGGGGGATTGGTTGGTTCATGGGGAGATCCTTCCGTTTCGGTGAGATAGCCGAATTTTGGTGGAAAGTTCTCGAAAGCGTCGTTGTCGAGGTCGACGTTCAGCCTGCCGAGGTAGACCGGCGCGCGTCGATGACGGCGCGTGACGGTGGGGATCTTCGCGTCGCGGCTGGCACGCGTTGCGGCATGCGGCTACCCTGGACCGCGTGAGTCTGATGCAACGCGCCTTGATTCTGGTTGCGGGGGGGGCAGCGCTGGCCTGGGCGGGCGCATGTGGGGGGCAGAGCGTGCGCGACGACGCAAGGCGCGACTTGTCGGGCTCTGTGAACAGCACGGACGCGCAAAATGGCCCACGCAACGGTGAGGTGGAGTCCGAGACCGCGCCGATACCGCCGAGCTCGAAACCAGCAGGTTCGAACGCCAAGCTCCAGCCTTCCGTTGACCCAACGCCGACCGACGCTCAGTCCAGCCCAGAGCCGCCCAGTGCCGCGTCGCCCTTCGGCGCCGAACCCGCCCCCGACGAGGTTGAGCCCATCGGTTCGACCGCGTGCGGCGTAGCTGCCGCGACCGTGCCGGAAAAGGACGAGGCCGGCGCGTCGTGCGAGACGCCGACGACCGAGTGCGGTGGCGACGTGGTCGGAATTTGGACGGTGATCGATTGCCCACTCGCGTTGCGAGGGGACGTAAATGTCGCCGGGTTCGGGTTGGGTTGCACCGCCGCGAGGATCACGTCGGGTTCGCTCCACGTCTCGGGTACCTGGATTGCCGGAGCAGACGGACGCGTGTGCGACGACACGCATACCGAAGGAACACAGGAGTTCGAGCTGCCATCGACGTGCTTTGACGTCGGCATCGTCGCTTCTTGTGAGACAGTGGCGCGCCCCCTGACTTCGTTGGGCTACGACACCGTGGAGTGCATCGACAACCCCGCCACGGATGGCTGCACCTGCACTGGCACTTTCGACCAGCATGGAGGCCTCGCGGCGATTTCGCTCGACCCCATACGCACCGGCAGCTACTCCGTGATGGGTGAACAGCTGACGATCGTGGACGAGGGCAACGAATCCACCTACGCACACTGCGTGACGGACGACACCCTGGTCTTGACCCTGTCGACCGTGGCCAACGTCGGTCAGGTTCAGGGCGCGATCGTGTTGCGGAAGTGGTAGTCGTACGCAGGCGCCAGCGCTCCACGGATGGGGCACACCGCGCCTCGATTCCAGCGCAACATGGGTGGGTTGGGTTGGCGTGAGGGCCCCGCTCGCGCCCCCGTCGTCATCTGGGCTACTCTCGCGGCGCCAACTCGCTGAAGAAGTCCCAAAAGGCCTGTGGAGCGAAGTCGTCTCGACGGTCATGCCCCTGACCCATCGAGAGGCAGTACTGCACGGGGTAGTCGTCACAACCCTGGAAGCGCTCGCAAGGGCTCGGGTCGACGGACACCGCCGAATCGGGCGTACAGCCGTTGGTCGCAACCAGCCGCTGCATTGCCGACTTGTGATCGTCCCATTGATTGTTGGGGTCGCCCAGGTCCTGGATGTACATCTGCGCCACGTTGCCCTCCTCACACTCGGGGGTGTTCAGGTTTCTCACGTAGGCCCAATCTTCACCGGCCACGCTCCCGAAGGCACGAAATGGGCCGGGAAGCTTGCATGCGAGGTGCGTGACCAGCCAGGCCCCGCTGCTGTAACCGACACCGAAGAGGCGATGTTCATCCACGCAGGCCTCTGCCTTGATTCGGTCGATCATGGCTTGGACGAAAGGCAGGTCGTAGCTCACGGTGTCGTCGTTCACCTGTCCCGTCGCCAAGTCGTTCCAACAACTTTCTACCGAGGCACCCCGCACGTGGATGGCGTCGCTGCCGGCGACGTTCTCCATGGGAACGTTGTTGGTCTTCTCGCCGCAGCCATGAAACAGGAAATTGACGGGGTAGGCGCGGGCTGGATCGTAGCCGTCAGGAAAGCGAACGGCCCAATTGCGTTGTCGGCCCTCGATCTCGAGCGCTTGTTGGTCCTCCCAGCGTCCCTCGTCGGCGAAAGCGGGTTTTCCGCAACCGATGCTCGGCACGACGTCGTTGATGCTGGGTTCCGTCAGCGGTGTGTTCTCGTTGCCGCCGTTGCCCACCATCCCGCCGTCGTCGTTGCCACCGGCGCCTTCCACGACACCGCCGCTGCCGCCCCTGCTGGCAGCGCTATCCATGGCGTCGTCACGCTCGAAGTCTCCCACGCCTCCCATGCCGCCGCCCCCACTGGAGCTGCCCTTGGCGCTTTCGTTGCCGCCGGTGCCGGCAACGTCGTTGGTGCCGCTCGCGCCGCCAGTCTGTGGACCTGCGGTTCCAGCGGGCGGAGGTTCGACTGCCGCGTTACTGGTTGTCACGGACGTCGTGGTCGTTCCATCGCCGACCGAGGTGTTGCTGCTCGCCGAACTGGGTGTAGTGCCGCTGGTCAGCGGGTCACCGCCGGGCGAATCACCTCCAGAGTCGTTGCAGGCGCAGGCAAGCAAGCAGCCCGAGAGCAGCGAAGCGCGCTTCGTGAGAATGAAAGTCGTTTGGAGCACTTTGGACTTGGTCCCTGGCGGAGGCAGATTGCTGCAGCTCACACTGTCGGCGAACGTTTGGCCAGGTCGATCGACGGTCGCGTCGAAAATGCAGTGTCTCTCGGCGGTCGCGCTCCGTCTCTGGTGCACTTTTTCTTCGCACCAAGGTCATCCAGGCCCGCGAAACGCCTGCGGGTCAATCTTCCAATTGGCGTGGCGGGAGCGCTCGACGAATCGCGTTGATGAGTGTCGACCATCCGGCTACGCGAGGGAAGTGACTTCGCGTGAGGTTGACCGTCGGGATGCAATTCGCCGCTGACGAATCCACGCCGAGCACTGTTCTTGGAGGCGGAACTCGATCATGGAAACCATAGACTGGCTCGTCGTCGCAGCCTACTTCTCGCTGCTGATCGGTATCGTGTGGTACTCCTCGCGCCGGCAGAAGACGTCGGCCGATTACTTCTTGGCGGGCAGGGAAATCAGCTGGTTTGTCGTGGGCTGTTCCCTGTTGGCATCCAACGTTGGTTCGGAGCACATCGTCGGCCTGGCCGGAAATGGGGCTACCAACGGCATGGTGATGGCCCACTGGGAGTTGCAGGCCTGGGTCTTGCTGCTGCTCGGCTGGGTGTTCGTCCCCATTTACTACCGAGCTGGGGTGTTCACCATGCCCGAGTTTCTGGAACGTCGCTTCGACGCCAGGACTCGCCTGGTGCTGTCGTGTGTTTCGTTGGTGGCCTACGTGTTCACCAAGGTTTCGGTGACGGTCTTCGCTGGCGCGCTGGTGTTTCAAACACTACTGCCCGATACGTTTGGTAGCCCCGAGAATGCTTTCTTGGTGGGGGCGGTCAGTACGGTGGTGTTGACCGGGGTCTACACGGTGTTGGGAGGGTTCCGAGCGGTGGTCTATACTGAAGTAGCCCAGACGGGGCTGTTGTTGTTCGGTTCGTTGTTCATCACGCTGATTGGCCTGGCAAAGCTCGGCGGTTGGGGGGAGCTGCACGCAATCATCGCGCAGCAAGGGGAGAAGTTTGCCCTGTGGAGACCACTCGACGACGCCAAGTTCCCATGGCTGGGCGTGCTGATCGCTTCACCCATCATCGGCGTTTGGTACTGGTGCACGGATCAATACATCGTGCAGCGCACGCTTGCCGCCAAGAGCGTCGACGAGGCGCGTCGTGGAGCAATCTTTGGTGGCCTTCTCAAAGTGCTGCCGGTCTTGATCTTTCTCGTTCCCGGCATGATCGGCTACGCGCTTCACCAACGTGGCATCATCCAGATCGCCACCGATTCAGAGGGTGACGTCATCGGTGATATGGTCTTTCCGACGATGGTGGCCAGCCTGCTGCCGGCCGGGTTGCGGGGCGTGGTCGTCGCTGGTGTGCTGTCGGCGTTGATGAGTTCCCTGGCGTCGCTGTTTAACTCGAGTGCTACACTGTTTACGATTGACATCTATAAAAAGTTGAGCCCTGATGCCTCCGAGAGGCGACTGGTATTGGTGGGGAGGCTGGCAACCCTCGTCGTGGTGGGACTGGGGTTGGGTTGGATCCCGGTGATGAAGTTCGTGTCTGGCGGCGGACTGTACGAGTACCTGCAGAGCGTTCAGGGCTACCTCGCTCCTCCCATCACCGCCGTGTTCCTGCTCGGAATCTTCTCCAAACGCGTCAATGCGCGCGGGGCACTGTGGGGGCTGAGCGGCGGCTTCGTACTCGGCATGGCGAAACTGACGGTGCAGACGCTGTTTGGTGCGGGCCTCATCGGCGACGGTCCGCTTCGCCCGGTAGCCGAGCTCAGTTTCCTCTACGCCTCAGGCTGGCTGTTCGTGACTTCGATCATCATCACCATTGTCGCGTCCTTCACGGCGCCTCGGCAACTCCTCGTCGGCGTGACGGGTAGCTCATCTCAAGCCGCTCCGGCGCGTGTGACTTGGGTCGACGTTGCCGCAACCGGTGCAGTCTTGACCCTGGTGCTGGGCATCTACGTCTACTTCAGCTTCTGGATTTGAAGGGGCGTTGAATCGTGCCAGGAACCGACTACCGCCTTCGTGCTGGCGGCAATTCGATGATCGAGAAGCCGTCAACGTATCCCACGGACAAGTGGAACTCGGTCGCGGCAATCAACATGATTGCCGCTCCTAGGCGT
>QJWJ01000534.1 GCA_003235365.1 Deltaproteobacteria bacterium
GCGAATTCGTTTGGCTAGTGGCAAGGGATTGGTGAGTGGCAGAATTGTCACCAGTTCGGGCGCCATGCGGCCACCGAATCTGACGAAGCGCGGGCGAATTGTGCTGGAATTTCAAGGAGCAAGGGCCAGTGGTGAGTGGCCCGGGTGCGTCTGAGCCAGTTTATGGGGGAAAGCTCGGGTAACGCAGCGGCTTTTTGTGATGGCGCGATTCTTTCCGGCCGCACTGGTCCACACTCACCAATCGTGGGGGCGAACTGCGGCGCACCCGCAGACGCAACCGTCGCAACGACGCCCCCGGGCGGCTTCACCGCGTAGGGATTCACCGCGTGGGGACGAGCGCAGGCTCGTGAGAGCGTGGCGTCAGTAGACGAACGCGACGGGCAGTTGGGCGAGCTCGCCAGCGCCGAACAGCTTGACGCTCGACTGGCACCGCCGGCAAACCGGGTAGATGCGCACGTCGTCCCCGGGAACGAGTTCGGGGGCCAGTGCCAGCATCAGCGCGCGCAGCCCACGTGGGTTGGTGGGTAGCTCGTAGCTGTCTGGATTGATTTGCTGGCCATGCGCCGCGAGCAAGCGCCGAACGCGTTGGCGGCGATGCCCGGCGGGCAGGCGCAACACCACGACGTACAGGCCGATACCTGGTTCTTGCGGCTGCGCAACTCGCGCCGAGGCTGCTTCGGACTGTGGATGGGAGGGCGGCATGGCGGTAGGTTGGCTTGGGGCGTCACCACTTCAGGGTGAACGCTTGAATGTCACTCGTGGCACCAACCACGACGTCTGTCAGCCGTTGGGCTTGAGCCAGGATGTGCTGCTGGTAGCTTTGGGTCTTACCGTTTGAGTTGACGTGCGCCTGTAAACGCTTCTCCCACTCCACGAGGACCTTCTTGAGGGCGGCGTGCTTCAACAGCAGGGGCCCAGCCCCCTTCCCTGCCACGTGAAAGTCGCCGCGGGTCAGACTACCTCGATGGAATAGCTCGAGTGTGAGCCGCTCACACAGGAAGCGAAACGGCTCCTGAAGATCGGCGGCCAGCGCCGGATAGCGGTCGTTTGCCTCGTGCAGCACGCCGAGGTAGGCGTCGAGGCCGTGGCTGAGCAGCGCTAACCAACACTGCCGGAACAGCTGCGTGTACAGCAGGTTCAACACCGCGTTGACCGGGTCGTGCGCGCCTCGGCCGCTGCGATTTTCAAAGGCCAGATCGGGTGGAAGCCAACTTGGCCAACTCGAGAAGTAGGCGTAGGCCGCTTGTCCTTCGACGCCGCGCAACCGCTCCGGTACTTCGACGCGCAGGGCCTGACGTCCCAGCTGGAGTAGCCGCTGGCGCAGCGTGTCGTTGTCTCCCCGTTGGTACCGCGCAAGCAGCCGTTGGTTTCTGATTTTGGCGTGGATCAGCTGTCGGGCAACGTTCATCCGTGCCGCGGTGTCTTGGTGCCACTGCCAGTGGCGGCGGGTCGTCGCTGAAGGACAGCGGACCCGTTCGGGTAGCACCAGCCCCAGCGGGCGCGCGGCGCGGCTGTAGTAGGCGATCGGCACGCGCTGGCGCATCGCGTGGTTGATCGCGCTGGGCGTCACGTAGTGGCCTCCGACCACCACGACTTCAGACAGCACCGACCAGGCGTGCTCCGCGATCAGGCGGTCGCCACGGTAAACGCGCAGTCCACGCCGACCACCGCTGATCTTCAACCCCGGCTCGACCACGTACACGGAGCGCCGTTCGGGGGCCCGTGGGACCAGGGGCGTGCGCCAGTGCGGCGGACGCTCCGGCGGCGACTCGTCGACCCTCCCCAGCAGATCGAGCAACCAGCCACGCGCCTGCGCGGCAGGAAGTTGGCGCAATGCCTCCTTGCTGGCAAGCGTGCCACCCTTCTCCTGCCTGGCGCGCTTGTTTGTTTCGAGAACGAGTGATTTACAGAACAGGTAACCGAGGAACTCGAAGCCGGCATCGAAGCTGGTCTTCGATGTCTTGCCTTCCGCAAGCTCGAGTCGCAATCGAGAGAGTTCCTCTTCGACAGCGGTGCGAGCTTGCTCGAGTTCCTGCTCGGTCTTGCACAGCACCACGAAGTCGTCGGCGTAGCGCACGAGGCGGAAGCCTTTGGCCGCGATCGCTTCGTCGAATGGGTCGAGGTAGAGATTGGCCAGCAGGGGAGAGACCACCGCACCCTGGGGGAGCCCACCGCGACGCTCGATGAGTTCGTCATCAAACTCTACGGGCGCGCGGACCCACTTCATCAGCAGTGCGACGACGGGATCGTCTCCGAGATAGGCGCGCAAGCGTCGCTCCAGCAAGTGCCAGTCGACCTCGTCGAAGAACGAGTAGAGATCGGCATCGAGCACGTGGGTATAGCCATCCGCATGCGCTTGACGCACGCTGTACTCCGCGTTGCGTCGAGACAACCCGCGCCGGTACGCGAAGGAACTCTCTTCGAGCAGTTCATCAAAGGCTGAAGCGAGTTCCTCGACGCACGCGCGTTGAAGAAAGCGCTCGTGCAGGGTGGGGATCGCCATCGGGCGCACACCGCCATCGGGCTTGGAAAACAACAGTCCGCGCAGGGCGCTCGGTTTGTAGCTGCCTTCGAGCAGAGCGTCGACCAACAGCGGCTCGCGATAGCTCAGAGAATCGAGGAATTCTCCTCGCTCGACGTCATCCACTCCAGGCGCTTCTCCGCCCCGCAAGATGCCGTCTCGGGCTAACGCCAAGGTGCTCGAGCGCACCATGCGCTCGACGATCGTGGACGCAGCCGGCGGCGGCCACCGAGGGCTCAGAGGATGCCCGACGACGCTGAACCGGCCTTGGCCCATGTCGGTCCCCTTCCCGGTCCCGATGACCCCCGCCAGCAACAACGCGAGCGCCCAAGCTTGCCCCACGGGTTCCGCAAACTCCAACGTCACGCTGCCACACGACCCGAGCAAGACCTTGACACCGCTGTTGCCGTGATAGTGGGTCTCAGCGCGCACCAGGGCATTGTCGACCAGCTGGCTTTCGGGCACCGTGGCCGGGGTCAGCTCGGGAAAGACATCGCTGATCGCGCGGGCGACGCGCTGCAAGAACACGTCCGGCAGAAATACACGCTCGTCGAAGAAGGTATCTCGCTTGCTGACAGGCGTACGCAAGATGAGCAAAGGGGAATCGAGGCGGATCTGGACTTGGCGTTCCTGCGCGAGGCGAGCGGCGGCATCCCGGGCGTGAGCCAACGTCAGCCAGCTTGCGTCTTGTGCTGTTTGCAGGGCCTTGCCGGTCCCCAAGTCGCGCAGCTCGGCCAGCGTCACCCGATGGTCGAGGGGCATGCCTGTCCCCCGGCGCCGCGCGGAGGCTCTGGCTGAAAGCCGTTCTGCGAGCTGCGCGACGCTCAGCGGAGCACCGGGCAGTCGCGCCAAAGCGATGTGATAGAACTCGCCGCGCTCGTAGCGCACGCGGCCCGTTTCGCATGACAAGAAGCGCAACCCGGAACTGAAAGACTGCCCGGATTGATAAGTGCCCAGGCGCTCGTGCAGGAAAGCATAGTCCGTTGGACCATGAAAAAAGCGCGTCTCGGCGGATTTGTGCAACCGCAAGCGCAACAGCATCAATTGCATCAAGCCGTGCGCGCCGACACTCATGTTCAGCTTTTACAGGACGCGCAAACTCTCGAAAAGGGCGCAACCCCGCCTGTCACCTGCGAAACGTCCCCCGACAGAACCTGCCGTCGCGGCTGGACCAAGAGAACAATTCCGCTGAATCGCGAGTCGCGCTTGCGCTGAAACCCGGAGGACTGGCATGCTTCCTGACTGTGCTCCTGCAACGGGGGGGCGCGATGGTGCGGAAAGGCAATGAGCGGGCAACCGAGAGAACAGGTCCAGCTTCGGCGCGGAATCGACGGCGTCTGCTTGCTCAGCGTGCGTTCGTCCCTGCGCCTGTGGCGCGCGTTCAGTGAGGAATACAGCATTACCGTCGCCCACACCGGCTACGGCAGCTGGAGTTACCGGCAGCGCCAGTGGCGAACGGGCGAAGGCTGGTTGATGTTGATGGAGCCCGGTGAGGTGCACGTGACGCTCGACGTGCGGCATCCTGCCGACTTCGACGTCCTACTCATCGATCCGGTCTGGATGCGGCAGCTGTTCGTCGAACTGTGGGACACAGAGCACGTTCATTTCAAGACGGGTGAGATCTGGCACCCCGCGCTGCATCGGGCGCTGTGCTCTTGGATCGCAGCCGTCCACCGCAGCACGCCGGAGCTGCTGCTCGCCAGTCAGCTGCGTGGCAACATGTTGTCGCTGCTGCAGCTGACAGCAGAGCGAGGTGCGCACCGAGAGCGTGCCGCGATGCACCCGCGTATCGCCCGTGCGCACCACCTGCTGCGGCAAGTGCCGCGCGGGGAGCCATCGCATTCCGTCGCAGAGATCGCACGGGAAGTCGGCATGCACCCCGACGCGCTCTGTCATGGGTTCCGTCGACAATACGGGCTGTCCCCGAAGAAGTTTCAGGCGTGCGTTCGCGTCGCAGCCGGTCGCGGCTTGCTGCTGCAAGGGCCGACGGCTGAATTGCCGAGCCTGGCGTCCGTTGCCAGCCACCTGGGCTACTGCGACCAGTCACACATGGCGCGAGAGTTCCGCGCGCTACTCGGCAGCGCGCCAAGCCACTTGGCGCGCGCAGTCGGCGGTTGGCGCGACTGAACGGTGAGCGGAAGAAATACAGAGAAACGACGCGAGTGCTGTAAGGCTGCGTCCACTCGGGATTCATAGGATCGGAGCCGAACGAGGCCGCCCGACGGCGCACCTCCACTACTCCAGATTCACCTGGGATCCGTATTCGGCCCGCTGCGCAGCGGAAGCGTTCAAGTCAGGGCGCCGCGCTTCGAGGTATTGCAACGAGTCGCTACTTGATGGGCAGTCGAGGAGAACGGGCATGAACACGAGGACGAACGGGTCGGCATGGGGCAAGGCCAGCACGCTTGCGGCACTCACGCCGGTGGCCTACGCGCTCTTGCAGGTAGGCGCGATTGCTAGCGCGCAAGAGGTCCCGCCAACTGCAACCAGGGCGACAGCTTCTGAGACTCCCCGACGCGAGGATCCTCCTGAAAGTCCCCAGCCGGCCGATCCGACGCCAACCGAAGGCGGCGTCGCCCACCCCTCGAACGCCCCACCCCAACGGCAGGACACCGCCGAAGCACGTTCCATCCCGACCGTTCAACCCGACAACGCCCCGGTACCTCACGCCTCGACCGCACGACCCGAGAGCTGCACGGGACAACAAGCGCCGGAACCGGTGCAAGCGATCCACGCTGCCCAAGAGCCTGACCCGGACGCCACCACGAACAGCAGTCTGGCCGCGCCTGCGACCGCGACGGTCCCCGCGCCAATCCCGTCGACGAGCGGGAACCCCACCCCAGCTGAACCGAGAGCAATCGCAGATCAATCGGCAGGCTCCGACGAAGCAGAAACGAGCAACGAACGCACAGTTTGGATCGGCATCGATAGGATGTACGGGCTTCACGCGCACCGGGCCCGCATCGTCAACGGAGACAACCAGATGGATACCGACGGCACGCACGTCAATCTCGCCGGAGCCGGCTCTAGTTTCACGTCACTCGAAGGTATGCCGCTGCAGCAAACGGCATCGATTCCTCGGCTTTCCTTCGATGCAACGCTATTTGCCCGCCTCACCGCGGGACTGAGCGTCGGCTACGCCGTCACCAACAATCGGGCGGAGATCGAAACTGCAACTGACTCGATCTCGACAAACACCCCTTCACAGAACAGCCTACTACTGGCACTGAGGGTGGGTTACGTTCAATCGTTGTTGCCCTGGCTCGATCTCTGGCTTCGAGTCGGAGCGGGCGCAAGCCAACAGCGCGCCCTGCAACCTGCCCCATCAGGCGATCGCACCTGGACGCTGCGCACCGTGAACCTGAGCTTCGAGCCGGAGCTCATCGCGAAGGTACTCCCCCATGTTGGACTGGTCCTTCAGGCCTTCGCAGAAGGCTCTGTCGCGGCAGGTTTGGAGCAGGAAGACCGACAGGGCGTGCAAGCCCTAGACTACGGCGAAACGTCATTCGGATTGACGACGGGACTGGTGGTTTGGCTATGAGTATCGCATTCGAACGCACGACGTGGGGCGCACTCGCCTTGGCCTTGACGGGGTGTCTCGCAGACCCTGACTTTGGACGGTCACCTCACTACATCACTCCCTATGAGGGCGACACGCCGCGAGGTGTGAAAGTCGAAATCGAACGTGAGCTCCGCTTGACCGAGGATGCTCGATTGCCGGAAAGCGATCCCTCGCTGAACGACGTGGATGTGTACCCAGGTCGACTCGTGCTGGAGTACTCGGAAAGCCCATTGTTGCCGCTAGAGGTCGGACACGTCGTTGCTGGACCAGCAGAGGGAGGCTACCTGCGGCGAATAGTCCGCCTATCCAAAACGGAACGGCGGATCGAGATCACGACTGAACCGGCTGAGCTCGTCGACTTCATCGCAGACGGTGAGTTCACCATCACCGTGTCGCCGTATGCTGAGGATTGGCAGCCTGGACCTGGCACCATTCAACAACGCTTGGGGAGTCCGATGTCGCTATTCGACGCCGCCCGCAAGCGCATAGGACGCCTT
>QJWJ01000370.1 GCA_003235365.1 Deltaproteobacteria bacterium
CTCCGGGAAGCACCGCGAGCAAGATGGACTTGTCATCGGCGCGCACGCACAGTGTCTTGAACACTTGCTCGACGGGCAACCCGACCTTGGCGGCCACGGTTTGGGCGGATAGATCGCTCTCGTCGAACTCGTAGGTGCGCAGGTCGTAGTCGATGTTCAGCGCATCGAGCGCGCGACATGCGTTGGTCTTCTTGATGTTGTCTGCGGGCATGCGCTCGTCGCTCAAGATACGACGTTCAAGTGTCGCTTCGCCCCTGTTTCGGCGTGGCGCGGCGCGCGTGGCACGCCTAACCACTGATCGAAGTCGTCCGCTAGCGGACCGGGCAGGGTGGGTTGCACCGTCCGCTCGAAGAGCTGGAACTCGTGCCGTCCTTCCAGAGTCAAAGGCAGGCCCTTGACGGGGCCGCCATCCACGAACCAACGGCGAATGGTTTCGGCGTTGCGCGCCACCACGAAATGGTACGGATCTTCGCGCAGCGCGCGCTTGAGGTGATCCTGAGTACCGTTCAAGTCGTAGCGTGCCGCGGCGATGCAGGCGCGGTAGTTGTTGAGCAGGCCGGGGGCCGGGTACCCGAGCTCTTCGGCTCGGTCGAGGTGCTGCGCCGCCAGATCGTGCAAGCCTGCGCGATAGTATGCACCGGCCAGGTCCATGTGAGCGGCATGATGCTCACCGACGTTGCGCAGTATCTCTTTGCAATCGTCGATGCTTTCCACATACACGCGCTGCAAACCCGAGTTCTCTTCGAACCATTCGCTCATCAGACGTGAGTCTTCTTCCGAAGCGTCGAAGGGCACCTTGTGCTCTTGAAACTTGCCGGTGAAGTACACTTCGCGATTGAGCCAGCCCGCCTTCTCAGCGTCGTGAAAGTCGACCGTACCCGGATAGATGGACAAGCAAGAAAACAAATACTGGTGCGGTTGAGCGCGCTCCAAGAAGTCGAGCGTCTCGTAGAAGGTCTCCTTCGTCTCGCCGCGATTGCCGAGCATCATGTAGAACCGCACCTGGATGCCGTACTTCTTCGCCATTTGCGCGGCGGCGATGATCTTCTCTGCAGTGATCTTCTTGTTGATGGCCGCGAGGATCTTCGGCGATCCGGATTCGACGCCGAGGCTCAGTCGCTGACAGCCCGCCAAGCGCATCTCCTTGAGTAGCTCTTCAGTCAGCACGTCGACGCGCGTATCGCAACTCCACAGGAAATTCAGCCCGCGTTCGCGAATGCCCTGGCAAATCTCCATCGCGCGGCGCTTGTTCGCGGTGAACGTATCGTCCTTGATCTGCACCATCTTGACGGGCAGTCGTTCGAGCACGCGTTCCAGCGCGTCGAGGACGTACGGAATCGATTGGCCGCGAAAGCCTCGGCCCCACGTCGTTTCCGCGCCGCAAAAGGTACACTGCCAAGGGCAGCCGCGTGACGTCATCACGATGTGCGTGTCGAAGTAGTCGTGCGGGCTCGCCAGCGAGTCCAAGTCGTTGATCGACGCGCGCGGTGGACCGCTGACGATGGAGTCACCGTCGCGGTACACGGTGCCAGCGATGCCGCGGGGAGGCTTTGCGTTTTCGACGTGGTCGAGCAGTTCGAGAAACTGCAGCTCGCTTTCACCCACGCAAACCGTATCGATCGCGGTGTAGTGCTCTAGCACCTCTTTCGCGAGGGGAGTCGCGTGTGGGCCGCCCACCACGACGTGTGCGTTGGGGTGCAGCTCTTTGATGAGGCGGGTAACCAGGTCGACGCCCCGGCGATTGGCGGTCCAGCACGACAGGCCGTAGACGTCGGCCTCGAGCCGCGTCAGCGTCGAAACCGTTTGGCTCCACGTGAACGCGGAGAGATTCAGCACCTTGGTTTCGTACCCGGCTCGCAACGACTGCGCGCCGAGGGAGAACAGCCCGTACGGCGTCTGGTGGAAGTCGGGGTCCAGATCCGTGGGTTTGAAGTCTTCGGGCGGTCCGTCCACGGGATCCGGCGCTTCCCCGGGTTCGGGGATTTTCCACGGTGGGGGATACAGCAACGCGACGCGCATCGTCTCAGTCTAACCCAGGGTTGGGCTGTGGGTGTTCTCCACTGCACCAACGGTGTCGGGATGTGCTGATCGCGCCGTCCTCGGTCGCCCGAAGTTTCGTACCGGCGCGTGCCGCGGTCGCGACTTTTCGCGATTCACTGAACAAATCCGAGGACGTCGAGTGGCGAGCGCCCGTCGCCGCGGGCGCGACAACGGTGGCAACGGGCGAACGAGGGTCAGTAGAAGCTCAGGTCGTCGATGCTCAGACGCGCCGTGAACATCGTGCCGTACGCGCCGCCAAAGACGTCGATGCGGCGAATGCCGGCGGTGGTCGACATCCGCAAGTCGCGGAGCACGAGCTTGCCGTCGAGGTACCAATCGAAAGTCCCGGCGTTCCAGTCGATGTGGCGGAACTCCACGAAGTACCACTGGTCCGACGTCAGGGCTCCCGGCGCATCGTAGTATTCGGAGTAGCCACTTTCCCAAGCGACGACCTGGATTCGATCGCCCGCCGCGAAGGTGAAAGCGAACACGTCTCCGGTTCCCGTCGTGGTGCTCGAGAACGAGATACGAGGGGTTCCCACGCTGCCGGGAATGGCCTTGGCCCAGAAGCTGATGTACTCCGGTAAGAGATTGCTCGGGAACACCCGATACGGCCCGTCGAAGGTCGCCACAGACGATACCCGATGGGAGACGCCCAGGGCGACGCCAGTGCCGTCTGCACCCGGACTGACCGTGCCAACCGAATAGTCCTCGACGTCGGTGTTTTCCCACAGCACCAACTCATCTTCGAAGTCGTCCACGAATATCGGGTCGGCGCATTGGCCCTGAACGCAGGTTTGGGTGCCACATGCCGTTCCGCCAGGTTCGAAGCCTGAGCCGAGTTCGTTGCAAGTTGTTGCGACGTTGCCATCGCAGGTGGGCCCGGGCTCGCAGACCTGCAACTTACACTCGAAGGCGACGGGGTCGCAGTAGGCGTTGCTCGAGCAACGAGAGATCAGGTCGAGGAAACGCGCCTCGGAGCAAATGTAGACGCTGTTGTAACGGCACAGCTTCTGTGAGGGCACGCAGTCCTCGCGGCAGGCCCCCTCGAAACACACCTGACCTGTCAGTGCGCAATCTTGGGCGACGTACTCCTCGCGACCGTCCGGTGAACAGCTGTAGACTTCCGTCGCGCTGCCGCAGTAGGTCTCCGACGGCTCGCAGACGACGAGCGCGCATTGATCACCCGAGCATGTCTGACCTAATGGGCACTGGGCGATGTCCCAGGCACTGCCGGCTTCGTTGCACACTGACAGAAGCGTGGTCTCGCAGCGTCGCTCGCCGGGCGTGCAGACGCTCGGCTGACCGCTGGGTCCCGCAGGGTTGGGCCCGACGGGACTGGGGCCATCGGATGTGCCATCGGGAGCTGGGTTCGTCGCTGCCGGTTGGGGGACGGCGGTGTCGGGCTTGGGTTGGGTACCGCCGTCCGCGACTGAAGCCGGCGTGGGTGAACTGTCGGCGGGTTTGGCGGGATCGGAGGTCGACGGATCTTCCGAGCCGTCCGGGTCGCTCGGTTCTGACCTGCTGGGTTTCGACGCGTCAGGACTGGGACTGGGACTCGAGGAAGCGCTCGCATCGTCGTGGTCGCGCGACGTGGTCGTTTTGCTGCCGCCGTCCTCCTGCGAACCGACGTCCACACAGCGATTCGAAAGACACGTCAGTGCGCCGTTGCAAGTCCGGTTCGGGTAGCAGGCACAGGTTTCGTCTCCGGTTGGGCAATTGCGTGTTGCGTCGCTCCCGTCTTTGTTCGACGAGAGGCAGCCGGTGACGAGGCCTGCGACGAGTAGTGCGGTGGCGCGGCGGGTCATTCAGGCTTTCTAGCTCGGATCTTTCACGACCTGGCCCCGAAAACGCCGCAGTTTGCGTCTTTCCGCGCAGTTGCGCACTGGCAATATTCGTGGATACGACGCCCGAAACCAGAGCACCGATCAGCTTGCCCGTGCACGGAAATGCCCCGAAAGATCGCCCCAGCGGGGGTGAGGGCGTTTTTCGGGGCCGCGTTCGGGCACTCTTGCTCGCAGCTCGGTGCTCTAGGTTGTTGATTTGTCGCGGCAATCAACATGATTGCCGCTCGAGCGGCGGCACCCGAACGATCCCGGGACCGTCGAGTGCCGCTGTTTGGGGTGGTCGTGTCGTCGACGTCAGGGCGCGAAGGCTTGGACCGTCACGTTCCCGTCGGTGTCCGCGTCACAGGTTTGTGCGCCCCCGCCTCCCGGAGTGATTCCGAGGCAGCTGCACGTCGGATCGTTGCTACACTCCGGGGGAAAGTCTCTGCACGTATACGTCGTGGGGCTTGGAGCAACGCCACCGGTAAACTGGTCGCAGTACTGTGTTCCCGCGGCACACGTCTGGTCAGGCCCGCATGCGAATCCGGCGCAGACGCGATCGGGATCGTTGTCGTCGGGGCAGTTGGCGCCAGACAAGGCGGCAATGCACTGGCTCGAGCATTTGTCACAGCATCGCTGGCCTTCGGCGCACACCGTGTTGCCGCAGACTTCTCCGGAGGGTTCATCCCTGACACACACCGTTCCGGGGCCGTCGGCGATGGTTTGGCAAGTGCTGCCTTCGGGGCAGACCTCGGCGGTGTCTACGCAAGGGATGCTGCACGAGCAGAACTCCGGTCCGGACGCGCCAGCGATGCCGAAGAACTTCACTGGCGTCAGGCCACTGGGGCACATGTCGTCGACACAGTCGCGGTTGAGATCCGCCAGGTCGATCGTCGGTGTCGAGTCGGGGATGCCCGGCACCTTCCCGGGGCACCCAATCTGCAGCGGGAAGCTCTCCAGTATTTCGCATTCGGTCGCGTCGGGACAGCTCAGTGCACAGGCTTCATCCGTTGCAATGCACAACGGCGCGTTGCAGCCGTCGATTCGCACGCAGTCGCTGCCCGCCGGGCACATGTTGTCCAGCGCGTCGCACTCGGGATAGTCACCGCAGGCGATTCCCGGGGGTTCGCTCGATGTGCCCGCGTCCGGGGCGGGGGGGTTGCTCACCCCCGCATCAGTCGGTTCGGGCACCGGTTGTGGATCTGGTTCGTCCGGCGCTTGAACCACTGGGATCCGCGAGCCACCGTCGCATCCGACCTGCGGCGGGAAGCTATCCAGACTGATGCAACTGCCGCTCGAGCACAACAGCTTGCAAGCGTCCTCGAAATCGATGCAACTACCACCTCCGCAGCCCACCGCGACGCATCCGCTTCCGTCAGAGCAGGTCGGATTGTCGGCGTCGCAACTCTCGTAGTCCGCGCACATCAACGGATCCGTCGAAGGTTTGGGGTCGGCGGGGCCGGGGTCGTCGGTGGTCGCGCCGGCGTCAGGGCTCGGATCGGGCGTGTTGCCGCTGCGCGGATGGGCGGGCACCTTGCCGGGGCAATGGATCTGCTCGGGGTAGCTTTCGTCGATGCTGCATTCGTCGGGGTCGGGGCAGCTCAATTCACAAGCATCCTCGGCGTCGATGCAGATCGCGCCGCCACACGCAAAAAACGCGATGCAGTTCGTGTTGCCGTCACACGGCTCGTCGATGCTGCAACTCGGGTAGTCGTCACAGTCGACGCCCGGTGTCGTCCCACTGGACGTCTTGGGCACGCACGCGCCGTCGACACACTCGCTGTCACTGCCACAACTGCCGTCGTCGCACGCCTGGAGGCAAATCTCGCCGGAGCTGCCGCTCTCGCAGGCATCGATGCCCGACGTCTCTGTGCATGTCGCGTCGTCGCCCAGGCTCGAACAAGCGTCGTCGCTGGTGCACGGCAACGTGCAAACACCACACTGACATTCCAGATCGCCACACTCGCTGGTCTTCTCGCACTTCTGCAACCAGTGCGTCTGGCTGCTCGTGATCGGCTCTTGCTTCTCGGTCGAGCAACCCAGTGCCAGCGCGAGGCACGTGATCGCCGCCAACAGACCCGACCCTCGCGGGCGGGCCGTGCGGGGGACCAGAGGATTGATGGGGGAGGGCCAGTGGGCCAAGCGTTTCGGCGTCGAGGTCATGTTTGCTCCAAGGGTCGAATGACGGTGCGTAAGTCTCGTCATGAAGATGGTTGCGAGAGGCTGTCTCGGGTATCGACGGTTTCTTCCGTCGTGGCGGACTGTCCGCAGTAGAACGTCACGCGCTGTAGGTCCGTGCGGCCCGCGACGTGGCGTGCATTTTCCTCGGTCACGCTGTCCCAGAGGCGAGACAGGCGTTCTCGAGTTTCTTTGAGGAGTGCCTTGACTTCCTGCTCCCGTGGATGCCCGGGCCAGATGTCGAAGGTGTACGTGCTGCCACCGACTTCGTCGTCGGGCAGGGCGCGCGTTTGCCCGTTGGCAAGTTTGATACACATCGAGCGGACCATCGCCTGAAACTGATCGAGCAGCGCCGCCTCCCACCCCGCGCGTGAACCCATTGGCAACAGGCAATCGTCGCTTCGGAACTTGCCCGGCTGGTCCGGTGCGGCGGCGACTTGTTTCTCGTCGAGCAACTGCTGCAGTGCGGCCTGGGCTGTCGCGAGGTCGACGTTGAGCCGCTCGGCCATCTCGGCGGGACTC
>QJWJ01000210.1 GCA_003235365.1 Deltaproteobacteria bacterium
TCCGAAAAGAGTGGACGAACCAGTGGTAGCTCATTCCAAGTTCCCCAGCGACCTGTTTGACATCGACTGTCTCCCAGGGGCTTTCATGGTAGCGTTCACCGAGCAGTATCGCGCCTTTACGCACTCGCGTCCGCGCCCTTCTCGGGACGTGACACGAGTGCTCCGCTGCACTCGAGAGCACGGCGGTGACAGCAAGACAAAGCTGCTCCTCCTGAGCATCCGGCTCGTCGAATCGGCAGGTGTCGACGACTCGCTCGAGCAGTCTCACGCACTCCGGGGACCGCAGCAGCTCCAACTTGAGGTGCGGGGCATGCGAACCGAAGTCACTACTGAGGCGAGCGACGTGCTCGGGCTCCAGACAGATGGCAAAGAAAGACCCCGGGTGCTCAATCTTCGTATTGACGTGTACCTCACCGGGTTCCATCAGCATGATGCTCTTTGGCGGGGCTTCGGCACTGCGATTGCGATATCGCCACCGGGCGAACCCCTCGAACACAAGCGTGATGCAGAAACGCTCGTGGAAATAATTCCACAGGCGCGCCGATTCTCGCACGTGCAGCGCATGGCCACCGCCCGTTCCAACGCGGACGAATTCGATCGATTCGCGCAAACTCAAACTCCTCTCTTGCACGGACGCCACCCGCCCGTAAGTTACCATCTCGAACGCGCCGTGTCGCAAGAGATGTGAGTCGGAGTGATTCCGCCGTCGCATCATTCTCTGGAGTTCTCGACCCGCTCATCGAAACAGCGTAGCTGGGCCGGACTATGTGTCGTGAAGGAACATCGAAACGAGCCAGCTTGACACCGCGCAGATCGGCAGGAAATGATTGCGTGGGCAGGCATCGAGGTGCAGGAGGTGAGAGGCGGTGACGCGCAGATCGGACCCCGAGAGCAGCCGGGCGCATCGCACGAGATGCCCAACACCTGAGAGCCACGCAACCGGTCAAACGACGGTCCCACTGAGCGGCGAGCGGCAGCATTCCGAGCCCACCTTGCTGGCGCTCGACATCGTTCATCCGCTGCGGCGTCGTATCCCGCTCGGTCCGCGGCCCCTGGTTCTGGGTCGAGATGTTGAGCTTGACGTGCGGCTGTTGGGAGACGCCGTATCGCGACGGCACGCGCAGATCGACGTCCGCGCGGGCGTGGCCGCCGTCACCGACCTGGAAAGCCGCAACGGAGTCTACGTCGACGGCATACGCGTTCAGCAAGGGCACCTCCGGCCAAACGGCGTCTTGCGCATCGGAGATCACGTCGCAGTCGTTCGGCAACTCGAGGCGAACGTCTCTGCCTCGTTCACTGAACACCTTCCCGGTATGTGGGGTAGCGAAGCGCTGCTCGATTGCGCTCAACTGGTAGCAACGGTCGCGGGCACGGTGCAGCCGACGCTCATTCGCGGCGAGAGCGGGACTGGCAAGGAGCTGGTCGCCCACGCGATACATTCCCGAAGTAGTCGGAATGGACCGTTCGTTGCACTCAACTGCGCGGCCCTCAGTCCGCAACTGCTGGAGGCGGAGCTGTTTGGGCATCGCCACGGGGCGTACACCGGGGCTCAAGGAAGTCGCCCCGGACTTCTGCGAAGCGCGTCAGGCGGAACGGTGTTTCTCGACGAACTGGGGGAGCTCTCGGGTGAAGCCCAGGCAAAGCTGCTGCGGGTCGTACAAACCGGCGAGGTGCTGCCGGTCGGCGCGGATCGCCCCGTCCGTGTCGACGTTCGTTACGTCGCGGCGACACACCGAGACTTGCCAAAGCAGATCGAGGAAGGTCGATTTCGTCTCGACTTGTACCATCGCATCTGCGGAGTTCAGATCGAGATACCCCCGCTGCGTCAACGCCGTGAAGACATTCTTCCGCTGTTTCAGCTGTTCGTCCGCAAACAGCTCGGACGCACTCCCAGTCTCGGAACGATGTTGGTGGAAGCACTCTGTCTCAACCAGTGGCCGGGCAACGTCCGACAGTTGGAGCACATCGCCTCGGCTATGGCGGCCGTTCATGGTGCCCGAACGCACTGGCGACTGCCGGAGCTCCCTCGAGAGTTGGGCGTGACCCAAGATGATGGGCAGGCATCCCTTCCAGCAACCAGCGGAAGCGGGCGACCCAAGGACATGGACGAGGAGACGGTCAGAAGGGCCCTGCATAGCCACGAAGGAAACGTCAGTCTGGCCGCCAGTGAGCTGGGCGTTGCACGGCAAAGCCTCTACACATTGACTCGTAAGTTCGGTCTGCGACCCGACGCGTTCCGGCGCGGAAAACCCCGAGAACGCTGATGCTGTGTGAGGGTGAACTGCTGGGCGGGGATTTCCAGATCGTTCGCAGGCTGGGCGGCGGTGGGATGGGCGCCGTGTATCTGGCCCATCAACTCAGCACTGACTCCCTGCGCGCTGTGAAGATCATGCGTCCGGAATGGACGAGCTATGAAGAACTCGTTCGTCGGTTCGAGCTCGAGGCTCGTGCGTGTGGGAGGATTCAGAGTGACCACGTCGTCAAGATCTTGTCGTATGGAGTAGACGTCGAGCGACAGATGCCCTGGTTGGTGATGGAGTACCTACCTGGAGAGACTCTGGAGCAGCGCGTCCAGCGACTCGGAGTCCCTACGCGAGCGGAGCTCGTACAAGTCCTCGAGCAGCTTTTTCACGGAGTGGCAGCCGCCCATCGCGCTGGCATCGTGCACCGAGACCTGAAGCCGCAGAACATCTACGTGGCTGATGCCCAACGGCCAGGCGTGCCGTTCACGATCAAGGTTCTCGACTTCGGCATTGCCAAGTGGCTCGACGGGTCCCGCGCCTGGACGCGCGCCATGGGCACCAAGGCGTGGATGGCGCCAGAGCAGGAACGCGCCGAGACGGTCATCACGCCCGCGGCTGACGTCTGGGCGCTCGGGCTCATCACCTTCTGGTTGATGACGGGCAGACCATTCTGGCTCAACGCGACTGGCAACGACTCCGACCTATCCTACGAAGTGTTCTTCCAGGACATTCCGCCCGCCACCGAGCGCGCACTGCAGCTGGGAACGGCCGTCCCCCCGCGTGCCTTCGACGCGTGGTTCTTCCACTGTGTGACGCGGCAACCCGAACGGCGTTTCACTACAGCGCAAGCGTCGTGGGTCGCCCTGTGCCAGGTGCTCGGCGGCTCGCAAGACCGAGCGGCTTCAAACGCGGCAAACGCGACGACGGCAGCAGCGACGCAAACGGAAGCCGAACAGTTGCCCGCTGCAAACGCCCCTCCCACTCTTCGGGAACCCGACTTCCGCACGACGGCCCCGTCGGTGCGCGGCGCCGACAGAGCAGCACCTGAAGAGAACCCACGTCCCACGAGGCGGCGTTGGTTGCTGGGAGCCAGCGCCATCCCACTGCTCGTACTGGGCGCGTTGACTCTTTTCCGCGGCAACTGGCTTCAGAAACAGTCGCAAACCGCTAACGAGCTTCCCATTGTCTATCCCGCAAGCCCACATCAACACCAAGACGCGTCAACCGCCGTGCCCCCGACTGCCCATCCCATCCCCACCGAAGCGCCCCACGATGTGCCGGCGGGCATGGTCTTCGTGGCCGCGGGGCAATTCTTGATGGGAATGGACGACGGCAAAAAGCGCCACCGGCTACATTCAGTTGTGCTCACGCGGAGCTTCTTCATCGATCGCCTGGAAGTGAGCGTCCTTCAGTACGCGGAATGCGTGGGTGCCGGACGGTGCACTCCCAACTCGCTCCACGGTCGACTTCTCGACAGCCAAACGCGCGCGCGATTGGAACCCTTGTGCAACCTGCATCGAGACGAAAGCCGACTGCAGCACCCCATCAACTGTGTGGACCGAGCTCAAGCAGAGGCATACTGCGCGTACCGAAACAAGCGACTGCCGACGGAAGCGGAATGGGAGTTCGCCGCCCGCGGGAGCGATGGTCGAGCCCATCCGTGGGGCAACGATGCTCCTGCTTCGTGTGGAATGACGGTCATCCCGGGTCTGTGTGGCCAACCCGGCACTCGTCCGGTGGGCAGCCGCGACGCCGACTCTGCTAGCCCTGTCGGCGCTCTAGACATGTCAGGCAACGTCTGGGAATGGGTCCAGGACGCCTGGAACGAAGGCAGCTACGCCCAAGGAACAGTCGAGGACCCGCTGGTGCGTTCACCCAGCGCCCAAGGCACGTTGCGCGGCGGTTCCTGGGATTTTGCGCCGCAGCACGGACACATCGCGTACCGCCTGCCCTTCAACCACCATGACGGAAACGTGGGAGCAGGCTTTCGTTGCGCCCGCGACTACTAGCTGAGGGGCCCAGCCGTCGAAACGGGCTCGGTGGGAAGAGGCGGAGGCTTCTCTGCGACATGGCCTGTCCAAAGCTTGACGGCTTGGATGTCCAATTGGACAACCTGCTGTCGTTGAGGGGCCCTGAATCAACGGCAAACCTCAATTTTGGAGCGCATTCGGAGCTGGTACGCCGGGTGCACTAGAGCGACCCATGAGTACCTCACACGCCAAACGGCAAGACGAACCACCTACCGACCAAGGATCGACTCACAGTTCCAACTCCGCCCATCTCCTAACCGTCGCTCAATGTTTGGAACAGGTGTTGGTGGACAACGGAATAGAGATTGCCGCCACGATTCCGGGAGGCCCTCTAACCCCCCTTCTCCAGGCCATTCACGACAAGCAGCGCATCGTCTCGATTTTGACACGCCACGAAAGCGCGGCAGCAATGCTCGCCGACGGTTACTACCGGGTTTCGCGACGACCGGCGTTGGTGGCCGTTACGGCCGGACCGGGCGTCACCAACGCCGTCACGGGGATCGCCTTAGCTCACTCGGAGCACACACCGATGGTAATTTTGTCCGCGCAGGTTTCCACGAGCTGGTACGGCAGGGGCGCCGCACAGGAGTTGGACACTGTGCGCTTGTTGGAGCCGATCACCAAGTGCAGCATGAGTCTGAAACATCCAGCGCGGGCGGCCGCATCGCTGCAGTACTTGATCTCTCTGGCCACGAGCGGTCGGGGTGGGCCGGTGCACCTGAGCGTGCCAGCAGATCTCTGGACCCGCCCCACTGCACCCCCCCCCATCCAGTCCCACCGACCCGTGCTCGCCGGACCGCGACCGCATCGCTTCCCCTCCATCTGCAACAACGACTCGATAGCAGCATTGCGCGAACGGATCACCCGCGCACACGCCCCTTGCGTCCTGGTGGGAAACGGCGCGGTTGCGTCCGGTGCGCTTGCCGAGTTACTGGAGCTAGCAGAGCATTTCCCGCAGCTGCGTTTTGCTTGCACTCCGCGCGCCAAGGGAGCCTTTCCAGAATCACACCCACAATCGCTGGGCGTTTTCGGCTTCGCCGGCCACCCCAGCGCCGAACGAGGGCTCCTGGATTCGAGTGATTTGGTGGTCGTTCTGGGTAGTCGCCTCGGTGAGATCGCGAGCTTGTGCTGGGACACACGGTTCAAGCACGTAGCGCTCGCCCAAGTCGACATCGAACCGAGTGAGCTCGGAAAGAACTTCCCCATCGAACTCGGCATCGCGGCCGACATCGCCTTCGTACTGCGCCAACTAGTCAGTGGCGTCCCCCGTCCACTCGCCCCGTCGACTCAACCTCCAATCGCCGAGTGCGTGGACCCTGCCGCCGAGCCGAGCACCGCCGGCATACACCCCGGGCGCCTCATGCACCTTCTAAACCTCGAACTGAGTGGCGATGAGCACGTCTTCGTCGACATTGGCAACACCATGGCATGGGCCCTGCACTACTTGCGGCGAGATACCCCCGCTCGTTGGCACATCAATTTGATGTTCGGCTGCATGGGTCACTCGCTTCCCGCCGCGCTCGGCGGCGCGCTCGCGGCACGACGCCCAGTCGTCGCGCTCGTCGGCGACGCGGCCCTCGCGATGTCTGGCTTGGAACTCCACACGGCCGTCGAGAACGACCTCCCGGTGGTCGTTCTCGCGCTCAACGACGGTGGACACGGCATGGTCGTGATGGGCAGCGAACACCAATACGGTCCTGACGCCGTTCCGAACGCGCGATTTGGTCGTCGGCTGGAGCTGAGCGAGCTGGCCCAATCGGTCGGCGCGATCGGCGTCAAGATCACCTCGGAAGCTGAGCTGGTGCGCCAGCTGAACGCTGCGTTGGCCTCCAAGCGGCCAACACTGCTCGACGTCGTCATCGACGCCACGGCCATTCCTCCGTTCGGCTCTCGGATGACCGCATTGGCAAAAAACTTTCGTGCTGACAGCGGAGAGCTGAGATGACCGACAACGTCGTTGCGTGGCTAGTGACTCTCGCGGGTGCACTGCATTTCGTCCAGCTACCGACCTTCGCCGTTGCAAGCAACGTACTGCAATGGAAGCGTCAGATGCGGCAGCTGGACTTGTTCAGCCGTCAGCTCGTGGTGCTGTTCGGCGCCGGGATTACGCTCTGCGTGGTGGGACTCGGAATCGTGGTAACGCTGAACCACGGCACATTGCTTCATGAGTCCACCGGCGCACACCTTTGCTCTTTTCTGAGCCTATTCTGGATGGCACGGGGGGTTGCGCAGTGGCGAGTATTTGGCTCTACCTGGCCGAAGCCACTGCGCTGGGTGCA
>QJWJ01000354.1 GCA_003235365.1 Deltaproteobacteria bacterium
TCGACTAGGCGATCGTATTCTCTTTGGGCAACGCGTACAGTGACTCGCTAGGCATCACGTAGTCGATCATCTCGGCGTTTTCCCCGTGACAGGTATCGCAGGTGAACGAATCGGCGTACGAAGAGTCGTGATCGGCGAACAGCTTTTCCATCTTCGGATGAACGACAGCCGCCATGTACCCGAATTTCTGAGCCTGAGTCTTGACGCTCCAGGCCGTATCGGGCGCCCCCATTCCGTCGACCCCTGGCGACTTCGGATCACTCTTGCCGCAAGCGGAGAGCGCACCAGCGGCGACCAGCGACAGCACCAACGCAACACCAACCGGCGACCGAGACGACTCCCTGCTGCGAACTGGACGGACGGGACCGGTAACGTTTTCGGGCGTGTAGATGTTCATCGGTGCTCGCGGTGATTCGGGTCGTCGAAGTGTTATCCCCTACTTCGGCGATCCACAAGGGCAGGTGCCGCGGTCTGGGGCGTGAACCGAGACTGTGATTTTCTCGGCGGCCGATTTCGGGGCGACTCGACGCCGAGCTCCGCATCGGCACGCCGCGCCGATGAAGCAATCTCAGAAAGGAGGCGGCGCAGGCTGCGGTGTGGTCGGTGGGCGCGATTCGCCGGGTCGTTTTGAATCGCCCGACGGCGCGTCGGATTGCGGCGCGCCAGCGTCGCCCTCGGCCGGCGCGATTTGCGTCGGCTCGGTGCCGGCGAGAAACTCCTCGCGGCGGCGTTCGCCAGCGCCGAGCCGAGGCAACAAACCGGTGCGTGCATCGACCTCCACCTGCACGACACCGCTGGGCCTGCGAAAGGTCGTCTTGGGCTTGCCCGCGTGCGCAGCCTTCATGAACTGTACCCATGCAGGCAACGCAGTCGCCGCTCCCGACTCGCGCTTGCCAAGCGGCTTTGCGTCGTCGTAGCCCACCCACACGACAGCCACGATGTCCGTCGAAAACCCGGCAAACCAGGCGTCCTTCGCGTCGTTGGTGGTGCCTGTCTTACCTGCGACATCACGCCCCACTGCCTGCGCCGCACGACCGGTCCCCGACTGAACCACCGAACGCATCAGGCTCGTGGTGAGATACGCCTCTTCGGGAGCCAGGACGCGCCGCTCAGGAGGCGCCACGGGTGGAGGAACTTCCGTACCATCCGGGGCGAGCATGCGCCCGACGAATCGCGGCGCGGAATACATGCCACCGCTCGCGAGCGTGGCGTAGGCCGAGGCAAGCTCGATCGGTGCCACCTCGTAGGAACCCAAGGCGAGCGAAAGATCGGGTTTGAGTTCGGAAGCGATGCCCATCGCGTGTGCCCACTGCACGACCTGCTCCGGACCGTTGAGCTTGAGCAGCATGGTGCTGGCCTGGTTGTTGCTGTGGGTGAGCGCCTCACGCAGGCTGATCGCGGGGCCATTGGGCGTCTCGACGACGCCGGACGTGACTTTCTCGACGGGGATCATGCTGACCGGTGAGAAATTGCGCGAGTGCAACGCGTAGCTGTACAGCAGCGGCTTGAACGTCGAACCTGGTTGCCGGCGCGCATCCGTGGCTCGATCGAGTCCGCCGGAAATGGCTTCGTAGCTGCCGATCAGCGCGAGCACGTCTCGGCTGCGTACGTCCAGCGCCACCAACACCGATTGTGGCCCGAGTTCGAGACTCAGCGGTGGTTTGCTGTCAGGCTCGGGCGCCTCGAGCAAGCGCACCCGCAACATGGCGCCGCTACTGGTGAACTTGCTCGGCGGCAAGTGTGTGGGATTGTAGCGCGTCTCACTCGCCAGCGTGACGCGGCCAAGAACGTCGCCGACGCGAACGTCGACAGTGCCGGTGTGATCGTCGACGCTGTCGACGATACCGTTGTAGATCCGATGAACCTTGGGCTGCCCCGAGAACGGCTCACCCCAAAGCTTGCGCTGCTTGGCATTGAAGGGCGCCAACAACTCGTGGCGTTTCATGTACGCGTCCAAGTTGTCGCGCACCGCCTGTCGCGCGGCAGCTTGCAGCGTCGGATCGATGGTCGTGTAGACGGTGTGCCCGCCGCTTTGCGCGGCCGCACCAAAGCGTTGGCGCAATTGCTTCCGCGCCTGATCCACCACTTCCGGCGCGAGACGGCTCTCGGTCTCCTCGGCGGGTGCCAGCCGCAACGGGCGCGCATCGACGGTGTCGAAGAGGTCCCGAGTCAGAAAGCCCTTGAGCACCATCTGATTGAGCACGTAGCGGCGCCGCTGCAGCGACTTGTCCGCATCTCGACGCGGCGAAAAGCGCTCGGGTGCGGCAACCAAGCCGGCCAGCGTGGCGGCCTCTTCGAGGGCCAGCTCCGAAGCGTGTTTTCCGAAGTAGTACCTGGCGGCCTCTTCGATGCCGTAGCGGCCGTGTCCCAAGTAGATGTGGTTGAGGTACAGCCAGAAGATCTCGTCCTTCGAAAGCGATTGTTCGAGCCGACGCGCGAGCACCGTTTCGCGGATCTTCCGCCGGTAGCTGCGCTCCGAGTCGAGCAGGACGTTTTTGATCACCTGTTGGGTGATTGTACTGCCACCTTGAACGGTCTTGCCGGCGCGGATGTTCGCAACCAACGCGCGCAACATGCCCAGGTAGTTGAGCCCTTCGTGCTCGTAGAAGTGGGCATCCTCCGCGGCGAGAAACGCCAGCTTGGCCGAGTCGGGGATTTGCTCGAACGGCACGACCGTACGGCGCTCGGTGAACACACTGGCGAGCAGGGTTTCGTCACGCGCCAGGATGCGCGTGATCTGCGGCGGGTTGTACCCCGAACGCAGTTTCTCCACGCTGGGCAGATCTCGAGCGACGTGCTCGAGCGTGAAGTACACGCCGGTCGCGCCCAGCGCGAACAGACCGGAAAGAACCAGCACACCGATCAGCAGCACCCGTCCCCACGGAAAGCGTGGCAGCGGACGCATCGGCAGCGGGGTCGGTGGCCGCTCCCCTTCCGTCGAGGAAGCCGGACCGGACGAGATGGAGCTCGATGACGCCAACATCCGCCGCCCCGAGCGCCGCGTGGCCAGTCGCTCCGGCGATTTCGGATCGTCGGCGTCGGATTTGGCCGGTTGGGGCGCGTCGCGGCGAGTCGACGCCCCCTCCGGCACCTCGTTCATGTCGAGGGTCTTGGTGCGGGGTTTGTCGGACATCGCGGACGGGTTACTTCATCAACAACAGCAGCACTCCCACCGTCAACGCCGCACCCAGAATCAAGAAGACCGCAGCAACGCCGATCAGTACCCAAACGCTATCTCGGGCGCGCGCCGGTTGAACCTCCGCTGCGGCCGCCGCGACTGGCGGACTCCGACGACTGCTCGGCGGAGACTCGATCGACGGGTTGGATGTCGCCGGCGGCGCCGGTGTCATCTGGAAGATCGCCTCCACGGCCGGGCCCGACTCGGCGAACGGACGCAGTGCCTGAGCAAACTCGATGGCAGACTGATAACGAGCATCGGGCGACTTGGCCATGGCGCGACTCAAGACACCCCACAGCGGCTCGGGGAATTTTCGTTCTTCGGTCCGGTCGTTGATGGGGATCGGCGCCTCCACCACGTGCTTCTGGATGTACTCCATCGGCGTCTTGGCTTCGAACGGGAGCTTGCCGGTGAGAGCTTCGTACAGGATCACGGCCAACGAATAGATGTCACTTCGAGCATCGAGGGTTTTGCCCTGAGCCTGTTCCGGTGACATGAACTCCGGCGTCCCGAAAACCATTCCCTCTTGGGTGAGCTGAATGGACCCGGGCCGCATCTGCCGCTCGGTCACCTTGGCCAGGCCAAAGTCGAGCACTTTCGGGTAATCGGAAATCTCGCCCTGTTTGCACAGGAAGATGTTCTCCGGCTTCAAATCGCGATGCACGATGCCCATGTCGTGGGCTTCCTGCAAGGCGCCGCAAGCCTGGATCAGAATGGCAGCGGCCTTGGGCAGTGGCAGCGGCCCCTCGCGCTTCACGGCACGATTCAGGTTCCGGCCCTGCAGGTACTCCATCACGATGAACAGCGATCCGCCACCCACGGCGCCGTCCTCCAGCTGCCCGTACATGAACACCTTCACGGTGTTCGGGTGAGTGAGCTGACTCATCGCCCGCGCCTCGCGTCGGAAGCGCGACGCCAGGTCGCGGCGTGTCGCCAACTTGGGGTGCAAGATCTTGATGGCGACCGAGCGGTTCATGTCCACCTGCGTCGCCTGATAGACCGACCCCATGCCGCCCGTTCCAATCTTCTTGGTGATGTGGAACTGACCGCCAAGGATGGTTCGATCCAGAAACGGATCCGCCGGTTGCATCCCCGAGGTTGTTAGCAGAGATCGGCTCCAACCGCTAAGAGCGGATCTCAAAACCGGCCGTAGACGACAAATCGGCCTCAGCAACGCGCTGGACCTGCGTCGCCCGGCGACCCAATCGCACGCTGCGATCGTATCGTCGTCACATCGCACCTCATCGCCCGCAACGGGGTCAACCGCCCCACGTGAACTCGGTCGCGCTGGCACTGCAACCCACGCGCCGATCGAACGACGGGAAGGCCGCCGAACGCACCGCGCCGAGGCGTGAAAGACGCGACCGCGTATTGGGCTCGATGACGAGAAATGGGCTAGCCTGCCCGAGCACGCGGCATCTGAGCCGCACACCCACACCGACCTGCATGCCCGACGCCACCTACCTCACTAGTCCTCTGCTGCAAGGCGCGGGATTCCGCCACGCTTTCTTCACGCGACACGGCGGGGTCTCCGCCGGCGCATACGCCTCACTGAATTTCTCGTATGCCGTCGGCGACGAAGCCGCCAACGTCGACGAGAATCTACGACGCGCAGCGGCAGCGCTGGGCGTGGCGCCCGACCGGCTCTACTTCGCCGCTCAGGTTCATGGCCGCGACGTGCTCGAGCTGGACGGTTCGGAATCGTCCTCAGCAATCATGCACACGGAGGCAGATGCCATCGTCAGCGGGTGTCCAGATCTGGCGTGCGCGGTACGCACAGCAGACTGCCTGCCCATCCTGATCGCCGACAGGACGACCGGTCGCGCGGTTGCCGCGCACGCGGGCTGGCGCGGGCTCGTAGGTCGCGTCATCGACGCTGTGGCGAGTCGTCTCGGAGGTGATCCCACGGATTGGGTCGCGGCGATTGGACCACACATCTCCACCGCTGCTTTCGAAGTCTCCGAGGACGTCGCGCGTGAACTCGAGGCATGCAGCGACGCAACCGCGCCGTGCGTTCGCGTCGCTGGTGAGAAACCCAAGGTCGACCTCGCGCAAGTCGCGCGCGCCCAGTTGCTCACCTTGGGGATCGCTCCGGAGCACGTCGAACACGTCGGAGGCTGCACACGACTGGATCCGATGGATTACTTCTCGTTCCGACGCGATGGTCGTCACAGCGGGCGACACCTGTCGGCGATCGTTCCACGCACCGCGTGAGAACCCGCGGCGCGAGCGGCCGTCGCCGCTGGAACGAGTCAAGTGGTGTGTGGTCGACGACGCTCGAGCCGCGCTCAGCAGTGCGGCATCAGATGCATTCCGGCTTGATACGCCGAATGCCCTGCTCGTCGATGAACCAGGGCCGTGAACAGGGCGACGCGGGTGAGGGTTTGGGGGCGCCGACCGATTTGGGTCGTGGAGCGGGTTTTGGCCGCTTTTTCTCGGCATTGGGCACGATCGTCGTGCGCAGGTCTTCGACGTCCTGAGTCGCCCTCACGGGTGCCACGGGCCTCGGCGGGGGACTGACCGGTGCCGCAGCAACCGGAGCGACCTCGCTCGGCGCGACAGCAGCGCTGTACACGACGCTCGGAACCGGTGCGGGCAACTCCTGCTGCTCCGATCGGGCGAGGAGCAAGATGATGAGTAGCAGTATCGCGCCCGCGCCCGCGCCCGCGAACAACCACTTGCGCCGAACGCCGTCCGGCGCCGCCGCGAAGGGATTCGCGCCTGCCGCGCGCTTCGTCCGCTTGCCGGGCTGAGTCAGCTCTTCGGTGTTGTGGAACACCAGCGTCGGATCGTCGATCGGCATCGGCTCGATACGCTCGCTCGGACGGAACACACGCGTCGGCGCTTCGTCGCGCAGGAATGCCGGCAGCCCATCCGGCAAGGTGCGCGCCGAGTCTTGACCGTTCCAGTTGTCGACCAGTGTCCGCAGCATCTGCGGATCCGAATCGTTGAACGCAGACAGGTGACCGACGGCGGAGATGCTTTCGATTTCCGCCACCGCCGTTTCGCGCTGTTCCAGACTGTCACCCGCAATGGCCTCGACCCATTCACCCACCTCGCGCGCGCTCATCGGTGGAATCGTGCGCTCGACCGCGATCGCGAATTCGCGCGCCGTGGCGTAACGGGCATCGGGTGCCTTCTCCAGGGCGCGAAGCACGAGCGCGTCGACCTGCGCCGGCACGTGGGGATTGTACGCGCTGGGCGGAGGAGTCGGGTGGCTGATGATCTTCGTCAGGATCTCGGTCGCGTCGGAACCAGTGAACAGGCGCTCGCCGGTGAGCGCCTCCCAAAGCACGACGCCGGCGGCAAAAACGTCGGAGCGACGATCGACCTGGCCACCTTGGAGCTGCTCCGGGCTCATGTAGGACAGCTTGCCCTTCATTTGCCCCTCACGCGTCACTTGCATGCGCGCAGCGGCTTTGGCGACGCCAAAGTCGAGCACGCGCGCGACGCCGTCAACACCGACCAGGACGTTCTGCGGTGAAACGTCTCGGTGTACCACCTTCAGGGGCACCCCCCGTTCATCCGTTGCCTCGTGCGCCGCGTGCAAGCCGTGCAACATCCCACTGACGACGCTCGAAATGAACCCCGCAGGGATCGATATGCCCTTGCGAAGAGCAGCGCGGAGCAAACGAGAAAACGACTCGCCACGCACGTAGTCCATGACCAAGAACAACTCGGTCTCCAGCGCCACGACATCTACGGTTGCCACGACGTTCGGGTGCTGGATACGCGCGGCCAAGCGCGCCTCGTCCAAGAACATGGCGTGAAAGTCGGGGTCTTTGGCGAACTGCGGATGCAAGCGCTTGATCGCCACCGTCCGCGAGAAGCCCACAGGCCCGAGCAAACGACCGAAGTGCACCGTCGCCATCCCACCTGTGGCCAGTTTGCCATACAGCGCGTAACGGCCGACGACTCGCAGGGGCTTGTTGGGATCGGGTTGGACTTCTGCCATTCGAAATGAGGGTCTGGTAAACGGGGGCGCTCGTACGGAAATGGCTGGCGACGGAGTAGGTGCAGCTCAGGTCGGGAAGGGAGAACTCGCACCGGAGCTTGCGCTCCTGGAGCGGGGGTTTACAGCAAGAACTCGCGAAGCACCGGCTTTTCGGACCGACACGGGCTCGGACTCGTCCAGTTCGAGCCAGCGTGTACGCAGTCTCGCGAAATGACCACTACTGGTGGCAGTCGGCAGCTGTTCTGATGCATTAACTGAACATTTGTATAATAACGGCCAACTTTTCGGCCCGATCCCCACGCTTCCGATTGTGTCCCCAGTCGGCGCAGGCCAAATTGCGGCCGCCGCCGTCCAAGCAGGTTGACTCCCCATGCACGAAGACGTCCCCACGCGCCCCACGAACCACTCCCCTGACGACCTCGGCGACTCGCTGTGGCTCGTCAGCTATGCGGACGACGACGATAGGGAAATGACCCCGCCGCAGATCTACCAAGCGCTTCGGCGCGGTGAGATCGACATGGACACCATCGTTTGGCGTGACGGCATGCCCGACTGGCTTCCGATTTCCGAGATCTCCGCGCTCAAGACCGCCATCGAACGGGTCGGTAAGACGGCAGTCGACAAGAAGAAAACCGTCATGGGTGGTTTCACCGCGAAACCCGGTCCACCGATGCCCGGTCCACCGATGCCCGGTCCACCGATGCCCGGTCCGCCGATGCCTGGCCCGCCGACACCCGGTCCGCGACCGGTCGCGCACTCACCCGTACCCCGCAGTACGCTGATCGGCACGGGAGCCCCTCACCCGGGCGCCGCACGTGGATTGTCGAGTGCGGTGCCTTCGCCGCGCGTCGGCAACCTCGAGGACGAAAGCGATCTCGACGAGAACCTGCTCGAGTCCGTTCGACCGCCGGCCATGACGGCGGGGCCCCTGTTCCCGAGCATGCCCTCCGACACCAAGACGGCACCGATGCCCGGAGTGAGTCTGAGGGACGACGACCCGATCTCTCTGAACTCGGACGCGATCGAATCACTGCCGTCCAGCGCGTTGGAATCGGTGGTCGCGGAGCTGCCACCGGCGCGGCCCCCGAGCGCACCGCACAGCATCTTCGACGTCGGCGACGACACCCACAAAGACGCGTTCGACATGCCTGAAACCGACGCGCCAACTGCGCCGTTGCGGGCCCCGCATGCGCCGCGCCCGCGTCCCCCGTTGCGCGATCGAAGCGTGGCTCCGGCCGTGACTCAACTCGATTCACTGGCGCCCGACGATCCATCACTGGCCCCTCCGCCCCGCAAGTCCGGCGGCAAGTGGTTCCTGGTACTACTTCTGATCGGCGCAACGGCGGTGGGCATGTTCTACCTCGGACGCCAGACCGCGGTTTCACCCGCAGCCGTCGCGCCATCGACGTCAACTTCCGCTGCTGCGGCCGCTGCGGTTCCGTCAGCTGCGCCCACCACCGCACCCGAACCCCCCGCCAGCGCGGCAGAACCCGAAGCGACGGCCAACGCCGAAGAAGAGGCCGCACCCGCCGAAGACGAGAAATCAGTGCCGGAGCACTCCGAGCCGCCGACGGCAGCGCGGGCAGTCTACAAGCCCCCCGCGAGCCCGCGCCCTGCGGCGCCGTCACCCGCGCCCGCCAAACCCGAGCCGGCAAAGCCAGCGGAACCCGAGCCGCCGAAGGAAGCGGTGGGCCCATTCAACACGGCGGCGGCTTCCGCAGCGCTCAGCTCCGCAGCGGCACGCGCCTCGAGTTGCCGCAAGCCCGACGATCCGAGTGGTGTCGCGAACGTGACGGTAACCTTTGCCAATTCGGGGCGCGCCATCAACGCAAACGTCAATGGCCCACCGTTCGCTGGAACCACGACGGGTGGTTGTATCGCTTCGAAAATGCGGTCTGCGCGTGTACCGCCGTTCAGCGGTGACAGAATCACCGTGAAGAAGGTAGTTGTCATCCAGTAGTCGGTCTGTAATGGCCACTAGGGGGAATCGATCAGTGCGCTCGGCGGTCTACGGGGAATTCACCGAGACCCCATCAGCGCTTCACTCAGAACCATCACGATAGAAACATGCCCACGAACGCTCAAAGCACCCACGCCGATTTCGGCCAAAGCATCTGGTACGACAACATTCGCCGCAAGGACCTCCAAGACGGCAGCTTCGCCGCGCTGGTGGCGCGTGGAGTGCGAGGCTGTACCAGCAATCCCGCGATCTTCAACAAGGCCATCGGTGGTTCGTCGGACTACGACGAGTCGCTCAAAGCGTTCGCCGTCGCTGGCGACGATGCTCCAACCATCTACAAGAAGCTCGCCGTCGCAGACATTCAGCAAGCGGCCGATCAACTGCGCCCCGTCTTCGACGAATCCAAGGGCGCCGACGGTCACGTGAGCATCGAAGTCGCGCCAGGCGCTGCGCACGACGTCCAAGCGACGGTCAGCGAAGCCCGTGAACTCGTCGCAGCCGTCGCTCGAGACAACCTGATGATCAAGGTGCCCGCAACCGAAGCCGGGCTCGAAGCCATCAAGGTGCTGACCTCCGAAGGGATCAGCGTCAACGTCACGTTGATCTTCTCCCGCCAACGCTACGTCGAGGTCGCCAAGGCGTACATCGACGGGCTGAAGCTCGCGGCCGCCGCAGGGCGCCCACTCGACCGCATCGCCTCCGTGGCGAGCTTCTTCGTCAGCCGAATCGACTCGACCGTCGATGCTTGGCTGGAGAAACAGGCGGCGAGCAAACCCCAATTGGCCGAACTCGCCGGGCGCATAGCGATCGCGAACGCCAAGCTCGCCTATGCAGAGTTCGAAAAGCTGTTCGGCGGCGCTGACTTCCAGGAGCTGCGCGGCAAAGGCGCCCGGCCGCAACGGTTGCTCTGGGCATCGACCGGAACCAAGAACCCCAAGTACCCCGACACCCTGTACGTCGATGAACTGATCGGCAAAGAGACGGTCAACACCGTCCCGCCAGCGACGCTCGACGCTTTCCTCGACCACGGTCACCCGTCACCGGCACTCCATTCCGGGTGGGATCAGGCTGCAGCGAACCTCGCGGCGCTGAGCGCGGCCGGGCTCGATCTGGAAAGCGTCTGTTCCGATCTGCTGCGTGATGGACTCAAAGCGTTCGTCGATGCGATGGACGAACTGGTCGCGTCGGTCGAAACGCGCCGCAAAGCCTTCGCCGCCTGAGCCCGAAGGGTGGAGGCCCCTCACCAGTGCCCGGATCGGAGCAGCAATCCGCTCGAGTGCTGCGACAAATCAAACACCCAGAGCGCCGAGCTGCGAGCAAATGACGCCGAAATGTGCCTCCTCACCCCCAGCCGAGGCGGATTTTCGGGGTCGCGCGCTGTCGGCGAACGACGGCAGTCTGGGCGCAACGGGCTTTCGCAACGCGCGAGACGCGTTATCTAGACGGCTGTGTCTCGCGACGCATTGCCGCACCGCATCACACACAGTACGGCTCGGCGCGGGTCGGCAAACGGACAACCCATGCAGCAAAGATCGCAAGCGCGCTCGGCGAACACGGATCACGAGCGCTGCCGCGATCGGACCTTGGTGAGTGACATGAAAAACCAGACCACGATTGGACTCCTTCTTCTCGCGACCTTGGCCGGCGCGTGCAACTCGAAACCCGCGCCGTCCGAGACCGTCGGCGCTGAACCCCAAGCAGCAAAACCCGAACAAGCTGCGGCGAAGGCGCAACCGGCGGTGGGCGCGGGGTACGAGCTCGATCGCCCCGAGGCCCCCAAGCAGGCAGAACCATCTGCAGCAGCCCCAGTCGAAAAGGCCGCGGCCAAACCCGTACACGCCAGCGCCAACCAAGGTCCGGCGGCGACAGGTGAAGGCTTCAGCGTCCACATGCAAGCCGCCAGCAGCTACGTCGCAGGCAAACCCAGCCAAGCCGAGGTCGTACTGAGCGCGCAAGCGCCGTTTCACTGCAACGAGAAGTACCCGTACAAGCTGGCGCTCGAGGCAAGCCCCGGGATCAGCTACCCGGAGCAAACGGTTCGCGGCATGTCCATCGGGCAGCAAACGTCGACCATGGCGGTGCCTTTCACGGCGAGCAGTCCCGGCAAGCACACGCTCTCGGGGCAACTGTCCTTCTCCGTGTGTACGGACGACAAGTGCCTCGTCGAAAAGCAGAAGGTGTCGGTGACCATCGACGTCAAGGGCGCCAGCTAACGCAATGGATCTCAAGTTCGACGACAAGGGGCTGATCACCGCCATCGCCCAGGACGAGATCACCGGGGACGTTCGCATGGTGGCGTGGATGAACGCCGAAGCGCTGAAAGTGACGCTGGAGACAGGAAGAGCGACGTTTTTCAGCCGCTCGCGGGGACGACTGTGGACGAAAGGTGAAACCAGTGGTCACTTCTTGCGCGTACGCGCGGTGCACGCCGACTGCGACGGCGACACGCTCCTACTTCAAGTGAACGCCGAAGGGCCCTCCTGCCACACAGGTCGGCCCACCTGTTTCTTCCGCTCGCTCGACGCGGAGGGCCGCGCAACGGACGCCCCCCTGCCCCCGGCGAACTTCCTGTCCTTCCTCGAGCAAGAAATCGAGCAGCGTCGCAGCTCGACTGGCACCAAGAGCTACACCAAAGCCCTGCTCGACGGGGGCGCATCGAAGATCGGTGAGAAGGTGTTGGAGGAAGCCGGCGAATTCGCACGAGCGATTGCGGGTGAGACGAACGAGCGTGTGGCGAGTGAAGCCGCGGACGTTCTCTACCACCTACTAGTCGGGCTTCGGTTGCGTGGTGTGAGTCTGCAGGAGGTACTTTCAACACTGCACCGACGCTCCGGTGTGAGCGGCCTAGTGGAGAAAGCGAGCCGCAGCGTATCGACGGATTGAAACGCGCGCACTTACCGAACCGCGCCGTCACGGCAGAAATCGGACATTGAGCGTTTGACCGGACCCCGTTCGGCCAATAAATCCAATGTTACCGCGAGTCTCATCGACCAAGCGTGCCGTGACGCATGACCGACATTCTGATTTTCGAAAGTGATCTCGACTTCGCTGAAGCCCTGCGGGGAGAGCTAGGTCGCAAGGGTTGTTCCGTTACCGTCGTGACCGACGCAACGGAGGGGCTCCAACAAGCCGCATCAGCGCCGCCGGATCTAATCCTGCTCTGCACTGAACTGCCGCGGATGAACGGCTTCTCCGTCTGCAACAGACTGAAGCGCAACCCGGACCTGCAAGACGTTCCGGTGATCATCATGAGCGCGAACGCCTCCGAAGAGACGTTTCAGCAACATCGCAACCTCACCAAGAAGCGCGCGCAAGACTACGTTCACAAGCCGATCGGAGTCGACGAGCTGATCGAACGCGTCGGCAACTTGATCTCGCTCAACGGCAAGGCAGCGGCAGCCCCCCCTGCCGAAGCCCCGGCAGAACCGCTGGAAGAGCTCGACCTCGAAGACATGGAAGAGGTCGAAGAGGCGACGGATGCCCTGGGCAATCTTCGTCCCAGCGAGTTCAACTTCGACGCCGCATTGACGGGCGGCTCAGCGCCCCCCGCCGCCGCAGCGCCAACGAACGGCGTCAGCGTGCATCCGCCGAGTGTCGCGCCAGCCCGCTCCACACCACCGCCAAAGCCGGCCTCCGCCGCTCCCGCGGCACCTGCCCCGGAGGTTCCAGCCAGCGCCCCCCCGGCGCGGGACAGTGCACCGCCTTCGGCACGCAGCTCGCGGGCACCGCGCCGCAGTGCGGGTCATTCGAACATTCCGTCGGTGCCAGCACCGGCGCGAACGCCGTCGCTCTCCGAACCGGCCGTCGAAGGCGAGATCTCTGCGGAGCGCATCGCCGACCTCGAACGCAACTTGGCTGATTCGCGCTCCAAACTCGAAGCGCTCTACCAAGAACTGGAAGAGACCCGCGCCAGAGAGGCGACCAACACGACCAAGGCTCGTGAGATCCTCGATCTGCGCGAAGCGCTGAACAACAAAGAGAAAGAAGCGCTGGATCTGCGCGATCAGTTGACCCGTCGCGACAAGGAGTTGCTCGCGTCGAAGGACTCCGCACTCGAATTGGACCGTCGGGTGGCGGAAACCACCGAGCGGTTCGTCGAGCAAGAGAAGAAGACCCACGCCGCGGAACGCGCCCAGGCCGCAGCCACGCAGGACAAAGAGCAGGCCAACAAGCGAGCCGACAGCTACAGGCGCAAGCTCGAGAAGACGATTGAAGAGACCAATCAGCAGATCGAGGCGCGAGACAAGAGCATCGTCGAGCACAAGCAGCGCATTGCCGACCTACAGGCTGATTTGGGTGACGCGGAAAAGGAGCTCGCTAGCCTCGAAGAACAGCTGGACACGACCAAAGGTCAACTGAGCAACACCAAAGCGCAGCTCGACGCGCGCACCAACGAGCTCAACCACACGACCAAGCAACTCAACGACACGACCAATCGGCTCAACGACACGACCAATCAGTTGAACGGGACGACCGAGAAGCTGAACCAAGCCAACGCGCAGTTGGCGGACACCTCAGCCCGCTTGGCGAACACCGAAGAGCAGTTGCGCCAGGCCCAGGCGACGTTGGCAAAACACGCAGAGACGCATGCCAAGTTGCAGAGCCTGCTCGGGGATGCCGCGAGCCAAGTCAGTTCCATGACGAACTGAATGAGCGTTCGCTGCGCTCGCCCAGATGGTACCGCGGCAGGAGCCAACCGATCGATTTCGGCCTTCCCAAGCGCCGGTGCTTCGTGGAGTCAGTGACCGATTTCGGTGAGCCACGCGGTCAACAGCTCGACGAAGCGTTCGCGCGCATCCGCAGCAGTTTGCTGCACTTCCTCGTGAGTGAGTGGCGTCGTGGAGATCCCCGCGGCAAGGTTGGTGACGCAGCTCATCGCCGCCACGCGTACTCCCAACTGACGCAAGGCCAACACTTCGAGCACCGTGCTCATACCCACGGCGCTCGCCCCCAACGCGGCGAGCATGCGGATCTCGGCAGGGGTCTCGTAGTTGGGTCCGAGTAACCCCGCGTAGACACCTTCGTCCAGCGCGATGCCTTTGGCAGCAGCGGCGCGGCGAGCGGCAGCACACAGCTGCAAGTCGTAGGCGTGGGTCATGTCGATGAAGCGCTCGCGACCCGCCTGCACAGGGCCAATCAGCGGATTGCGCCCAGTGAGGTTGAGATGGTCGGTGATGAGCATCAATGCCCCGGGACGTAACTTCGGATCGATGCCGCCCGCGGCATTGGTCAGAATCACCGCTTCGCAACCGAGCTCAGCCAGCAGGCACGCGCCAAACACGACGGATGAGTCAGGGTGCCCCTCGTAGGCGTGAGCTCTGCCCTGTAAGCACGCAACTCGTTGACCGCCGACTTCCCCCACGTGTAGCACCCCGGCGTGACCAGCAACCCCCGACGTGGGCATGGAAGGGATCTGCGAATACGGCAGTCGTACCGCTGAGCTCAATTGGTCGGCAAAGTCGCCGAGCCCCGACCCCAGCACCAGTCCGATGCGCGGCGGTACGGGGGCGGCCTGGCCAACGGCCACCGCGGCGGCCGCAACCGCACTCGGTTCAGGCAGCGGCATCCAGACCTCTCCGCAACGCTTGGCCCGGCGGCTGCCGATTGAGGGATGCCTCAGAACCGGAGCGTGCTAGGGTCCCGCGACTTGAGCGCCCGAGGGCGCGCCAACACGAGGTATCATCTGCAGTCATGGCAAGCAAATTCGCGGAATTCCTGAAAGAAAACAAGATCGACGAGCGGCGCGTGCTGATCAGCTCTCGCAAGCTCGAGACCCTGCGCCCCGAAGACCGTCGGCTGCGCGCCGCGCGTGCCAAGAAGGGTGACGAGAAAAAGGAAGAGAGCGCCGAGGCTCCGGCGAAGCCCCGCAGCGGACGCCCCGTGACGCCCCGGTTGCTCGCAGCAGCAGCAGGCGGTGACAAGAAGATCTCCGGTCCGGCGAAAACCCGCTTGCTACGTGCAGTCAACCGCATCCTCGAACAGCGCAAGAAGGACGCTGTCGACCTGCGCGCACTGTTCTGATCACGAGTCGGCCCGCTCGGCGTGGGGTGGCGTGCCACCCCGCTCGGGCGGACCTGACGTCGTCAGGGGGAAAAACAGGGGGGCCTGGGGCAGCAATCATGTTGATTGCCGCGACAAATCAACAGCCTAGAGCACCGAGCCGCGAGCAAGAGTGCCCGAACGTGGCCCCGAAAAACGCCCTCATCCCCCGCTGGGGCGATTGTTCGGGGCATTTCCGTGCACGGGCAAGCTGAGATCGGTGCTCTAAGCGTCACTCGATGCGGCGCAGCAGCATCGCGCGCCCTTCCCCGATGTCCCAACGCAGCGTGTTCGGACGCACGAACCCAAAGTGAGCCATGTCGACCTGACCGTTGTCGCGTCGCAGCGCAATCATCACCCCGTCGTCCTGCTTGTCCACGACCTCGTACGGGGCAGTGCGTGGTAGCTCCGTGGGGATGGTCACGGTGACGTAATTGCCCGTGAACTCGAAACTCATGCCGCGTGCCCATCCCGTGGCGCTGGCCAGGTAGCGCGCGTCGACGTTGAGCAGCGAATCGCCAAGCCAGCGCCCTTGCAGGGCCTTGCTCGCGGGATCACCACAACCAAGGCTAAGTAAGCCAAGCAGAATCCAACACTTCGAAGTGAGGAACTTCGACATGGTCCCATCGTGCTACATGCACCTACATTCGGGCAACTTTGCGTATCACGCGGGCCGGAACCCCAAGGCAGCCCGGTCCGTCACTGGCAACAGCGCACGCCCAGGCTGTAGTCGAAGTAGGCGCGCGGGTGCGCGCTGATCCGCGACAAACATCCCTCACGGGTGTTGCGCGCGTAGAAACCTCCGAGGAAGACGCCCTCTTCATCGTCAATCCACTCGTCGAGGTTCCCGACCATATCGAAGACGGCATCGTCACCCCAGCGACTCGCGCAACGAGTATTGCTCCCAGTGGTGTGCAGCAGTGGGCCACCCTGATAGGCGAACTGGTTCAAGCGCGGGTCGAGGTGCCCCTTCGATGCACTGCCGTGCAAGATGGCAGCCGGGTGTTTGCCGTTGAACACGTTGCAGACTCCCTGTTCGTACACCTCGCCGTAGGGGTACTTGCGGTCGAGCTCACCGCGACAAGCCGTGACCCATTCCTCCTCCGTACACAGTCGTTTGCCAGCGTTGGCGCAAGCTCGTTCGGCGACGACGCCACTGACGTAGCCGCTCGGAGTGACCCCCCGCTCGACCGTCGCCTTGGCTTCGAACGACCCGGTCAACTGAAACTCGGGCGGCTCCGGAATCGGCAAGATCCGATACTCGGCAGGTCCCATGTTCTCCCGTTCCCGCTGCCACGTCTTGTACGCCGACCGTGTGTGATAGAACGTCGGCGGGTAGTACGGCGACAGCGACTGCCCGGTCTTGGTTTCGACGAGACTCGCCTCGAAACGATCGATACAAAAGCGACCACCGATGCTCACCATCTCGGAGGGGCACGTGCCCGACGTCACTCCCCGCACCGGCGGCGAGCCGGAAGCGACCACGGCGGCAGCGTCAGGGACGTAGAGCGTGACCGGCGGTGGTGCGGGCGGCAGATGTCGTACGGGCTTGGGCGGCGCCTCTTCCTCCGCCGCCGGCTCGCACTTGCAGCCAGACACCGAGACGGCGCAAGCCAACGCTACCGGCGCGGCGAACCGCGCGAGCCTTCGTTGGCTCCGCACTTCTCAGGATCGCCCGCGGTAAACGATCAAGCCGTGCGTCAAGTCGTAGGGCGATACCGCAACCCGGACACGGTCGCCGGGAAGCACACGAATGTGGTGGCGCCGCATTCGCCCGGACAATTGAGCCCGGACGACCGCGCCCCCTTGATCCACCTTGATCGTGTATTGGCCCCCACCCAGCGCATCCTGAATGACGCCCTCCAACTCTAAAAGGTCACCCTTCGTCATACACCGCTACTCGACAAGAAAGCTGAACGGCGCAAACCGTCGCACAGGACCCGCCCAATCGCAATAGGCTCGCACATCGGCCCTACGCCCCAGGGGGTTTGGGACGTTTCTGCACGGACTCGGCACAAAACCCCAACGGTGTCGGGCCCCGGCCAACTCGTCAGTTGCCAGGCGCCTCGATTCGCCCTAACAGCACCTGGCGTGTTTGCAGCAACCCTCTTCGACTACAACGGCGTGCTCGTCGACGACGAGCGCGTTCACTGGGAAGCGTTTCGCGATGTCCTCTCTCCCTTGGGTATCGACCTGAGCGAAGAACAGTACTGGGCGCAGTACCTCGGGTTCGACGACGCCGGTGTGTTCCGCGAGGTGTTCGCCGCGGCGGGGCAACCCATCGACGAACCGCGGGTCGCCGAACTGATCGAGGCCAAACGCCCCTGCTACCTGAGGCGCGCCAAAGGCACGTTGCGAGGGTTCCGAGGAGCTGCCGAGCTGTTGCGCCACCGAGCGCTCGAGGGCCCCGTGGTGATCGTTTCCGGGGCGCTCCGTGAGGAGATCGAGCTGGGCCTGGACGTGCTGGGGGTGCGAGCGGAAGTGGCGGCAATCGTCGCGGCTGAAGACGCACCCAACAGCAAACCCCACCCCCAAGGTTACCTTCTGGGTCTCGAGCACTTGCAGCGCCTAGGCGTGAGTGACGCCGCCAACAGCACCGTCGTGTTCGAGGACTCCATCGACGGCATCGAAGCGGCGGTCGCCGCCGGCCTCGCGTGTATCGCCGTCGGGCACACGTACCCGCTCGATCAACTGCAAGCCACTGCCGCCGCGCGCGTCGTCTGCCAAATCGGCGACGTGACCCCCGAGCTGTTGGCGAAAGTGTGGCAGGAGCGACATTGAGTGTGCCGACGCGATCGGACCGTCGTGCACTCGCGCTCTGGTTGGCCTTGGTGTCGGCAACACTGCTCGGCGAGACGGCGACACGCGCCGAAGGAAACGCTTCCCCAACGGCAACGCCCGAATTCCCATTCGACTCACCATTCACTCGAAGCCAGCACTCGCTCGTGCGAGGCATGACCATCGGCCCCATCGAGTCCACGTTACACCCAGACGTCGGCTACGGCACCGGCGCTTGCGCCGACGCACTGCATACGGCATCGCGGCTCGGGGCCAACTGGGTGAGCCTGACGCCGTTCGGGCGCGTCTGGGACTTGTCACCATCGGGCATCGACCTGACCTTCGAGACGCCCTTCGATCGCAATCGGCAAGCAGTGAACAAGACGGTGGCCCAGGCCCACGCGCGCGGCCTGAAAGTGATGCTCGTCCCGCACCTGTGGGTGGAAAAGGGAGGCTGGCGCGGCGAAATCGACTTCGACGACGATGCCTCGTGGCAGCGCTTCAGCGATGCCTACCGCGCCTTCGTGACGACCTGGGCCACGATTGCGGACGAAGCCGGCGTCGACTTGTTCAGCATGGGTGTGGAGCTCCGCTCGTGGGTCACGACGACGCGTGCGCCCTCCTTCGCACCCGTCGTCGCGGCGGTACGTGAGGTCTACCACGGACCGCTCACCTACGCCGCCAACTGGGACGACGCCGAGCACACCGTGATCTGGGGCGACCTCGACGTGATCGGCATCAACGCGTTCTATCCGTTAGCCAAGAACGAAGATGCAACGCTCGCTCAGCTCCTCGACGGCTCGAAAGAAGTCGCCGCTCGAGCGGAACAGCTCGCGCAGCTTTGGCGCAAACCCATTCTGTTCACTGAAATCGGCTATACCAACCGACCCGATCCTGCCCTTCGCCCCTGGGAATGGCCCGAAGATCTCGACGCGGCGACGGATCCCAGCGCGCAGGCCGACGCCTACCACGCTCTGCTTGCGGGCTTCGTCGAACGGCCTTGGTTCGCTGGCTTTTTCGTGTGGCGAATGTACGCCGACCCCTGGGATACGTCCCAAGAGCCGGCGTGGGGCTTCTCGCCCCTCTACCGAGAAGCGGAGCTCGTGTTGCGCGACGCCTACGCGACGCGCTGGGCCTACGAGGCGTCGCCCCACTCGGCCCTCCAATCGCACCGCGCCACGTCGGTGGGCGCGTATTGAACGTCTGTCCGTCGACTGTACGCGCTCGACCACGGTCACCCAACTGCCGAACGCAGTAGGACCTGAGCGCACATCGCTTCCGAAACGCCGTGCGCCTTGAACGACGACGGCCTTGTCGTCAAACTCAGCTCCCATGAAACTGACGGGGCTGTTCAGCGCAAGGCAATCGACTCAACCGCACGCCGCCCATTGCGGCGGGTGTTCTCTCTCAGCGGCCTTGCTCGGCGCGGCGCTACTGACCGCGAGCTGCAGCACCGGCCTGGAGCCCGCCGAGTATCCCGAAGGCGTCACGCTTCACGCCAAGTCGATCACGCTGGAAATCAACGACACGCGCAAGACGGTCGCGACGCCCGTTACCGAACCGCAAGTGATGACTCAAGGCGAAGACGATACGTACACCCAACGCCTGCCCCCCGGCTTCGAGAACGCCGCCAAGAGCCGCCTGGCGAAACTCACCGGCAACAGCGGCCCGAACATCGTGGTGCACGCCGAAGTGCGCAAAGCCGAAGTCACTTTCTACAACGATCGGATCCGCGGTGACTTCACCCGCTACGACGTCGTCGTCGGCTTTCGCGTCACGAGCGAACGCGGTGCGCTGTTCGACAAAGGCAGCGGGGGCAACTGGCAAGAGATGCCCAGCGAACAAGCCACCGGCCCGGAAATGAACCGCATGTTCGAGGCGACGTCGATCGCCGCCTTCGACCAGTACTTCGCCTCGGAAGACACGCTCGACACGATCAACGAGCAGATCGGTCGCTACCTCGAGACACACCCCGAAGAACGCTGAGCGCGGTGACGATTCGGTGCGCCGCAGCAAGCCTGCAACGGCCGACGACCCCGGGCCCTGAATCGTAGGCGGGGCGCGTAAACGTCGCGGCCTGAGTTCGATCGTCCTTGTTGTTTTTGGTGGTGCGGCGAGGGTCGTCATCAGTCGCACCTCACGATGGGTGACTGATGACGGCCCGCGACTGACAGCCCCCAACCCCCTCCAACCGGCCAACCCCCACCGTGGTGTCCGACGGCCTGCCACGAAGCGCGGGGCGCCGGGCCATTCTCGACCGGGAGCAACACAACGTAAGCATTTGAAATCAAGTGCCATTCTCTCGATGCATCCAACTGCAGTACGCCGCGAGAGAAAAACTGAAGAGATGGGGTGCATCCGCGCGCCGGGTTTGCGTCTCCATGAGCAAGAGGACCCCACCATGAAGATGCATCTCTCCCTGCCCGTCACCGACATCGAAGCCACGGCCGCGTTCTACGCCTTGCTGCTGCAAACGGCGCCCAGCAAGCAGAAGCACGACTACGTGAAGTTCGAACCCGCAGAGTTGGACTTGAACATTTCGTTCGCTCGCACGTCCACCCGCCCCGATACGGCGCGACATCTGGGGCTACAGCTCGAAACCCAGGCCGAGCTGGACAGTCATTACGAGCGGCTCGAGCGCGCCGGTGTGGTGGTGCAGCATCGTGAAACGTCGGTGTGTTGCTACGCCAATCAGGACAAGTTCTGGGTCCAGGACCCCGACGGGTATCAGTGGGAGCTCTATGTCCGCCTGGAAGACACCGAGCAGAAGATGTCGAACACCGGTTGTTGCCCCAGTGACTCGAGCGCGCCATCCTGCGCATGTTGACCCAAGCTCACCCTTTCCCCGTTACCGCGCCGCTCTACGATCGGCTGTTGTCTTTCGTGAGGCGGCGCGTCGCGACGTCCGAAGAGGCGGAAGACGTCGTGCAGCAATTGCTCGTGCGCCTGCTGCAAAGCGACGCACCACCCGATGAGCGATTCGCGGCGTGGGTGTTTCGTTCGGCCCGCAATGCAGTGATCGACGTCTATCGACGCGGCAACAGACTGCAGCTCGCGTCGTCCGCGGAGCTCGACACCGCTGCCGAGCCGTCGCAGGAGCTGAACAGCGACGAGGCGCTGGTCGCCGCGTGCCTCGAACAGCTGCTCGAAGTGCTCAGCGAGGCCGACCGCGATGCGTTGCGCAGCGTCGACCTGCAAGGCACGTCGCAGCGAGACTTCGCCGCTCAACGCGGATTGACGTACGTGACGGCCAAATCTCGGGTGCAGCGCGCTCGCAAACGACTTCGGCAGGAGCTCGAAGCGCGATGTTTCGTGACGCTCGATGGCCGAGGCATGCCGCTGACCTGCGTTCCGCGTCGTCCCGATTGTTGTCGAGACGATCCGAAGCCGAAGCCCCGCTCCTGACCCCCTATCAGTGCTGAAGGTAAAGGCGAGTCCGAATCGGAACCTCACTCCAACAGCACGTCCGCGGGGAACTCGAAGCCTTCTGGACAGCAAAAAGTGCTCGCCGAGTTCACCACTCGACTGCACTCCTCAGGGGCAGCAGCCGCCACGCAGGAGTACCCGACCGGCCCGAACGCCCTAGGATCCTCGGCGCAGAACGTTTCCTCCGAATCGCCCCCTTCGCGACAGAACGCACCGCCATAGTCGTCACACACGTACGTGTCGACAATCTCCGGGTAGCAGGCACGAATGTTGAGTGGGAAGCTGAAGTTGTCTCGCGCGTCGCAATTGAAAACCCCCGACTCGGTCGGGTCGAGCTCCGAGAAGCAGCTGAACATGTCTCGGCTCTGGGTCGTGCACGAGGCATCGATTCGCGCGACGGAGTCCTCGCAAGTTTCTGGGCAGGGGATCCCACATGCCTCTTCGAAGCTGGCACACGCCTGCTCGCAAGCGACGAGCACCTCGTCGGCGGAGGCGGGCTCGGGCTGCACGACCGGCTCGTTCGAGTCGGCGACGTTCCCTGCCGCGCCCCCGCTGCCTGCCGCAGCCGTCACGGGATTCAGCGGCGTGCTCCCTCCGGCAGACACCTGGGACGTACTCCCCCCAGCGCTCACCAGCGGCGTGCTCCCTCCGGCCGTCATCTGGGACGCACTCCCCCCAGCGTTCACCAGCGGCGTGCTCCCTCCGGCATTGAGCTGCCGTGCGCTCCCATCGGCGCTCATGAGCGGCGCGCTCACTCCCGCGTCCGTCGCGGGTGCACGGTCCGTCGCCGAGGGTACGACAGACCCGTCGAGGTCGGACGAGGTATCGGACATGCCGCCCGAGGGCATCGTGCGCACGGACGTGCCGTCACCCCTCGAAGAGCAGGCAACGACTACCGGAAGAAGAACGAGAAGGGCGCAAGTGTGCAAGAACATGTACAAGTTCGCTAGCTTAGCACTGACGAAGCCTGAAGGACAGCTGGCGATAGCGTCCGACCGCAAGACGGCGCGTTAGACTTGTTGCCCGGTAGCGAGCACACGGTGCGTGTTTGACGGTGTTCGGCTGGATCAGCTTCCCTCGCTGGGCGGTCGATTCGACAGCTCGACCAGCGGCGCGAAGCCACCCAAGATCAAGCGCTTGCCGTCGTACGGCATGGGGTTCTTCGCAGGGTCCATGCGCGGGTCGGCGTCTTCAGGGTTGTTCGCCCAGTCTCGCATCGTGGCGTGAGCCGCATCGCGCGTCTGCCTGTCAGGCCATTCGATCCAGGAAAAGACGACGGTCTCGTCATCCTTCGCCTGGACTGCCTTCCGAAAGTCGGTGACCTGGCCGATGGGCACGTCGACCCCCCAGCACTCGACGACGCGTAGCGCGCCGAGGTCCATGAAGACGCCATCGCCGAGTTTGGCGTGTTCCAGAAACTGTTGCTTGTTTGCCGTAGGAACGGCGATCACGAAACCATCGATGTAGGACATAGTCAGCAGCTCTTTCACTTCGGGTTGGCCGCCGCTTCGAGCGCGGCGATGTCGATCTTCTTCATGGTCATCATCACCTCGAAGGCGCGCCTGGCTTCGTCGGGATCCGAGCTCGTCGTCAGATCGAGCAATCGCCTCGGTGTGATCTGCCACGAGTACCCCCAACGGTCCTTGCACCACCCGCAGGCGCTCTCCGCGCCTCCATTGCCGACGATCGCGTCCCAGTAGCGGTCCGTTTCTTCTTGGCTTTCCGTGACGACCATGAAGCTCACCGACTCGTTGGGTTTGAAATTCGGGCCTCCATTGAGGCCGACGACGCGCCGCCCCAGAAGCGTGAACTCGACGGTCAGCTCGCTCTTCGCTTGGCCGCCGGGAAAGTCGCCCGGCGCCACGTTGGCGCGGTCGACGTGACTATCAGGGAAGGTCGCGGCGTAAAACTCGGCCGCCTTGCGAGCCTCGCCATGGTCGAACCACATGCAAGTAATGAGTTCTGTCATTGATGGTCTCCTTTTCGCTTTCTTGGTTTTGATCGTTGGTCTCTGGCTGCCTCGACAGGTGTTCGCGCTGCGCGGGAGATTGCCTGGTCGGTGTTGGCCGAGAACAGATGCTCGATGTAGCGACGCAGGTGATCGATGCTATCGGCGGCGAGCTCTGCCCCCCCCGCTGCCTTGGCGAGGATGAAGGCCCCTTGGATGACGGCCTGGGTGTGCAGCGCGAGCGACTTTGCCGTCCACTCAGGAGACATGTCCCGCGCGCGCATGGCCGCTTCGATGTCGGCTTCGAGTGTTGCGGCATGCCCCGTGATGCTGCGCTTGCAAGCATCGCGAATGGCCGGTGAGGTGGCGTACGTCTCCTGCACCATCGTGCCGACGAGGCACGTGAAGTCGGGCACCGCGCCCTGCAAGAGCTGTTTACGAAACGCAACGTAGGCCAGGACGCGCTCGAGCGGATCGGCGTGGGTGTGATAGGGCGCGCCAGCGAACAGCGCACCCGTCATCTCGGACCAGTACTCGGCTGCAGCGACGGCGAGTTCGTCCTTGCTCTTGAAATGATGGAAGAAGGCTCCCTTGGTCACGCCTGCCGCCGCACACAGTTCGTCAACCGACGTGGCCGAATAGCCTTTCGTTCGGATCACGCCCAGCGCGGCGTCGAGCAGTTTGGACCTGGCGTCGGGTTTTGCCGGCGACCGAGACACCGTGACCACATACCAACTAGTTGGTATGTTCGTCAACAGCCGATTGCAATGCCCGACGCGCCGCGGAGAGCACCGGCTGCGGATTGAGCCGACGGTGAACGCCCTCACCGATCCTGGGGCGATTGTCGGGGGGCAATTCCGTGTGGGGGCGAGCTGGCGGGTGCTCTAGTAGTCCGGCGCAGACGCCGAAATCCCGGGCAGTTCGAGGCTGAGCGGCGCAATCCCCTCTTCACCCGCTTCGAGGTAGGCATAGCGCGCCCAGTTGCCCATCACTCGCCGGACGTACTCGCGCGTTTCGGAGTACGGGATCCGCGCCACGAACAGGTCGAGCGGTAACCCCTTGGCGGTAGCGAGCCAGCGTTTGACAGCGCCAGGCCCCGCGTTGTAGCTCGCCACGGCAAGCGGCGCGTAGCCGTCGAACGCGCGAAGCAATCGCGAGAGGTAGTACGAACCCAGCTCGACGTTGAACACCGGAGCGTCGAGTCGCAGCCGCGCCAGGTCGATGTCGAGTTCCGACGCGGCGTTGCGCGCCGTGGCGGGCATCAGCTGCATCAAACCCACTGCGCCGACCGGAGACACCACCCGCGGAGCGAACGCGCTTTCCTGACGCATGACCGCGTAGACCAACGACGGGTCGATGTGGTGTTTACTCGCCGCCGCTCCGACCAGCGACGCATGAGGTCGCGGATAAATGCAATCCCAAAGCCACTCCGTGGCCGGCGACGGCGCGCGCAACAGAGCTCGCTCACGCACGACCTTCTGCGCGTGTCGATAGCGACGCGTTGCGACGTCGAGTTGTGAGTAGGCGATGCACAACGCCTCTCCGCCGCGTGGAGCGTGCTCGGCTCGGAGCTGCGCCTCACGCTTCTGCAACTCGGCTTCGGCATCGAATTCGAGACCGAGATTCGACAACCACGCCACGGTCGGCGGCAGTGCCACATCGAGCCGAGGCGCCGCCGCCTCAGCATCCGAAGGAGCGATGAGCGGCGGACCGGGGGCTTCGAGCTGCCGCAGCCGCGCCATCGCCATCAGTGCTGACAACGACAGCGGGCGCGATTGCACGACAGATCGAAACGTCTCGGCAGCGCGCTCCTTCTGCCCTCGAAGCTGCAACGCAACGCCGAGCAGTTGCAGCATCGCTGCTTTCTGCCGGTCGCTCGTGGCCTTGTCGACCTGCCGCTCCAGCTCGGGCTGCGCCAGATCTCCACGCCCGCGCGCCAGGTTGGCGATCGCCCGTTCCTCAGCGGCTCGCGCGGCAAAGCGCCCGCGCCGGTACTTCGACAGGTAGCGGCCGTACGCCTTCACGGAGGCGTCCCATTGCCCGAGGTAGTACCGCAAACGCGCGGCCAAGAAGATGGCTTCTTCCGCAAAGCCGCTCGTCGGGCTGCGCCGCGCGAGCTTCTCGTACAGAACTATGGCTTCCGGGTCGCGCTGCGCCCGAGACAGAGCACGCGCCGCGTAGAACTGATCTTGGGTGCGATGGGATGCGTCCTCGCGAGCACACTCGGTGAATAGCTCGGACGCGCGCACATAGTCCTTACGCGACTTGTAATACGCCCAAGCCAGCGTCCGCGTGATGGACACCGGCGCAACCGGAGCGCCAGGAGCAGCTTCGAGCAAACGCAGTTCTCGCTGCACGTCGTCGAGCCGTCCCTTGGCGGTGAACGCCTCCGCGCGTGCGAGGCGTTCCGCCTTGGTCAGCGCCGGCGCACCGAGCTCCGTCAGCTTGTCGTCAGCGCCGGACGCGACGGCCTGCGTCGTCGCTTCGAGTGCCAACCAACGGAAGTCGATCTGCGCGCCCGCGCGATCCCCCGATTGTTCCCGCAACTGGGCGCGCAGCGCGCGCAATCGCGCTTTGCGCGACGAGGACGCGTCTGCGTACTTGCTCAACGCTCGTTCGACGGCACCGTTCGCTTCGTCGAAGCGACGCAGCGTGATCAATCCTTCGATTCCGAGAGTCACCTCTTCGAACCGTTTGGAGCCGGCGAGTCGCGTTGCCAACTCGAGATCCGCACCCGCTCGAAGCCTCCCTCGTGTGTCGAGTTCCTCGACGCGCTGGCGTACCTCGGGCAATTGCTCGGCCAAACCCGATGTCAGTGCAACGACCTTGGTCCAATCACCGAGCTGCTCTGCCATACGAGCTCGCACGAAGCGCAGCGCCGGCGTATCCGGTTTGGGGTGGACCGCATCGAAACGCTCAGCCGCCGCCTCGACGTCGCCGTCACGCAGCACCTGACGCCATTGCACGTCGCGGCTATCGAGTTCGCGAAGGGTGGCGGCCGGCGCTTGGCGGCTAGCGACGGCATCCGGCTGCTCGAGCGCAGGGTTCTGCGGCGACTTGCACGCGGCACAGAACAAGAGCGTCAGTGTTGCAACCTTCACGACCAGCCTCAACGCTACCACCCCCAGCGCTGTTCCCAGTGCGCCAGCACTTGGTGGTGCGCAGTGTCGTAGCCCCCGACAACCGGCAGTGCAAACCGGTACTCGAGCCCCAACGCGTGTTCCCGCGAGAGCAAGTAGTCCACGCCCGCTGCCGGCAGCAGCAACACGCCGGCGGTTGCTCCGTCACCGGCGAACCCTAGGTTGACGTAGTTCGCGCCCAGAGCAACGTAGGGCACCCAATGGGTCACATCGAATTTGACCAGAGCACTACCACCGACGCTCAACCCGGTGCGCAACCGGCTCTGGTCCACGAAGCGCCCGGCGCCAACTTCGAGCCGCAGATCGAGCGCATCGAACACGCCGTAGCCGGCGTACAAATTTCCGACTGGTCCGACTTTGGGGGCGGTCGACGCGACGACTCCACCGCTGACACCAAGGCGCCATTGTCCTTCCAGTGCATGTGCAGGCGGTGTCACCAACGCCACCGCGAAGGACCAGGCCAAACAGGGCCGAAGCATGGGCGGATGCTGCCTTGCGACAGAGCGGAGGCCAAGCTTTTGTGCGAGCGCCCGCCCTGATCCGGCCGCTCGAGCCGTTTCAATCGGTGTCGAAGCGCACGGCGAGGTAACCCGCACCCGCCGATGCGATCGCGGGAACTGTCGCCGACAGCCAGACGACAGCGAGCCAGCCACCGCTCGGGTGGGCCTGAATGGCGAGACCTTCGTCGTTCACGCCGTCTCCGCGCAGGCCCACGACGGCGACATCCTCTCCCGAATCGTCGGCAACCTCCCACAGCACCGCATCTCGGTCAGCCGGGCCGCCACCTTCAAGAGCGCCGACGTCCCCGAAATCCGCGCGCCCCTCGATGCTGGCCACCACCCCGATGTGACCAGCCCGCCACGCGGCGTGTGCTTGCCGAACAGTGCCGCGCACATCGCGACGCCAGGCAAGCTTTCCTTTTGGCGTGATCTTGAAAAGACTCATGCCCGGAAGTGCTTCGTCGTCGAGTGGAAACGGATCGCCGTCGATGCGTGGGACGACACCGGCAACGAGCACGTAGGCATTGCCTTGTCCATCGAGCGTGACGGTCGCTGGCGGCTGGGCGGGAAACCAACTGAGCCCCCACTCGGTCTCGTCGTCCTCATCGAGCGCCACGAGCCATCCGCTCGAACGGTCAGGCTCGGGCCAATCGAAGCCCGGCGGCGGCAGCCCCGCACCGCCGACGACGAGCCCCCCACCCTCGATCCGCAGCCCGGCAGCGGTAGTACCTCGAAGGGGTAACTGGCTCGATCCATCGACCTCCATGCCGTCGCCAAGATGAACGACCAGAGCGTCGGCGGCCGCTGCTCCGCCTGAGCTGAAGTACTCATGATCGCCCAAGGTTACTTTGGCCTCGAACTGGCCGAACAGCGTGATGTCGGTCTCGCTGGCAAGCAACGCCGTCGGCCACTGTTCGCCCGGACCCTCGATGACCTCGACTCCGGAAACTCCTCCCGAATAATTCGACGCAAGCAGATATACGTCCGTCGAATGAACACCTCGGTGTTCCACGAACGGACCGCCCTCGAGCTCGGCGGAGCGGTAGACCTCTCCCGGCGGGTTCTCGACACTCACGACGTCGAACTCGTCAAAGGCACATTGCCCAGCAAATCCCCCGGCAACGAGCGTCGTTCCTTTGTCGGTCATCGCTGCGATGGGGGGCGGCGTCAGACTTCCAGAGCACGTGTATTGACGGAACCAGTCCAACGTTCCGCTCGGGAGAAACCGGATGACGTGCAGTCCATTGTACTGTTGCGTGAGTGCACTCGTGCCCACGATGGCAAAGCCACCGAGTGGGTCCACGGCGAGATCACTGACGTTCAAGCCAGCGGCGATCTGAGCTGCGCCCAATGAGACCCCGACCTCACCCAGTCGTGGTAACGCGGGCTCGTCAAACCATTGAAAACCGGTGTTACCCAGAACCGCACCCGCCGGTATGGCCCCAGCGGGTGCATCCACCTCATCGAATGCAAACTCGTCGACGTCCCCCGACCCCTCCGAGCCGACTCGATTCCTCGTGGCCGAACACGCGAGCAGTGCCGAAAGCAAACAGCCCCATCGACAGCGCTGGCCCCAGGTCGCGATTGACGTCATCGCGTCACCGTCGGAGCGATTTCATACCACCGACCGCACGAACAAGTCGAGGCGCGCGTCGGCATGCCGTCTGACTTCGGGCCATAGGAACACAGCAAGACGATTGGACCACACGGAGTTCCGGGGACGGGCGCGAGGGCGGGACACGGCCCATCACTCTCGGCGAGCGGCGTCGCCGCGTCAGCGAGCTGAGTCATTTCGGTTGGCTCAATCGTCCCGTCGGGCGCAGCAGAGGCATCGACAACGACGCCCCAAGCACCGCCATCCGTCTGCTCGTCCCCGGAGGAAGGAGTCAGCTGTGTGGGTTCACCGTCGCCGGCTTGCACCCACGATGCCGCGTCCGCACGGCCCGCGTCAGTCGACACGGGCGCGGCCCCCGCATCGACAGGCGGCGGAAGTTGCCCGGAAGGATCGCCTGAGTCCGAAGGGGCAGTGGATGCAGAGGTCGAGGGCAGTGCCGCAGGCTCGCCCGACGGCGTGGGGGCCGGTTGCTCGGGTTGCGGCAAAGCCTGCTGGGTGGGTACGAGCACTTCTGGTCCGGGACAGCGCTCGCCCATCGGCGTCCACACGCCCAACGCGCATTCGTATCGCCCGACGCACCCGTCCGTCGCGGGATAGAGACAATCTAGCCCTTCGTCAGCGCAGTCCCCCACCTCGGGGGGCGAACCAGGACAGCGCGCCCGTGTCAACCCGATGGGCCCCGCATCCACGTCGCAGCGCACCCCCGGAGCTGGCCGAGCGCGCTGCGGCACCACGAAACTGCCAGATGCGACGGTCGTTGGGACCTGCAGCACGGCGGGAGCTTGGGGTGGCGCCGTTGCCGCAGGAGTCGGGAAAACGCCCCCCAGCGCAGAGTCGGACGAGCCGGACGAATCACCGCAACCGATGACGCACACGGAACCTGCAATTCCGACAGCCATTGGGTGTCGAACCAACCGCGAAGCGTATTTGGCAATCGCGGCAAACGCGCCTCGGCGATCCCAACGGAGCCGAGGCGAATGGGCCCGGAGATTGATGCGTCGCAAAGCGCCTCAGTATGCGCCGGTTGCACGCGGGAGTGAACTGGGGAAATCACCCAATACGGCGTTCTTCGCGGCCGAATCCGACGAGGCGGTGAGACACCTCGTTCGCTCACGCACACGGTTCTCGCTCGAGTCGCGCTGCACGGCGCCGAACACAACGCGAAGCGGAACCACGACGGACGTCAGCAGTGACAGTGACACGGAGCATCGCGGGAATTCGAAACCGCCGACCTCGTTTACTCAACACACACACCACCCGTTCACCTGATTCGGTGATCCAGGCTTGCTCGGCGCACTCCCTCAGGGGCGACTGCGAACGACACGAGAAGCGGCTCACTCATCTTCCGATGAGGCTGCAAGAAAAAGTTGCGTCATCGACGGGACCCGACTTCACGAAGTGCCTGAACAAGTTGCGTCGGGGCGTGTGTGTTTCAGACGCAGGGGCCGTGGGCCAGCCGGGCTGTTGCGTGGCCAATGCGAGAACCGAGACGGCGTGTTTTGACACGCCATAGCACCCGATAACCCGTGTCACGCGCCAGAACTGCTGAACACTCGTTGCGAGCCACTGCGGGCAACCGCTGTAGCCGAGCCACGCGGAGTGTAGTCGCCCCCCCCACGCTCTCCCATCGCCACCGTGGAAGGCGGGGAAACCTTCGACTTGCTTCAGTATTTGCAGAACGTCATGGCAGCGTGCAAGACTCCCTGAGTTGCCTCCTCGAGCTTGCACTCCGCTGCGACCCAGGGTCGCCGTATGCGCAGCGATCTCCGCTGTCTCGATCCTCTGCGGCGTAAACCAGTCGGGCTGGGCGCAGCAGGCCGAACCACGAGCGAAGCCAGCGGAGCTCGGCTCGTACGCGCTGCCGGGATTGGCGCGCGTGGCGCTGCCCCACGCGAGCAGACTTGCCGTCGCTGGTGATGCCGGCTTCGCGATGACGGAGGACTTCACCGACAGCGGACGCGCCCATCGTCGCATCGATGCGAGCCTCGCCTTCGGCCTGCCTGCAACGGACTGGCTGTCTGTCGCGGCAAAGGTTTACGGCCGCTACGACTCGCACCCTTTCGACTCCGAAGGGGCCGACGATAGTTGGTCCGGGGTTCCCACACTATCGCTGCGCGCTTTCGACGACTCGTCGGAGCTCTCGTACGGCCTCGAATTGCTTGCCGACTTTCCGGGAAACGATGCGCCGTCGGTGCAGCTCGACGCCACCACCGTGACCGCCCGCGGACTGCTCGCTTACGAGCCCACGGCGAGCCAATGGCTGGTCGCGGCGAATCTCGGGTACCGTATGGACAACGGTGCCAAAGCGGCTCCAGACCCGACGACACTGCGTCAAGGCGACCGCATCGCACTTGGAATCAACGAATACGACGCCGTGGTCGGTTCGGCGGGTTTTGGCTACCGCGTATCCAAAGGACTCCTGATGCTCGACTTCAGCGCTGAGATACTGCTTGGCGCGGAAAAACAGGCGTCGTCCCCCAAGCGAGTGGCGTTGGGCTACCGACACCAATTGAGCGATCTATTTCAGCTCGAAGGCGTCCTGCACGCGAACCTCAACTCTCAACCTCCGGTCGCGGGAGATTCCCCACTGATCGCGGTGGAGCCACGCGGCGGGGCCTGGCTTGGCCTCCGCGTGGCGTTCGGCGGAGACTCGCCTACCGCAGAGACAGAACCCCAGGAGACGGCGCCGGACCAACAGCAAGATGACCCCCAAGCTCCGTCTGAGCCGGCCGCTGCCGAGGTGAACCGGGCGCCGGTACACGGCACCATCCTCGACGCGTCGGGGCAACCCCTCGCCCAGGTGGACGTGACGGTCCGCGTCGGCGGTGAAGAATTCACTACCGTTACGGATCAGGACGGCGCCTACCGTTTCGAAGGTCTGCCTTTCGGCGAAGCCGAAGTCGAGGCTACCACCGTCGACTATCAGCCGGCCAAGACCAAGGCGACCGTCGGTGGCGACGGAGCAGAGGTGGAACTTCCCGCACTGAAGATGCAGCTCGAAGCACTCGGAGCCCAGATTCAAGGCCTCGTGCAGACGTTTGCAGGAAAGCCTCTGGCGGCTCAAATCAAGATCTCACCGCCGGGCAAGGTGTACTCGGCTGGAGCGGACGGGCACTTCACCATCGACGTGACGCCGGGTCGATACACGGTCGAGATCTCGGCGAAGGGATACTCACGCCAAAAGCACGTGGTCAACGTCGAGGAAAAGGCCGTCGTCGTCGTCAACGCTGATCTCAGAGAGAGCAAGTGAACCAGCTCGGCCAACAGCAGTCGGCATCTTCGCAACGAGCAACTCCGGCCTCGGCGCGGCGCGAGCGCAGCGCGTCCGTCTCCCGGCGCTGGCATCACGCCGTCCCACTACTGGTCACCGTCGCCCTTTGCTGGCTGCTTGCCGGTTGCAACGCGTGCTCGTCGGAGTGGCTGGCGGAGTTGTCCGCCGCCCAAGGTGACCTGCAGCGCGACGAGGCCGAATCCGTGGGCCAGTGGGAAGCGACCCAAACCGGCGCGCGTTTCGACTTCGGCGACGGTGTTCGAACGCTCGCTGGCGCCACTGGCACCGTCACCTTCGACGACGGCGCGTTGATGAAACTCGATCCGCAAACCACGATCCGCTTTTCGCGTTTTGCGCCTGGCAAGGACGGACGCGGCATCGAAGTCGAAGCGGGCAATGCGGTCCTGGAAGCAGGCAGCAACGAGCTGCGCATGCACACCAGCGTCGGTTTGGCAGTGTTGCAACCCGGAACGAGCGCCCAAATCAGCCGCGGCGAGAAGGGGCTGCGGTTCTTCGTGAGCGTCGGCTTGGCGCGATTGGAGGGCGACGGCAAGACGGTCGAGGTCAACGCCGATCACGGCGTCGAAGTCGGCATCGGCATGGCGATCCTGGACGAATTCGGAGCCGAAACCGACGAGCCCGAAGCTGCACCCACGGCGACGGCGTCCGCGCCGCCGCCGGTGGACGAAAGCAACCTCCCCATCGTCGCCACGCTCGACGGAAGCGCCGTCAAGATTCGCCGGCCAGGTTCCAAGCGTTTCGAATCCATCGCATCCGGTGAACACACCCTCGACCCCGGCACTCAGCTCAAATTGACGAGCAAGGACTCGGCCGTGGTGCGCCGAGGCAGCACCAAGGCCTCCATGGCCGGACCGGGCACGTATGTGGTCGTCGGTGAGGGCCCGCGGGTCGTCGAGCCCGTAGCCGGTGGCATGACGGTCAGCGCCGACGGACAAGACGTCGCCGCCGAAATCCCAGGGGGCAAGGTCACCGCACTGGGGAGCGAGGGACTGAGCATCGGTGACGTGAACATCGCAGGCAACCGCACGGTGACGGTTCGGGCGCGCGCCGGTAGGGTGCGGGTGGACGTCGGCGACAAGAGTTCGACGTTGTCCGCAGGCGAAACGGCCCAGGTGTCCAAGGGTACCATCTCGATTCAGGGGCGAGGTGTTGCCTTTGCCGACATCGTCACCGGCGCGGGTGGGTCATTGCTGATTCACGATCCGAATCCTCCAACCGCGGTCGGCATCACGTTTGGCGACAAGTGCGACCACCTAGGTGTCGTGGAACAACTCTCGGGAAGTCGCACGGTTGCAAGCGCAGTGGGCAAGGGGTCCGCGAACCTTCACTTCGACGCGGGGCAGCGCACCTACGCACTGCGGTGCTTGTCCGCCAAAGGCCAGCTGGGCCCGATCGTAGCCAAAGGTAAGATCACCGTGTACCGCGACGCAGGTACGTCCGCGCTTCCAAGCAAAGCGCCAAACACCAACGTCAATACCGACGGCCGCTCGTATACGGTGCTATACCAAAACCTCCTGCCAGCAATCTCCGTGCGCTGGCCCAATGCACCGCCTGCGCCGTCCTACACACTGACCGTGACAAGTGGCGGCGCATCCAGCAACTACACCGTGAAGACCGCTTCGTTCAGTTTTGCTCCAGGCAAGCTCCGGGAAGGCCGACACACCTTCCAGTTCCGCTCGTCTCAGGGACGTTCGTCGCGACCATCACACGCCACCATACGTTTCGACAACGCCGCGCCCAAAGCCAGCATCATGTCACCGAGTGAAGGGGGGTTCTCACCCGGTGCCAGCGTGCGGGTGGCAGGTATTGCCCTGCCTGGTTGGGAGGTTCGCGCCAAGGGGGCCTCGTTGCCTCTCGACTCGGAGCAGCGTTTCTCTGCATCGGTGGGCGCCGGGCCGCGAGGACTCGTTCTGCAGTTCTCTCACCCGGCACGCGGCACACATCACTACTTGCGCAGAGCCGCAGGAGTACCCCGATGACCCAGTCGGCTACCGTGTTGACCCCCCCTCACAGCGCTTTGACCGACCCGATGCTGGGCAGGACCGTGCTCGGTCGCTACCGCGTCATCAAACCGTTGGCACACGGCGGAATGGGCGTCGTGTATCTCGGGCGAACCGAAGGCGCGGAAGGTTTTTCGAAACCCGTCGTGATCAAGCGGGTGCTTCCGCAACTCGTCGCGGATCCGAACATGACGAAGATGTTCGTGCGTGAAGCACGCATCTTGTCGAACCTGCACCACCCGGGCATCGTCGGGGTAGTCGACTTCGGAGAGGAGGACCAAGCGTATGTGATGGTCCTCGACTACGTTCACGGCTACGACGCCGGGGCGTGGCTGCTACACCTCAAGCGGCGCTCCGAGCTGGTCCCCAGAAGCGTCGCGATTCAGATCACGATTCGTGTGCTCGAAGCGCTACACTACGCGCACACCCTCAAGCGGCCCGACGGAACGCCGATGCAGGTCGTTCACCGCGACATCTCCCCGGGGAACATCCTGCTCGACACCGAGGGTCACGTACGCCTTCTCGACTTCGGCATCGCGCGCATCGCAAACGAAGCCAACGAGTATCGGACGCAGGAGACGACCTTCAAGGGCAAGCTGGGCTACGCGCACCCGACGTTGTTGGCCCGAGGTGAGCCCTGCCCCGAAACCGACGTCTACTCCACGGCCGTGGTGCTTTTTCAGATGTTGGCCGGCATCAATCCCTTCCGCGGCAACAGCACCGCCGACACGCTGGGACGAATCGTCACCCAGCCCCTTCCGCGACTTCGCCAATACCTGCCCGACGCACCGGCAGAGCTCGAAAACGTACTGCTCAGAGCCATGTCGCGGGACCTCGCCAACGGCTACGGCAGCGCTGCCAACATGGCCGAAGCCCTGCGCAAGGTACGCGGGGAAACCGAAGCGGCGCTCAACACCCGCATGGCGGAAGTCTTCTCGAGTGACTTTCGTGAAATGCCGGGGATCCTCGACCTCGAGCCACTCGAGGCACGCGACGCAGCGTGGCGCACGAGCATACTCGATCTCGAGCCGGCCGCGTTGCGCAGTACGCCACCGCGCGCACCCGACGCTGGTTCGGAACCCCCGACGGTGTTTGCGCCCCCGCCCGCCGCAACCCCCACGCTCGTCGGAGATCCCACGGTCGTTCAAACGCCCGAGGTAGCGCGGGGGCAACGCTGGATCGCGATCGCGATCGGAGGTGTTGCCGTGGCGTTGGTCGCCGTCGCGGTGGCGTTGCTTTGGAAGCGAGAAACACCTCCCGCCGAAGCGCGCTACGTCGTGGTAACCAAGACCGAAAGCGAAGCGACGACGGCCGAAACGGAGACTGAGCCAACCGAGTCGGTGGGGAGTCAGGACGAAATCCCAACGGCCGCCAGTGCAGCCGAAGCCACCCAGAAACACGAGGCAAGCCCCGCGCCACGTGCCAAGGAAGGCGCTTCATCCGGCAACCCTGGCGGAGCGGCAGTCAAACCCTCCGCGCAATTGCTCACGCAACGTTTTTCGCGTCATCAAGGCCGAATCCAAGGCTGCTTCACGAGCCACCCAGACTTGGCCAAGCAGAACCCCAACTTGCAAATCGCATTCAAAGTCGCGACCAACGGCAGCGTGCAACAAGCGACGTTAATCCCCAGCGCGCTCGCCTCGACTTCGCTTGGCGCTTGCGTCCTGCGCATCGCCCGGTCGGCGAACTTCGGAAATCTGACTGAAAGCGCCAGCTTTCGGATCCCCGTGCAAGCGCGCGTTCAATAGTCAGCGACCGTCCGCGTAAAGGCGCAACGCCTCATCGCGCCGGTCGCCCATGCCGATCGACCAACCCAGTGTGAAGCGTGCATTCACGTCGCTGATCGGGTTGATGACCCGGTCACTCCCCTCGCGGTACACGAACCCGTCGATCCCGAAGGGCCCAAAGTAACCAGATCGCGCCAATGCCCCTGCTACCTCTCTGACGGCACGGTGGAGCGCGTCGCCCGTCTCGAGGTCCGGGGCGCACCGCTCGAGGCGAACGACACTGCCGAACGCATCGCACCACTGTCGACACGGCTCCCCGACAAGCACCCGTTCGCCCAGGACTACTCCGTGCATGGACCACTCTTCGAGAACGTCGACGTCGGGCTCTCGCACAAACCCACCGCGCAACGAATCGATCACCCAACGGCGATCATCGTCGCTGAGTGCCTCGCGCAAGACGCGTTGCCCACGACCAGCAAAGCCGTACGGTCGCTTGAGTCGCCAGCGCCGGCCGGAGCTGCCCTCCAACCACCGCAAGTCCACCGTTGCCGCCTCGCCCTGAACGAACGCACGCGGCAACGGCCCATCGAATTGCAGTTGAAAACGTCGATGATTGACTCGTTGCAGCACATCGAGCCCGGGGCCCGCGACGACCTCGAACCGGCGACGTCTCAGCGCTGCGATCGCAGCGGGCGTGGGACACCAGCACAGCACGACGGCATCAGGGGCGTGCGCGGCTCGAAGGTCATCCCAAGCGAACGACACGTCGCCGAGAGTCAACCAGTGCAGCGTCTCACGCTGCCCGCTGACGATTCGTGAAACGGCCTTCGAGACTTGATACGCGGTTGGGCGTTCCAACTCACGCTCGGCATCGAGATTCGTAAACCAGCTCCAGTGCGTCACGGTCGGTCACTCATCCGTCCCCCTGGCTCACCGTCGGCCATGGCGTTCGGGTCGCCACGCGCCGAGCGCGTCGATGAACTCGACGGTCATCTCCGCCTTCTCTCGCGCCGCACGATTGATCGTCTTGCCGCGCATCAACAACGGCGTGAGCGGTTTGGGCAACGCTTCGGACCAGGTGTGAAAGTCATCGCGCCCCGTCCACTGGCGGAACCAGCGCATCGCGAAACGAACGTGAGCCACCTCTTCTCTACCCACCTGATCCTGCAAGGCCGCGCCCGCTTCGTCACCAGCGCGGCGAAACCAATCGGCAAAACGCGGCGTGTGTTCGAGATTGGCCGCTTCGAGCCCCATCCCCATCAAGGCCACGAACTCGGTCTTGGTACGACAAGTCGGCACCCGATCCCAAAACCAATCGCGAACCTCGAAATCGCCAATCTCGAAACCCAATGCTTCGATGTGTTCTCGGTACAGCCGCATGTGCCGCAACTCATCCTGGCAAATCCCCAGCAGGCCGGCGCGAAACGACTCTTCTGCGTCGGCAAAGCGCAGAATGGCCCAACACATCAACTCGGCAGCTTGCAGTTCATGGTGCCAGAACTTGTGCATCAGTTTGGCGCGATTGCGGGGCTCACTCAGAGCCGCTGCCGCCATCGACCGCGGTTTGCTCGTACTGACGCGCAGCTGAGCGGGCCTTCCCGGTCGACGCAAGTCGTGAACCGTGGGCGTGGGATCGAAGGTTCGCGGCGGACGTCCTGGGTCGCACTTGACGTCGAGATCGTCGCTGAGCACGTAGTGGTAGGCCCAAGCGTCAATGCTCGAACTGGGCTCGGTCCAATCGACCGCAGCTGGGTCTACTTGCTCGACGTTCACGGCAGTGCTTTCCCCAACGCTCGCTTACAACATGCTCACCGGGTCGACGTCCAGCGCGATCCGAACGCGAGCGTCGACCTTCACTTGCCCCAGGGCGTGAGCGGCCCGGTACAACGGCTCTCGTTTGGGCGACCGCAAGATGCATCGATAGCGGTGTCGATTCTTGAGGCGAGCGAGCGGTGCAGCACTCGGCCCGAGAACCTCCGCGGCGGAGCCGACGACTTTGCGCGCCACTGCCGCAAGTTGCTGCGCAGTGCGCTCAGCCACACCAGGATCGGCGCAATCGACGCGAACCATCAGCAGTCGGTAGTAGGGTGGGTAGCGCGCTTCACGGCGTTCCGACAGTTCGTACTCGACGAATGCGCGCGTGTCGTGTGAACACGCGTGAAGAATCGCCGGGTGCTCCGGGTTTCTCGTTTGGATCAGTACCTTGCCGCGAGTCCCCGCGCGCCCCGCACGGCCCGCCACCTGAACGATCAGTGAAAACGTGCGCTCCGACGCTTGGTAGTCAGGCAACGACAACGCCGCATCGGCGTTGAGCACCCCGACCAACGCCACGTTGGGAAGATCGTGACCCTTGGTCACCATTTGCGTGCCCACCAGGATGTCGACCTCGCCAGCGCGCATACGATCCAAAATCGCCTCACTCTTGAGCCCCGACGCCACGTCGCGATCCAAACGCGCGATCTTGGCACCGGCAAACGCATCCACCAACGCCTTTTCGACGCGCTCGGTGCCGACCCCCTCGAGCGCGTAGCGTGTCATCTTGCATTGGGTACACGGCAGCGCACTGGGAGACGTGAAATCGCAGTAGTGGCAGCGCAACTGGTCGCCGTGGGTCCGATGCATCGTCAGGGCCACCGAACAGTTCGGACACTCGGCGACGGTGCCGCACACTTCGCAGATCAGGCTGGGTGCGAAACCTCGACGGTTGAGAAACAAGATCGCCTGGCGTTTCTCGGACAGCACCCGTTCCAGTTCACGGTGCAGGGGCAGACTAATCAGGCGGTTTCCAGACGGGCCAGCGCCGACGTTGCGCAGATTGACGACCTCGACGTCCGGCAGCACAGCGCCGACGATCGCCCGCTGCGGCAGAATCAAACGTTCGATGCGCTGTTTGCGCACCAAGGCCTCACTCGACAGCGAAGGCGTCGCTGAACCGAGTACACAGACGGCGCCCGCCCGGTGAGCGCGCAACATCGCCATGTCGCGCGCGTTGTAGCGCACTCCTTCTTCCTGCTTGAACGAACCGTCGTGCTCTTCGTCGACGCAAATCAGCTTCAGGTCGCGCACTGGCGCAAACAACGCCGAGCGCGCGCCGATCGCGATCGCCACCCGGCCCTCGCGCAAGCTACGCCACATCCGACTGCGCTCCACGTCTGACAACCCACTGTGAAGCACGGCAATCGCGTCGCCAAAGCGCGCCCGAAAACGGGCCACCAACTGAGGCGTCAGCGCAATCTCCGGTACCAAGACGATCACGCCCCCGGAAAGCTTCAAGCAGGCCTCCACGACCTGCAGATAGACCTCCGTCTTGCCCGAACCGGTCACCCCCTCCAGCAAGAACGACTTGCTCGCTCCCGTGGCCAGCGCATCTTCGAGTGCCTCGACCGCCGCTTGCTGATGCTCGTTGAGCCGTTTGGGTACGTCACGCTCGACGGCTTCGCTGAAAAATCGATCCGCTTCGCGAGCACGACGCTCGATCAGAGCGAGACCGAGTTGCTCCAAGCGCTTCACGGCTGAACGGGCATTCGTGAACCGCTCTGTCAGAGTGGTAATCGCCTGCGGGCCGCCTTCACGCAGTGCGGTCAACAACTCCTTGGCTTGGCCGCGAAGCTTGCGCTCCGTTTCGGGATCCGCCACGTCGCCCCTCGCCACGGCAACCTGTTGCATCGCCCCAACAGTCGCGACTCCCGCCTGGTCGAACAGTTCGCGGTCCTGCGCCGATTCCACCTGCGAGCGCTCGACGCTCGGCAGCGCGAGTCGCAAGACCTCGCCAATGGGAGCAAGGTAGTATTCGGCCAGTTCGCGCAGAAAGCGCAACAACTCGGCTGGGAGTGCCGGCTCGTCATCGAGGAGGCCAAGCAGTGGCTTGACTTTCGCGGGGTCGAGACCAGCCGGAGGCTCGTCGCTCAGTTCCAGCACCACGCCGAGCAACTTGCGACGCCCGAATTCGCACAGGACTCGGGCGCCAGCGGCGACGTGCCCACGCAAGTGCTCGGGGATCGCGTAGCTGAACGCCCGCCCGAGCGGCACCGGGACGGCAACGAGCGCAAACACCGCGGCACTGTAGTACCTCGCCCCACGGCGGAAGCACTCGAATGTCAGCGCGGCACGCCGGGCCGGATGTTCGCTCGCCAGTGGTCGATATCGCTGCCATCACCCGCTATGGTCAGCGGAACGTGTCGATCGTGGACAGTGCGCCTTGGCTCGTTCCCTTCGCGATCGCGATCGTTGCCGGCGTACTGTTTGCGCGAGCCATTCGTCGTTCCACGGAGCTGTTCGTACTCGAGGTCGACAGCGGTGACGTGCGTTTCACGCGCGGACGCATCCCGCCTCAACTGCTCGACGAGATCCGCGAGATCCTGCGCCGGTCCGGCAGCAACGGCGTACTACGCATCGTCCAGGATCGCCGAGAAGCAGTGATTGAGGCCACGGGGAACTTTGGCGCAGGGACGCTTCAACAGCTGCGCAACGTGATTGGCAACACGCCGCTGCAACGAATTCGTTCCGGCGTCGGGCCGCGCCGTTGAAACGAACGTTACGAACGCGCAGTCCTTTGTCGCGGACGAGTCGGCAAACAAAGAAACGACCTGCCACCCCGGAAGAGGACAGGCCGTTTCGCCCTCTGTTTGACGAGTTGGCTCCCCCGAGCCCGCACCCGTCAGGACTGTTCAGGTCACCTCACTCACTCGGCGCTCGGACAATGCGCGTTGCAGCCGCCTTTGCCTTTGCACTCGTTCATGCCCTTGCAATCGTTCATTCCTGCGACTTTGCAGCCGCCCTTCCCCTTGCACTCGTTCATGCCCTTGCAACAGTCCTTGGCCTCTGAAGCGTCGCCACCCTCGTCGGCTGCGGCACCCTCGTCCATTTCGTCCATCTCATCCATCGCGTCGTCGGGCGCCTCGTCTGCCCCTTCGCTCGACTCGGCTGCTGCCGCCGCAGGATCCGGAGACTCGGCCTCGGGCGTGCTGCCACCGCAAGCAACCATCAATCCAGCGGCCGCCGCCGCTGCAACGCTCTTAGAAAATTGAATCTTCATGTGCTTTCCCTCGTGGAAGACTTGTTGATCGGGGATGTGCCCCCGAAGCGGGTTTGTAGCCCAGGATACGCCGCAGTAGAAGATTGGTTACGCGAGGTTGCGGGAAAGCCACTTTCCGACGCGGCGGCCAAGACGGTGGTCGAGGCCCGGTCTCGGTCGTGGGGGAAACGCCGAGGGGGAACCACTTTCCGTCGGGAAGTAGACCAGCGACGACAGCCGTCCCATCCAACCTCGACCGCGAGGTGGTCAAATGTAGTCCCGACCGGAGAACTCGGCTTTCCTTGACGTTTTCGGTCCCCGTGCGTACGCACCAAAGCCAATGGGATCAGTGGGTTTCGCGGGTGACGCAGGGCAAGTGAGCGGTTTGCCCGCCTGGGCGCGCCACGTGTGCGCCAGCAGGTCCACGACCCTCGAATGTCGAACCGGGGTTCGCGCGTCGCGAAGCAGTCCCTGGAAGCGAGTGGCATGGCTCACACTGCTGACCGTCACCGCCGCTGGCTCCGCGATGCCCGCGGCCCATGCGCAAACGACCGTCAGCGCCGCGGACAAGGCAACAGCACGCAACACGGCAACCGAGGGGATCGAGCTGTATCGCGAGCAGAAGTACGCCGAAGCGCTCGACCGCATGCAACGAGCACAGCAGCTGTTCCAGGCGCCCGTGCACCTGCTCTACATCGCACGCTGTCAGCGCGAGTTGGGACAGTGGGTCGAAGCGGCGGAAACCTATCGCGCCTTGGTCAAGACCCAACTCGAATCCGGCGCACCCGACGCGTTCGTCAAGGCGCAGTCTGATGGCAAGAGTGAGCTGGAGGAGCTGCAACCTCGCATCCCGCGTCTGTTGGTCGAGATCACCCCCGCCGACGCACCCGAACTCCAATTGGAGCTCGACGGCAAACCTCTTTCGAGTGCAGTCGTCGGTATCGAGCGCCCGCTCAACCCAGGTCGACGCGACTTGACAGTGCGTGCGACGGGCTACGTCGAACAGCAGCGACCCGTGGAAGCCACGGAGGGCGAGCTCGTCCAGGTGGCGATCACTCTCGAGCCCGAACCGGTTTCCCCGCAACCCGTCGAGGCGGTCACCGCTCAACCGTCGGAGCCCTCGGGGCCACCCCCGCGGCACAGAACATTCCTCGACACTGTCGCGCTGTTGTTGAGCTTGCGTCTCGGTGCGGCGTTCCCAGCCGGACAGGCCCCCGGAGCGTTGGTGAATACGGAACGGGAGGAGCCGGTGCGAGTGCGCGAATTCGCCGGGACCGGTACCGAACTGGAGCTACACGTGGGAAGCCACTTCCTCGACCGCTGGGGGATCTCGGCGTTCCTCGGCATCAAGTCTTTTGCCGCCAAAAACGTCGACTACGCGGAGGGCACGCTTCTACACACCACGGGCAAGCCGAGCATGGCCACTCTCGGCATCAGTGTCCTCGGTGGCTCGCGTCGGGGACGCTTTGGAGGATTCGGAGAACTGAGTCTCGGGGTCCTGCATGGATTCGCGGTGCCCAGCGAGCGTACCTCTCGAGGTTTGGTGCCGATCAACGCGTCTTGCTCCGTGACGGCGACGACCTCCGGTCTCACGGGCAGGCTCGGCGCAGGACTGAACGTTCCGCTCTACGCTCGCGCGATTCACCTGACGCCGTACATCGCGCTCGAAGCGGGCCGCGCAACGAGCATCGAGTACAAAGGGTGCTCCACGGAGCTTCGACCTGCCGCGATGGACACCAACCAGACCCACACGACGCTCTCGCTCGGCGTCGGGGGCGACTTCTTCATCGGCGGCGTCCCGTGATCTTGCCTCATCTGCGACTCATCCGTCTGCACCTGCTGGTCGTGTTGGCACTGTGTTCGTGCTTGGTCGTCGCCTGTACCAACAATCCCTACGCGGAAGCGGACAGTGACAAGCAGGTCCTGTACCAGCCCTACACCGAGGCCCCCAAGACCCTCGATGCAGCGGTGGCGTACTCGACCAACGAGCACGAGATCACCGGCAAGGTGATGGACACCTTGCTCGAGTACCACTACCTCAAGCGCCCCTACGAGCTCATCCCCGGCTTGGCCGAGGAGGTGCCGCAGCCGGAGCCGCTCGACGGCAAGCGCATACGCTACCGCTTTCGGCTTCGTGAAGATCTGCTGTTTCAGGACGACCCCTGCTTCAGCCTCAGTGGTAGTGGCAAGACCCGACAGATCACGTCCAAGGACTTCGCGTTCGAGTTGATGCGCATCGCCGACGCCGACGTGAACAGTCCTGCGTTCCAGTCGTTCCTGCTGGTGGAAGACTTCGCGGCATTTCGGGACCGCCTCAGCGAGGCGCGGAAGAAGGACGAACGGTTCGGAGAACTACCGGCACACGAGCAGTACGCGAAGGTGGGAACGGTTGCGGGGATCGATTCAAGCGATCCACTCACGCTCACGCTCACGCTCAGCGAACCCTACCCACAGATCTTGTACTGGTTCGCGATGCCGTTCACCACGCCGGTACCGTGGGAGGCGGTGCAGTACTACGACGGGCACGATGGGCGACCGCCATTGGCAGACCATCCCGTCGGCTGTGGGCCGTACATGATCACCGTGTACGACAAGGACGAGCGCATCGTGCTCGAAAAGAACCCCAACTGGTACGGCATACGCCACCCGGAGTGGAAGGCCCCCGGCGCCGTCTACCCCAGCGAGGGCGAGCCGGACGAAGCCCCGGAGCTGCTCGCCGCGGCCGGAAAGCCACTGCCGTTCATCGAGCGGATTGACATGCGGCGGGAGAAGGAAACGATCCCGCGTTTCGGGAAGTTCTTGCAAGGCTACTACGACGCCTCGTCGATCATCACCGAGAGCTTCGACATGGTGATCACACAGGACTCGTTGTCGCCCGAAATGCAGGAGCTGGGCATGCGGCTCGAGAAGTCCGTGGTGCCTGACATCTACTACATCGGGTTCAACATGGAGGACTCGGTGGTCGGCCTGCCCGGCAAGGAGCGCTCACGCAAGTTGCGGCAAGCGATGAGTCTCGTCGTCGACGTGCGCGAGTATACTCGCGTGTTCAGCAATGGCCGGGGGATCCCCGCCGAGTCGCCCGTACCCCCGGGGATCTTCGGCTACGACCCGAAGTACGAAAACCCCTATCGACACAGCGTCGACTTCGAACGCGCCAAGCAACTGCTGGTGGAAGCGGGTTACCCGGGAGGCATCGACCCCAAAACGGGCAAGCCACTACGGCTGACGTTCGACACGTCGAGCACCAGCCCGACGATGATGCTGCGCTACAAGTTCTTCCAAAGGGATTGGAACAAGCTCGGCTTGGAGGTGGTCATCGACGCGACCAGCTACAACCAGTTCCAGGACAAGATGCGGCGCGGTGCCTACCAGTTGTACATGTGGGGCTGGGTTGCCGACTATCCGGATCCCGAGAACTTCCTGTTCTTGCTGTGGTCCGAAAGTTCACCCCACCCCAACAGTTCACGCTTCAAGAACGCCAAATTCGACGAGTTGTTCGAGGTGATGAAGGCACGCCCCAACGACGACGTTCGAATGCAGACCATCCGCGACATGATCGCCATCGTCGAGGAAGAACGCCCCTGGATCGAGCTGTATCACAGCGAGAGCTACTCGCTCTTTCATTCGTGGCTCCGCTACGTCAAGCCCGCTGGGCTGTCCATTCAACTTGCCAAGTATCGCGCGCTCGATCCCCAGGAGCGCGCCGCGAAGCGAGCCGAGTGGAACGAACCGATTCTGTGGCCGCTATTATTGCTACTCGGCGCAGCCATCGCGTTGGTCGTACCGGGCATAGTCACCTTCCTCCGTGAGCGCCAATAGGAGCCCCCGTGTTTGCCTATATCGTACGCAAGTTGGGTTACGGAGTCGCCGTCGTCTTCGGCGTGCTGTTCCTGTTGTACCTGCTGTTCTTTGCCGTCACCGAGCCGGACGACATCGCACGGCGTGCGCTGGGAGACAAGGTGAGCGTGGAAGTCATCGAGCAGTGGAAGCATACCCACGGCTACGACAAGCCCAAGTGGCCGTCGTTCGAAAGCCCGACGGACAACATGCTGTACGATCACTTCCACGACATGCTGACGTTCGATTTCGGACGCAGCGACGCAGACAACAGGCCCATCGTGGACCGGCTGAAAGAGGGCATTGGACCAAGCCTCACGCTCACGGTGCCGATGTTCGTCATCGGACTGCTGCTCGGTATCGCTCTAGCGCTGTTCGTCGCGTTCTTCCGAGGGACATACATCGACATCACCGGTGTTTTCTTATGCGTGCTCGCGATGAGCATCCCCATCTTGCTGTACATCGTCGGCGCACAATACCTCGCCGCAAAGGTGCTGCGTTGGTTTCCGTTCTCGGGCTTCGACGACTCGCCGGAAGTGATTGCGCGCTTTTTGGCAATGCCGGTGCTGGTCGGCGTGGCCAGCGCCTTCGGCAGCAGCGTGCGCTTCTATCGTACGGTGTTCGTCGAGGAGGTGAACCGAGACTACGTGCGTACGGCGCGCGCCAAAGGCGCGGGGGAGTGGCGAGTGATGGGACGCCACGTGCTGCGAAACTCGCTGATCCCGATTCTGACCAACGTGGTGATGTCGATCCCGTTCTTGTTCACGGGTAACCTGCTTCTGGAAGCGTTCTTCGGCATCCCCGGGCTCGGCTCGGTGACCTTCGACGCCATTCAGAACAACGACTTCTCGATGCTGCGAACGATGGTGTACATCGGCGCACTGACCTTCATCGGCGGCCAGATCCTGACGGACATCAGCTACACCCTGGTCGATCCTCGCATTCGCCTCGACTCCGGTGGTGAGGGCTCGGCGATCAATCCGGGTCGAAATTGGGTGATCGCTGCGGCAGCACTGATTTTGGGGATGGTGTTCTTGGCGCGGTCGGGCGGCTCGATGCAGCTCGGTCAGGCACTGACGCGTTTCAACGAGGACAACTGGCATTATGTCAGCAACAGTATCGTCGTCGCTCTCGGCATCGGTGCGTACTTCGTGGTGCGTTGGCTGCGGCGCAACGACCTGTGGTTCGAAGCTTTCAAGCAAGTGTGGCGGCGACGACGCGGGTCGATCTGTATCTTGGCCGCCTACGTGGCCGTCGCCCTGCTCGACTCCATCGCCTGGGTAGGTGGTACCGGTGATCAGGCAGACGCCGTCGCTGCGTACAAACCTCAAAGCGTGCTCGAGCGAGTGTTCGAAGGCATGGACGAAAAGAGCTACTCGGCGCCCCTGGCGACCCAAGAGTTCTACGACCATTCCGATCTCCGCAAGCCAGGCGCCCACGTGCTCGGCACCGATCAACTCGGACGCGACGTGCTGTATCTGGCCCTGAAGGGAGCGCGGGTTGCTCTGCTCATCGGGGGGTTGACGAGCCTCATCGCGATCCCGCTCGCGCTGCTGTTCGGCGTAGCCGCCGGTTATTTCGGACGCTGGGTGGATGATGCAGTGTTCTTCGTGATGTCGACGCTGGCTTCGATACCCGGCCTGCTGCTGCTCATCGCGCTCATACTGGTGCTCGGCAAGGGGACTTGGCAGGTGTGCCTGGCGCTCGCGGTGACGAGCTGGGTCAGTTTCTGTCGCATTGCACGCGGTGAAACGTTCAAACTCAAGGAGCTCGACTACATTCACGCCGCGCGGCTGATGGGGCTTTCCGAGGGCAAGATCATCATGCGCCACGTGCTGCCGAACCTCGTGCATCTCGTCGTGATCACGTTCGTGTTGATGTTCTCGGGGCTGGTGATTTCTGAAGCAATCCTATCCTGGCTGCTGATCGGCGTCGAAGGCAGCTGGGGCCAGATGATCGCGCAAGCGAAAGACGAACTGGCGCGAGAACCCATCATCTGGTGGAACATCAGCGCAGCTTTCGTCGCCATGTTTGGTTTGCTGCTGGTGATGAACCTGATTGGCGATGCGATCCGCGACGTGCTGGATCCCAAAACGCTCAAGGAGCAAATGTGACCGCCACTCTAGTCGTCGACGAGATCCGTACGACGTTCCCGAGCGATGGGGGCCGCATACCCGTCGTGGATCACGTGAGCTTCGAGGTGGGCAAAGGCGAGGTCGTTGCCCTCGTCGGCGAGTCCGGCTGCGGCAAGTCGATGACGGCGCTGAGCATCATGCGCTTGGTACCGCGTCCTGGTCACGTCGACGCTGGACGAGTGTTGCTCGATGGACGCGAGATCTTGTCACTCACCGTACCTGAAATGCGTCGGGTCCGCGGACACGGTATCTCGATGATCTTTCAGGAGCCGATGACGAGCTTGAACCCCGTCGTCACCTGCGGCAAGCAAGTCGTCGAAGCGATTCGACTTCACGAGACGGTGGCCAAGCATGAGGCCCGAGCGCGCACCATCGAGCTGTTCACCCAGGTCGGGATCCCCGATCCCACGGATCGCTTCGATGCCTACCCGCACCAGCTCTCGGGCGGACTCAAACAGCGCGTGATGATCGCAATGGCTTTGTCGACCCGGCCGAAGCTGCTGATCGCTGACGAACCCACGACCGCCCTCGACGTCACGATTCAGGCACAGATCCTCCAGCTGATGCGAGGTCTGCGCAAAGACTTCGGCACGAGCGTGCTGCTAATCACTCATGACCTCGGCGTGGTCAACGAGCTAGCAGACAGGGTCGCTGTGATGTACGCCGGCAAGATCATCGAGGTCGGAACCCGCGAAGAAATCCTCAGCAACCCATCGCACCCATACACCCAAGGTCTGCTGGCGGCCATGCCGAGCCGAGCCCAGCACGGCCAACGCTTGCACGAGATCCCAGGAGTCGTGCCGCAACCCAGCGAGTGGCCCAAGGGCTGCCGCTTTTGCACGCGTTGCCCGAAGAAGTTCGAACCGTGTGAGGACACCGTGCCGGGCCGCACGGAGCTATCCGAAACCCATGCGGCGTACTGTCACTACGTACATCAGGAGGTGTCAGGATGAGCGGCTCGCCGTCGACCGATGACGCACCTGCGAAGAATGGCGCCCAATCCAGTCGCTCGGGGTCCGGCAACACGACCTCACCGTTACTGTCCGTCCGTGACCTGCGCACGTGGTTTCCAATCAAGGCAGGGTTGCTTCGGAAAACCGTCGGGCACGTTCGTGCTGTCGACGGCGTCAGCTTCGACATCTTTGCGGGCAAAACGATGGCCCTCGTCGGCGAGTCGGGCTGCGGCAAGACGACCGTAGGCCGTTCCCTGCTGCGCCTCGTCGAACCCGACGCGGGAAAGGTGCTCTTCGAAGGCACCGATCTTCTGCAATTGCGAGCGGACGAGTTGCGCCGTACGCGGCAGCGTTTGCAGATGGTGTTTCAAGATCCGATGACGTCACTGGATCCGCGCATGCGTGTACGCGACATCCTGACCGAGGGCATGGAGTCCTTTGGCATCGGTGCCAATGCCAAGGAGCGAACGGAGCGCGTCGCGCATTTGCTCGAAACGGTTCGCCTCGATCCACGACACATGCACCGCTACCCCCACGAGTTTTCGGGGGGGCAACGGCAGCGCATCGGCGTCGCGCGTGCGCTGTCCGTCGACCCGAGGCTGATCGTGCTCGACGAGTCGGTCTCGGCGCTCGACGTGTCAATCCAGGCACAGATCCTGAACCTCCTGGGCGAACTGCAAGCCGAGCTGGGCCTGGCATATCTGTTCATCACACACGACCTCTCCGTGGTGCGCTACCTCTCGGACGACGTCAGCGTCATGTACTTGGGGCAAATCGTCGAACAGAGCTCGACCGCTGAGCTGTTCGAAGCTCCTCAACACCCCTACACACGCGGCCTGCTTGCGAGCATCCCCTCGGCTGATCCGAAGGTGCGCAAGTTGGAAGCCAAGGTGCTCGGCGACGTGCCGAGTCCGGCGAAACCACCGCCCGGGTGTCGATTTCACACTCGCTGCAACGAGGCCTTCGACCGTTGCCCCAGAGAGATGCCAGATCTCTACGAACTCGCGGGTCGCAAGACGCGCTGCTTCCTCGTCGAGCCGGACGCCAGCAGCGAGAGGTAGCCTAGTTCTCGGAGCCCGACACCGGACCGACGCGGCCCTGAACATTCGCCACGGTCCGGCGTCGAACAGAAAAAAGTTCGCGCTCCGAAGGGACTCGGGTTGACAGCCCGAAAGACGAACGCAGCTTGTGCCAGGTCCGAGGCTCCTTTCTGACCTCGACCAACAGCTCGGCAGCCGCGTGCGCCGGGCGTTCAACTTCCGCGCGCACGCGCGGCCAGCAGGAGTACGTCATGAGCCAACTATTCAATCCATTCGACATCCCCGTTGCGGGGCTGCGGCCCATGCCAAGCCTGTTCCACGACCTGGAGCGTTTGTTCGGCGACGTGGATACGTGGCTTCGAGCGGACCGTTCAGACACGTTCCCGAGAATCTCGAGCCGAACCACTCCGGAAGCGTTCGAGTTGAGCGTGGACTTGCCTGGGCTGAGTGAGAAGGACGTCAGTCTCAACGTCGAGAACAACGTCCTGACATTGAGCGCAACGCGAAAGGTCAACGTGCCATCGGGCTACGCCGCACGCCACCGCGAGCGCTCGGGACTGCAATTCACGAGGAAACTGCGAATCCCGTCGCAAGTCGACACCGACAAGATTGAAGCGCGCATGTCGAGCGGCGTGCTCACACTCCTTCTCCCCAAGCGTAGCGACGTCAAGCCGCGCCAAATCGACGTCAAGACTCACTGATAGGAGCAACCCGATGAGCAATCAGATTCAAAAGCGAAGTGAAGGCGTCAACGTCGTTCAAACGCGTCCCGCCGCTGATATTTACGAGAACGAGCACGAATTCCAAGTCGTGCTCGAAGTACCGGGGGTCAACCAAGGCGATGTCGACATATCCGTCGAACGCGATACGCTGACGGTATCCGCGACTCGAAGCGGCACCGGAGAGACGGTCACACGCTACGGCCGGGCGTTCACAATCCCCCAAGACATCGACCGCGAAAACGTGAGCGCCACGCTCACGGCCGGCGAGTTGACGCTGCGACTCCCAAAGCAGGAGTCATTCAAGCCCCGCAAGATCGAGGTTCGGGCGGCCTGAGCCCCCGCGAAGGCAGCGGAACTCACGCGGCTCGAGCCAAGCTCGGGCCGCATCTTCGTGGACCGCGGATTCGTCGCTAATTGAGCGGGGCGGGTTGTCGGCCCTCACCAAGCGTGACCTGAAAAACCGACCGACAATCGTGCTCGCCTGTGCTCGCCCATTCAGTCGGAAACAGTCCCGCTCGACGACTCGGTCGACTCACCGCCGAGGGGGCGCGGAGACGACTGCGGTGCTTGACTGTCGCGGTCGCGCAAGCGCTCCACGGTTGCGGGACGCACGCCCCAGCGCTGCCGATCGAAGCCTTCGAGATTCTTGTTCAGCACCGCTTGATAACACCCGGCATTGCCCTGTTCCGCCACGAGCATGGACCAGGCGAGGAAGAAGTTCCAAATTCGGAACCACCGCTCACCATAGGCGGCGAGAATCGCACCGCGGTTCGCAACCCAGTTGCGACGCCACACCGCAAGCGTCTCGGCATAGTGACCGCTGATGTTCTCGATGCTGTGCATCTCGAAACCGGCCTTTTCCATCGCCTTGAGCATGGACGACGGCGGCAACGCCGCGTCGGCCCCCGGAAAGACGTACTTACCGACGAACAAGCCCCAAATCAGATCTTCGGGACGCAATCCGCGGCGAAGGCCCGTCCACTGCAGCATGAAGATGCCATCGTCGGTGAGCAGTTCGCAAACCTTCTCGTAGAATGAACTGAGGTTCTTCAGCCCGACGTGTTCGATCATCTCCATGCAGATGATGCGGTCGAACTTCTCGTCCGATGAGACGTCCTTGTAGCTTTGCTGAAGGACGCGCGCAGACTCGTCCAAACCTGCGTTGGCGATCTGGCGATTGGCGAACTCGGCTTGCTTGGCGGAAAGGGTGAGCCCGGTAACGTCGGCACCGAGACGCTGCGCTAGATCCACGACCAACGAGCCCCAGCCACAACCGACTTCGAGCACACGCTGGCCGGGCTGGATCTGAAGGCGGTCAGCGACCTGATCGCGTTGATGTCGTTGAGCCTCCTCCAGGCTGTCCCCGCGCTGCATGAACAGGCCGGTCGTGTAGGCCATCGAACTGCCGAGAAACCACTCGAAGAAGTCGTTGCCACGATCGAACACTTCACGCGTGTTCCTCGCGTCCTGATTGCGACCGGTGGTGGTGATGTCCGGCACGTAGTTCTTCACCGCCCACTGGAGGTGCTGCCGGGTAATCGTGTATTTGACGAACTCGTGACGTTCCCGAAGCAGGGCCTCGACGTCACCGATGATATCGATGTCCCCATCGAAGTACGCTTCGTACAGCACCGACATCGGGATGGGTGCCGTCGCGTACTTCCGCTCCAGCTTCTCATCGTTGAAAACCACGTAGTCTGTAAGGCGTTTCATCGGCTGACTCCTGGAGGCCGGGCCTATCACGCTAGGCTCCAAAGCTGAAATGACGCAAGCGCTGCGCCCTGGCGCGAAGTATCGTTCGCAGGCGGCGAGCCGTTGGTCGTACCAGTGACCAATCGGCGATAAGTCAATGTAATTGAATGAGTATTCTTGGCCTTCCTGCAGGCCCCGCCACACTCACCTGCGAACGAAGGTCTCTCCCCACGCTCATCCCCCTGCTGGATCCCCCAGTTCGCCCCGTTCCGAACCGCGACGCCACACGGCGTCATGACGGAATCCTGACGAACCAGGGATGCATTGTGACGGAACCCTAGCCGCTTGCAAGGGTCCGTGCGCCTAGGATAGCGCCCCTGCCGGGAGCCGCCGTTCAGGCGCCCCCACACACCGGAGACTCCTCTTGGCAATCGTTCTGTTTTTCGTCGCGCATTGGCTGTTGTCCGTCTTCTGTCAGACGTTCTTCCTGCATCGCTACGGGGCTCACCGCATGTTCACCATGTCGAAGGGCTGGGAGCGATTCTTCGGATTGCTGACGTACGTCGCGCAAGGGTCGAGCTATCTGTCACCACGAGGGTACGCGATATTGCATCGCATGCATCACGCGTTCAGCGACACCGAGCGTGACCCACACTCGCCGCGCAACTACGGCAATGTGATGAGCATGATGTGGGCGACGAAGAAGACCTACGACGACTTTGCCTATCGCCGTGTCGAACCCGAAGCGCGCTTCGACGGCGGTATGCCCGAGTGGCCTGCCCTCGAGAAGCTGGGGCAGAATTGGCTGATGCGCCTGGTGTGGATCGGGGCGTACGTCGCGTTCTACGTTCACTTCGCGACCGAGGCTTGGATGTTCGCGCTGTTGCCGTTCCACTTCGTGATGGGTCCGATCCACGGCGCAATCGTCAACTGGTGCGGACACCGGTACGGCTACCAGAACTACTCGAACGGCGATGACTCGCGAAACACGCTGCCGTTCGACTTCGTCACACTCGGCGAGTTGTTTCAAAACAATCACCACAAGTTCGGCATGGCTCCGAACTTCGCCGCGCGCTGGTTCGAGGTCGACCCAACGTACATCGCAATCCGTCTCTTCTCTGCACTCGGGATCATTCACCTCGAGACGAATCAGAAGATGCGCTACCCGTACAAGCCCAGTCCCGATGAGGAGCAGCCCCTGCCGAATGCAGAGCTGGTCGCCGGCGCGGAGTAACCCCGCGGGGAAATGTGCACAGTCATGATGAGGCGCGGCATCCCGCTGCGCCTCACGCGATTTCGGCCTCCACCATTCAGTGAAGAAACGTCGCGTGCACGACTGGCGCACCGATCAGCTTGCCAGTGCCCGAACGTGGCCCCGAAAAATCGCCCCAGCGTGGGTGAGGGCGTTTTCCGGGGCCACGTTCGGGCACTCTCGCTCGCAGCTCGGTGCTCTAGGTCGTTGATTTGTCGCGGCAATCAACATGATTGCCGCTCTACGAGAGTCGATCGCGAAAGTCCTCGTAACCGAATTCACGAACGACCCGCGGCGGCTTTCCATCCTGGACCAGCACGATGTCCGGGTGACGGACCCCGTTGAACATCGTCGTCTTGACGATGGTGTAAATGGCCATGTCTCGAAACACCAGACGATCGCCGATGCCGAGAGGCCGCTCGAAGGAATACGTACCGATCTCGTCCCCCGCCAAACACGTGACGCCGCCCAGTCGAAAATCGTGAGCAAACTGACCCGGCTCCCCGGCACCATCGATACGGGGACGGTAGGGCATCTCCAGCACGTCGGGCATGTGAGCAGTGGCAGATACGTCGAGGATCGCTATGTTCCCGGCGTTGTCGACGACGTCGAGCACCGAGGCGACGAGTACTCCCGCGTTGAGAGCGATCGCTTCGCCGGGCTCCAGGTACACGTCCACACCGTAGCGATCGCGAAAACCTCGAACCAGCCGCACCAACCGTTCGATGTCGTAGCCGGGACGCGTAATGTGATGCCCCCCCCCGAAATTCACCCAGCGCACTCGTCGGATGACGTCGGACCAATCGCGCTCGACGGCCTCGAGCGTGCGCTCCAGCGCATCCGACCCGAGTTCACACAGGGTGTGAAAGTGTAGGCCATCCATGCCTTCGAAAGCGCGTTCGTCGAACGCGGCCCGCGTCGTTCCGAGGCGCGACCCGGGTCGACACGGGTCGTACAGCGGGACCTCGACTTCAGAGTGTTCGGGATTGATGCGAAGTCCGAAGCTCAGCTGGCGACGGGCGGCCGCCTGCCGACACATCGGGGAGAATCGCTGCCACTGTCCGAGCGAGTTGAACACGACGTGGTCCGCCAACTCGAGACATTCGCGCATGTCGCGCTCACTGAACGCGGGTGCATAGACGTGAACCTCACCGGGAAACTTCTCCCGCCCCAGACGCGCCTCGAAGGGCCCGCTGGCCGTGGTTCCACTGAGGTACTTGCTCACGACGTCGAAACTCGACCAGGTGGCAAACCCCTTGAGCGCCAGCAAGATCTTGGCGCCGCTGTCGCGCTGGACTTCGGCCAGCAAGCGACAGTTGGCCTCGAGCTTGTCCAACTCGACGACAAACGCAGGCGAACGGATCGAATCGAGGTCGGTCATTTTCCAAACCAGCGCGAGGTGCAACGGACGGCCAGAACCGTCACAGCTCCTTGACGTGCCATGGCAAGCCGTACTTGCCCACGTCGTCCAGGTAGGGCTTGGCCCGGAAATGCTCGATGTTGTGAACGCCCGGCTCGAACCACTGCTTGGTGAGCATCATCTTCGCACCGACCATCGCAGGCACGCCGGTGGTGTACGAAACAGCCTGACCTCCAGCGTCCTTGTACGCGACCTGGTGGTCGCAGACGTTGTAGATGAACACCTTCTTGGCCTTGCCATCCTTGACGCCCTCGATGATGCAGCCGATCGACGTCTTGCCGGTGTAGCCAGCCGCCAGCGACGCGGGATCGGGCAACAACGCCTTGAGCACTTTCAGGGGTACCACCTGAGCTCCCTCGACCTCGATGGGCTCGATCCTCGTCATGCCCACGTTCTCGAGGACCCGCAGGTGAGTGAGGTAGGAGTCCGAGAAGGTCATCCAGAAGCGGATCCGCTGCAGTCCCTCGAGGTTCAACGCCAGCGACTCGAGCTCCTCGTGGTACAGGAGGTAGGCCTTACGGACACCCACTTCCGGAAAGTCGAAATCCTGAGAGACGCTGAGGGCATCGACGGTCTTCCACTCGCCCCTTTCCCAATACCGCCCCGCCGCGGTGATCTCCCGAATGTTGATCTCCGGGTTGAAGTTGGTTGCAAACGCCTTGCCGTGACTGCCCGCGTTGCAGTCGACGATGTCGACGGTGTGAATCTCGTCGAACAGCTCCTGTTGAGCGTAGGCACAGTACGCGTTCGTGACGCCCGGATCGAAGCCACTGCCGAGCAGCGCCATGAGTCCCTTGTCGGCGAAGCGTTGATGAAACTCCCACTGCTGCCTGTACTCGAAATGCGGATCGTCCGGCGGCTCGTAATTGGCAGTATCGAGATAATGAACTCCCGCTTCGAGGCAGGCTTGCATCAAGGTGAGATCCTGGTACGGCAGCGCCACGTGGATCACGAGTTCGGGCTTGTACTCACGCAGGAAAGCCACGGTCCCCGCGACGTCGTCGGCATCCACACGGGCAGTCTGGATGGGACGCGGCAGCTTGGCGGCAATCGCGTCACAGCGGGAAACGGTACGGCTCGCCAAGCAGATTTCGGTAAAGACCTCCGGAACCTGGGCACACTTGTGAGCCACCACTCCGCCGACGCCACCCGCACCTAGAATCAACACTCTGCTCATAATCGACCTTCAAACAAACGAACGACTCGCGCAGACTGATACCGCATCGTCGGCGGGCAACAAGCCCAATTCATCGAGCCGTCAAAAACCGCTCTCGACGGTCAGTCGGAGAGAAGGCCTGCGCGGGCACCTCATTCCGTCCCGCCACCGTCTACGGGCACCTCGACTCAACGACGGGGCGTTTCCAAGGGGACGCAGGGCGGCGGCGCACACTCGTGCGGTCCACGGCGTCCGGGCGGCAACGACGCCCCGGCATCGCCATAGTGTCCGCTGCGAATGGAAGGCGGCCCGCGCGGCGCGAGTGGCGGTTAGCCCTCTTTTCTCGGAGGCAGCAGATCGGCCAACAGACGCTGCGTGAATTGCTCGAAACCGAGCCGCACGTTCTTCTCGTAGACCTGAACGGGTTTCATGCTTTCCCGCGAGATCTCGTTGATGTCGGGCGGCAGCCACTTGGAGAACTTGAAGGTGTAGGTGTCCTCCACCTTGGGCACCACGAACTCCGCCTGAATCATGAACCCAACCCCGACGTAGACGTTCCGAGGCCGGTTCGTGGTGTACCCACCGGACATTTCGGTCTTGTAGGTCAGGAACAAGGTCGGTTTGTCGACCTCGGGGATCTTGTCCTCTTCCGCTGGCGTCGATTCACCCTGGGCGAACGCCAGCACCTCGGCGGGGAATGCGGCCTGCAACCCCTCGACGAGCGCCTCGCCGGTTTCCTTCTCTCGCGCTGCCGCGTACTCCCCTTCGAAATACTGTGACGGCAACGAAGCAGTACCTGCGTAGTATGCGCTCCTGCGGATGGCGTTGTCAGCGGACTTGGCGCTGACCGGTTCCTTGCGGCGGAAACGAACCTCGACCTGCGGACCATTCTGCTCCGCAAAGGTGACCATCGCACGGAAGAGCTTTGCGATGTCTGGCTCGACGGAGAAGCGCTCCAGAAACCCCGCGTAGGCTTTGTCGAATACTTCGCGTCGAGCTACGCGCAGTTCGTTCTTGATGATCTCGTGGTCGGCGTGACTCTTTTCGAATTGAGCCAGCGCAGCGAGTGTCCCGTTCTGTCGGACCTTCTGGAGATCGGCGAGCAACGCTTCGCGGTAGGCCAAGTCGATCTCTTGGCGAATCTTCGAGTCCGGGTTCTCGTTGCGAAACTGCTCGAGGCGAGTGGTGTCTCCGATGATCTCTTTCAGCCGCGCGCGAGGCAGCAGGATGTCCGTCACCTCACCGCGACTCCCTCCACGGGCCAGGTAGTTCTCGTAGGCAGTGATGCCATCGAGGGAGGTCGCTTGCTGGAACAAGGCTCGCTCGCCCAACTTGTTGCGCGCCATGAAAACCAACACGCCGATCCCCGCACCGACCAGCAACGCGAGCCCATAGCGCCAAATGCGCTGGTCGCGGGGGCGTGACATGGACTTGTTGGACGACAGTGGATTCGAGAACCCGCTGTCCCTGATAGGATCCAACGTGGCCAGCGCGCGCCGATCCTTCGCCTCGAACGCCACCTCCCAGCGCCGACGGTACTCGTCCAGAGACTTTTTCATCTGGTCGACACTGACGCTGGTTGGCAGTACGAACGTGAACGCCGTATCTCCGAACCGCAGGCGAATCTTCCCGGCACCCGGCACCTCGACGGCACTGAGCTTCTCGAGTCGATAGACACTCAGTGACGGGCCGCTAATCACGACGACCCCTACGGGGAAGAGGTACGTCCCAAAGCGGTAGGGGTAACGACCTTGAGCGCCATTGGCCCAGGCGTATGCGGCCAAGGCCACCGCCGCCAGTCCGCCGAACACGCCGTATACCGACGTAAACAAAGGAGCCTGAATGGCCAGCGAACTGGTCAGACTCCCGTACCCGGTCACCGCCAAACCCGTCACGACCGAGGCGGAAGCGACGAACAATGCAATGGCGCCCAGCCCGATAACCGACGACGCTGGGTTGAAAAGCAATATGCGAGGAGCGCCCGTGCCGGACAGCGAAGCCAGCAACCGATCCTGGATCGGCCTTGGCAGCTCGAAAAAGTCGTAGTCGTCTCGAATTCCCTCGGAGGAGGCCGACACCTTGTCGGCGGCCTCTGCTTGAACGGCGGAGCTCATGATGAAATCGAGGCATCCTAACCCCGAAGCGAGGGCAATGTGACCCCCTTTTGTGCACGCTTTCCGTGGAAAACTACGGTTGAAAAGTAGCGCCCTTGCTGCTCCAGGCACTGACCAAGCCCGTCGGTGTGCGAGTCTGGGGGGGATACCGTTGGCCTCGTTGAAGAAGCGCCAGACGAAAGCACTCGGATACGCCTATGCCGCGATGAGTGGCCCTGGCCCAAATGGATCAGGACTCCAGGATGTCCTGTTTCCACTCGCTCATTGCGGACGTACCTCAGCCATTGGGCCGAGCAATGCGAGGCAATGCGACCTTCGCGGACCGTCTGACGCACCCATTCGACGGAAGGGGGTCTTCGAGTGATGGGCGCAATGGGGCAGCGACGACCCGTCCACACTCGGCGGCGCTTCGCCACCACGGTGATGCACCATCGTCGGCATGAGTACGTGTAGGCATTCTGTCACCTCCTGACGGGGCTACGCGAACGGCACCAACGGCTCACTGCCTCCAGGAGGAACCGAGACCTCACGCGTCACGGGAGCGCATTTCCCACAAAAATGGGCATTTTTTGTCCATTCCCAAGGTGCGCAGAGCGACGAGAAAGAGGTCATTCGAAGGACGCAGTCGGGTGCTCGCGGAGACTCGGGCGCGCTCGCCCTACAAAAATAGGGATTTTTTGCTTGTCCTTTTCTTTGGCAGGGGACATATAGCGTGCACATCGGAGCTCGGCTTGAGAAGTCACCCCGCTTCAACTCAACCTGTAGTGGCAGCGCGATGCGCAGACGCCGCGTACACACGTCGCACTTCGGCGATCGTGCCCGATGATTCGTGCCCAGCCGCGCGTGCAAACGAGACAAACCAACGGCAAGCAGACTTATCGCAATCGGTGACTGTGCCGCCAAGTAATGCGGCAATGACGGCAACTAGCGCAACGCCTGCTTTCAACCCGATTGCTTCGAGAAACGGTACTTCGAGAAACACTGGCGCGCCGTGTTGGCTGAGCAAGCCGTTCACGACAAGCGTCGCGTGGCGTCAACATGGCCGCTTTGAACGCGGTGGCATTGAACACGGCGACGCTGAACCGCGCTGAGCAGGCACCGTCAACCGGACAAGACCAAGCTCGTGGGCCCAAAATCCACGAGGTTCGTAGGGACAACAGGAACAGAAAACAGGAGAGAACCCAATGGCTGCTGCAAAACCTGCAATCAAAGAGAAGTACACGAAGAGCCAGATCCTCGGTGAGTTGTCGGACAAGACCGGCCTCAGCAAGAAAGAAGTGGGCGGCGTGCTCGACGAGCTCGCGTCGCTGATCGAGCGCCACGTCGGCAAGAAGGCGGTGGGTGAGTTCACCCTGCCGGGCCTGCTCAAGATCACGACCGTTCACAAGAAGGCTCAGAAGGCGCGCAAGGGCATCAACCCCTTCACCGGCGAAGAGACCACCTTCAAGGCCAAGCCCGCACGCACCGTCGTGAAGGTGCGCCCGCTGAAGAAGCTGAAGGAAATGGTGGAGTAAGCAGTCCCTCGGGGACTTGCTCGCGCCGATGGCGCAAAGCGGCGGGCGGTCGATGACCGCCCGTCTCCGTTTGTGCACGGGACGCGCCAATGCGTCTTCGGGGGAGCCTCCCGCAAGTCTACATCTTGCCGCGGACGAACACGCCCGACGGCGATACCATCAACATGGTCGGACCGTCTTCGTCCTCCAGTACCCACAGCGAGATCGCGGAGCCGACGCCCACGACCCCCAGCGCCAGGCCGATCCGCGCCCAGAGGTTGGCGGCTCGTTTGTGAGCCAGCTCCTTGGAGTCGTGCGGGGAACACACGCCATCGGTGCACGCCGCTTCCAGCCTCGCCAGCTCTTCATCATCGACGTGGCCGAGGGCGTCGAACGCCCCAAAGCCCATGGCACCGACCGCAACGGCCCCATAGGCATACGTCGTCAAGGGCCGATCCGGGCCCAAACCGAGAATCGCCAGTCGCGTGCCGCCAGGCGTGTCCCATCCCAACGCCAGCGGGTTTAGGGGCTCACGGGCCAAAGCAGCGCTCAAGGTAACCTGTCGCGTTGCGCCCGCGGCCACGGTAACCTGCCGATCCGTCGTCGATAGGTCGATCCTCCTCAGTTCAATCTCGACGTCACCCGGTGTGACGGTGATCGGTTCCCCCCAGCGCCAACGTTCGATGATTTGCGAGTTGACCGCGAGACGGGCGCCCCGAGGCGCCCCGATGACGTCGACCACGACGAACCCGACGTTGGGCCGCAGACTCGCTTGCTGTTCTCGGGCCTGCTCGATCAGTGTCCGCCACTGCGCGCCTTCCCCGGCCGCGCCCGTGGCTTCGCGAACGACCAGGTCGTATTCGTCGTATGCATTGACGAAACGACCAAGCTGATGCAAGCAACGCGCCACTGCCATGGACGAGCGCGGATCGGAGTCAATCTCATGGGCAGCGGTGAAAGCGATCAAAGCAACCTCGAACTCACCGGCGGCGAAGGCGGCATGACCGCGGTTGAGCAACGCGCGCGCGCGCTCGCCTTCGTTGCGCAGTGAATGCCCCTCGCGGGTTGGGGCTGGCGGTCTCAGCGCCGAGCTACCCTCGTTAGCCGTATGCGATTCGCCCCCAGATCTGGCACCGCAGGGCGCACACCACGTGATCAACAGCCAAGCGCTGAACACCCCGAGCAGGCTCGAGACGTATCTGACGATGATGCAGCGACCAGCCGTAATCCGCCCCCTCCGCGGCACCTACTTCAACTCCCCTCGCGAGACTATTCGTGCTCCCTCGACGACCCAAGCCGCCGCACAGGCGACGCTCTCCCAGGTGGCAGAATGCTCCTGACGAACTGAAGGCGCCGCGGGGTCCACACCCCACAACGCGAGAACGAACAAGCCCGCGACCCCACGACGAGCACCGCGGCTGGTCGCCTGACCCGGGTGCGTCTTCTCCGGCGATTCGTCGGCCTCGAGCCGCCCCGCGAGCAGCGAACGCTGAGGCGAAGTTCGTTCTTCGATTTCGTCGAACCCAGCGGCGTACACCGACTCATCGACGACGACCCGCGGCATCTCCTGCGAAATCGACGGGTCGTCGACACGGCGTGTGCTGGGGGGCATCACTGCCGGCATGGCCTGCAACGTCGTACCAGTTCCCCAATCGGACACCTCTTCGATCTCATCGGGCTCGATCTCGAGAACGGGGGCAGGTGGTGGCGGCGGCACCGCCAACGAGTCAGCGACCGGTGTAGCCCGATCCGCCTGTTGCCGGACCGTCGACGAGATCATCGACTGGAACTCGTGATTGGGGGCGACGCGCCCGCCACCACAAGCGAGAATCGCATCGTAGAAATCTCGAGCACTGCGCCACCGTTCCATCGGGACAGGCGCCAGCGCACGCAGCCCCACCTGCAGTAGCGGATCGCGCACGAACGGCGACCAGAATGGGTGCACCTCGTGGCGAACCGTGCAAATGTCTCGTAAATCCGGAGGATACAGGCGCCGGTTCGTGATCACTTCGAGCAGCATCACGCCCACCGCGTAGATATCCGATTGCTGATCGACGCGGCCCGTGCGTGCTTCCGGTGCCAGGTAGACCTCACACTGAGCCAGCCGCTCGTCACCGCTTTCTGCCAGCATCGCCGAACCGTCGACTTTGAACAGGAGATTGAGCGGGCTCACCGATCCGTGGAACCGCTCCTTGGGCGGGCGCGAGACGTCCGTGTGTATCGCGCGCAAAGCCCCCAACAGATTGACCAACGCTCGGAGATGGTGTGCCAACGAAACGGCACACGTACTGCGAATGAACTCCCAACTGATACCCATACCGCCAATGCTGGGCGGGGGAACCGTACTCGCTGACAGTGGGTCTGCAGCGAACTCCAGGTCCAGACGGAGCTCGCCAGGCATCATCGGGGGCGGGCGAACCGTCGCGGTATCGTGGTCGCTGTCCGAAAACCCATTGCGGGAACGAACCTGTTCACCCGATACAGATGGCAAGCGGTGACGGCGAGGAGGTGGAGGCGGTGGCTTCACGGACGTTGTTACCGGTCTACGTTCGGGGACCTCGGTCACCCGCATATTCAATGAACGGTGCCGTTCTCCCGGTCAGTACAAACTGTCTGAAATGCGGGGGCTTGCAATTGCTTCGGACTGAAATGGCAGTTCCGATTCAGGAGTCGTCTGCGCCATTTGCAGCAACAGCGGCGCACTGCACCAACCGGAAACGGCGCACATGGAAGGAGATGTGTCGCCGGGCAACCTCTCTGGCGCCGAGGTGCGCTTGTCCCTACCGCCACCCGCCCAATGACGACGCGACGCAACAACGGGGTAAGACTGTGTGAGACACTTGCTGCAACAGGCGCGAACGCCCCGTGAACCGATGAAGACAACCCGAAGCCGACGTCCCCAGCGATCGTCTACCGAGCTCCGCTTGCGCTCACGGTGTCCGCATCTTGATCTCACACGACAGGCTTCGGGCGAATGTGTTCACGTTTGCCGCGATTCTTCGACGAGGGAATCGAGATTCCGTTGCGTGGACATCGCACCGACATAGCGAATTGGCGCCGATACACTGCTGAAACGTTTGCTCACAAACGTATCTCGCATGAACTCTCCTCCCCACCGCCCCACCACCCTCAGACGTTCATTTCTCGGTCTTTGCTTGCTCGGCGCAACTTGCTTCTTCGGCGCCTGTAGCAAAGAGAAACCGACGGAGCAGACCGGTTCCGCGACACCCGCTACACCGGCGGCAGCCGTCGAAGACAAGAAAGCTGACGGACCGCTGACCGTTGGGTTCATCTACGTCGGCCCCAAAGACGACTTCGGTTACAACCAAGCGCACGCCGAAGCAGCAAAGGCTCTCGCCGCTTCTGGCCTCGAGATCCGCGAAGAAGAAAACGTCCCGGAAACGGTCGACGTTCAGAAGACGATGGAGAGCATGATCAACCTGGACGGCGCAAAGTTACTCTTTCCGACGTCCTTCGGCTACTTCGACCCACACATCCTCAAGCTTGCCCAGAAGTATCCTGACGTCACCTTCTTTCATTGCGGTGGCCTCTACGACGAAAGCAAACACCCGAAGAACGTCGGCAGCTACTTCGGCTACATCGACGAAGCTCAGTACGTCGCAGGCATCGTCGCGGGGCTGACCTCGAAGACCGGCAAGCTCGGCTTCATCGCCGCCAAGCCCATTCCTCAGGTTCTTCGCAACATCAACGCCTACACTCTGGGCGCGCGCTCAGTGAACCCGAAAGCGACGACGACGGTCATCTTCACCGGCGACTGGTCGCTGCCCGTCAAGGAGGCAGAGGCTGCCAACAGCTTGATCGATCAAGGCATCGACGTCTTGACCACCCATGTCGACTCCCCGAAAGTCGTCGTTGAAACCGCCGAGCGCCGCGGGGTCTTCAGCACGGGTTACCACGCGAGCCAGGCGGCACTCGCTCCCAAGGGTTACCTAACTGGCGCCGAGTGGAACTGGGAGAAGATCTACAAGGACTACGTCGAAAAGGTGAAGACCAAAGGCGCTTGGTCCCATCTCGTGCGCGGGGGTTTCAAAGAAGGCTACATCAAGATGTCGCCGTACGGAGCCGCCGTATCCGACGATGCAAAGGCCAAAGCCGATACCGCAAAGGCCGGACTCACGACGGGCGAGCTCATCATCTTCAAGGGGCCGATCAAGGACAACACTGGCAAGGAAGTCATCGCCGCCGGGGTTGAACGAGGCCAGACGGACATCGAGCTCGAAAAGATGAACTATCTCGTGGAAGGCGTGAGCGGGAGCATCAACTGACGGACTCCCCCACGTCGCCTATCGGAAACTTCCTCACCTGTATGGATGGTGGGGTCGATCGCCGTCGGTGATCGGTCCCTCCGAAAGGACCTGAAATGGAAGCCACGTCCACCGCAGCAGTGGGAATCCCCGAGTCACAATCGAAAATCGGGACCCGGCTGTTGGTCGCGATCGCCCCGCTACTCATTCCTGCCGGGGCACTCGCCGCGTCTCTGGCCTTGTTCGGAATTTTCGTGGCGCTCGCGGGACACTCGCCGCTCGATGTGTACAGCGAAATGGTGCGAGGGGCGTTCGGCACGTGGTTCTCCTTTCAGAACACGCTCATCCGCGCGGCGCCATTGATGCTGACCGGGCTGTGTACCGCGTTGCCCGCGCGGCTCGGGCTCGTCATCATCGGCGGCGAGGGAGCCCTCGTCGTCGGTGGCCTCGCGGCCGCTACAGTGGGCCCCCTGCTGGCAGGCGGCTCCCCATACCTCGTTTTGATTGGCATGGCCGTGTGCGCCATGTTGGCCGGAGGCCTGTGGATCGGTGCCGCCGGCGCGCTCAAGGTATTGCGGGGCGTGAACGAGACGATCAGCAGCTTGTTGCTCACCTACATCGGCATCGCCCTGATGAACCACTTGGTAGAAGGTGCGCTGCGCGATCCAGCGAGCCTCAACAAACCATCGACGATGTACATCGGTGACGAAAACATGCTCGGCAACATGCCAGGCATGGATGTGCACTGGGGGCTGCTGTTCGGTGTCGTGGCTTGCATCCTCGGGTGGATTCTCATGGATCACACGACGTTCGGTTTCGCCGGCCGAGTCGTGGGTGGCAACGTCCGCGCGGCCCGCTTGAGTGGCTTGCCCGTTTCTCGGCTGGTCATCGTCGTCTGTGGCTTCGCCGGCGCGTGCGCTGGCCTCGCGGGAATGGTCGAAGTGGGAGCAGTTCACGGCAAAGCCAACGCCTCGCTCGTCGCGGGCTACGGCTACGCAGGCATTCTGGTTGCATTCCTCGCGCGACAAAACGCGCTGGCAGTAATCCCCGTAGCCTTGTTACTCGGCGGCATCAACGCCAGTGGCGGACTGCTCCAGCGAAGCTTCGATCTACCCGACGCGACGGTCAACGTGCTGCAAGGGATTCTGTTCGTGGTATTGCTTGCCAGCGAAACCTTTCAGGGTCCCCTCCGCGAGCGGCTGAGGCAGTTGAAGAGTGCTTGAGAAGCATTGGAGACTCGATGGAAAGTGAACTCGGACTTTGGGGCGTTCCGCTCGCGGTGCTGGCTGGCGCGTTGCGTGTCAGTGCCCCCTTCCTGTTCGTCAGCTTGGGTGAATGCATCACCGAACGCTCGGGCCGGGTCAATCTGGGGCTCGAAGGCACGTTGGTGATGGGTGCGATGTCCGGCTACGGGATTTCGTACCTGAGCGGGTCGGCATGGCTCGGGGTCATCGCCGCGGGCGCCGTCGGAGCGATGCTCGGAGCTTTTCACGGCTGGTTGTGCGGGAAGCCGCGGGTCAACGACATCGCGGTCGGCATCGCCATGATGCTGCTCGGTGTCGGCCTCGCCTTCTACCTCGGCAAGCCGCTCATCCAACCGACCGCGCCGCGCTTGCCAGCACTTCCGCTGGGCGAGTTCAGTGATTCCCCGCAAGTGCAGTCGGCTCTCGCCGTCAACGCTCTGTTCCTGCTTGGAGTCGCACTCGCTCCAGCGCTGAAGTGGGCGTTGCAGAACACGCGTTGGGGCCTGGTACTGCGCACCGTTGGCGAGAGTGCCGAAGCCGCCCGGGCGATGGGTTACGACGTCAACAAGACGCGAACGTTGGCTACCGCTGCTGGCGGCATCCTCGCGGGCATCGGTGGATCGTTCCTCTCGCTATTCTACCCGGGAAGCTGGAACGAAGGCCTCTCCAGCGGACAGGGGCTGATGGCAGTGGCGCTGGTGATTTTCGCGCGCTGGGATCCCGTCCGCTGCTTGTATGCGTCGCTGCTGTTCGGTGGAGCCAGTTCGCTCGGCCCGGCGCTCCAGTCGGTGGGCGTAACCTCTGGTTACTACCTGTTCAATGCCGCACCGTACGCCCTGACATTGTTCATCATGATTTCCAGTAGCTCTGCCACCAAGACCTCTCGCGGCATGCCGGCAGAGCTGGCCGCCGCACGCTGACCCAACGGAGACCCGAGAGCCATGACCTACGTCGCTGCCCAACCCTATCCCTGGCCCTACGACGGTGATCTGCGGCCAGACAACACCACGTTGATCATCATCGACATGCAAACCGACTTTTGT
>QJWJ01000462.1 GCA_003235365.1 Deltaproteobacteria bacterium
CAGCCCGACCGAGTGCGACCAAACGCACGCTGGCGTACCCAATCAAATACCCTTGTACATCGGCACGACACCCGATCCTGAAGACATGCGTGCGGGGTTCTCGATGGCTTGGGATCCGACGGGGTTGTGGATCCGCGCCGTACTCCTCGACGACGAATGGGTTGAAGGAATCGCGCCGAACGGAAGCACCGATCCTAATCCGTTCGTGTACGACCACCTGCAATTCGTCTTCGACGGCGCGAACCAGACCAACTACGGCGATCCCGCGGACCACCACCTCTTCATGGGCATCGATGACGAGATCTTCGATCAGCGTGACTCGGGCGGCTTGCGTCAGAAGGTCGACGTCGACACGACGACCGTGGGCAAGTGCCGGGTGATGGTCGCCAAGCTGAGCGAAGCGTACCTCAGCGCCGACAATCAGACGCCGATCGCCGGCACGAGCAAGGTCTTCGGGTTTTCGATCGAAGTCAACGACTTCGATCGAAACGACGAAGCGCCGATGGAAGTGCAGCGCCAACACCAGCTCTTCTTCGAGAAACCCGGTCCGAAGTACGTCTACGGACAACCGCGCGATCTGCCCGACCTCGTCCTGGCGCCGTAAGCGAGACTGCACAGGTCGGCTGAGCGCTGCTCAGCACCAGCTGGCTTCGGTCTCTGGCTTGCGCAACAGCTCGCGCACGTTGGCCTCGATGATGCGAAAACCCACGTTGCCCTCGAGCCGTTGCCTGCCCTCGTTGAAGATCAACGTCGGGCTGACGACGATCGAATGCTTGCGAGAGAGATCGACGTCGGCGGCCAAAGCGGCGTGCGCCTCGCCCGTCGAATAGACGCGCTGAATCGCCACTTGGTCGAACCCCAGTTGTTCGGCGAGCCGCGCCTGCTCGTTGACGGCGGCGATGTCCCGCGCTTCGGTGAAGAAGGCGTGACGCATCGATCGAATGGCGTCGGAAAGACTCCCCGACGGAAGCTCATCACACGCCTCGAGGCAGCCCACGGCGCGCAGCCACAAGTGTGCGCTCAATGACGAGCGCGGCGGGTTCTTCGTCCACGCTTCGGGATGCACGACCAAGTCGAAGCGCTCTGCCACCGTGACGACGTGTTTGCCGTAGCCCTGATAGCCCCCTCGATCGGCCCAGCCCGCACCGATCTTCACCCGTGTATCGCCGAAGACGTGGCAGAAGTGGAAGTCGAGGCCGACTTGCCCGCCGAACTCGCGCTGCAACTCGTCGACGCGCACCTGCGCCACCAGCGCAAAGATGCAGAGGACGTCGGAGAAGTGTTGAATGGGTAGCGCCACGACTGACCTCAATCGGCGCCCGTCGCGACGGGCCGCGACGGGTCGGTGATCCATTCGCTCCACGAGCCGGCATAGAGTTTCACGCCGTCGAAGCCGGCATGGGCCGCGGCCAAGATGTCGTGGCACGCCGTGACGCCACTGCCGCAGTAGACGGCGCAGTGCGACGCCTCCGTGCCAGTGAAAGCCTCGGCGTAGCGAGCCTCGAGCTGCGCTTTGGAGCGAAAACGCAGCCCATCCAGATTGTCGGCAAAGGGCAGTGGTCGCGCGCCGGGGATGTGACCAGCCACGGGATCGATGGGCTCTTCATCGCCGCGAAATCGCGCCAGGCCGCGCGCATCGAAGAGCCGCCCTTGCTGGGCCAGCGAACTCGCTTGCGTCGCATCGACGAGCAGGTCGGAGCGGAGTTTCGGTTTGAACACGCTGATCGCCAGGGTCGGGATCTCCCGGCACGGGGCACCCCCGGCGGCAACCCAGTCCGCAAACCCGCCGTCGAGCACCGCGACGTCCTCGTGACCGAGCCAACGCAGGAGCCACCACGCGCGCGAGGCCATCGCGCCTCCGGCGTCGTCGTAGACCACGACCTGGCTCGTCTCCGTAACGCCCCACGACCCGACCAGATGGGTCAGCTTCGCAGGATCGGGCAAGGGGTGGCGCCCGGTCCGTCCCGCAACGACCGGTCCAGAAAGCTGGCGATTCAAATCCGCGTAGTGAGCCCCGGGGATGTGCCCATCTTCGTACGCGCGCCGTCCCGCCGCAGGATCGCCCAGCGAAAACCGGCAGTCGACCAACACCAGCTCCCGCTGCTGATCCGCGAGCGACTGCAGTTCGTCTACCGTCACCAACGTCCGATACGTCACCACCGCTCGCCTCCTCGCCGGATCTCGCACATCGAGCGCTCCACGGCAACGACGGCAGAGGGGCTCCTGAACGAACCTCGCGAATGAATCTCCGCACCCTCCGCGGTCACTCGCCCCAACACAATCTCCGCACCCTCCGCGGTCACTCGCCCCGACCGAACTTCCCCGACCTCCGCGGTGCGCTGCCAAACCTTCGCCGCCGTCGCCGCGGCGCCTTCACCGCACGCGCCCCGCAGCCTGCGGGCAGCGTGATTTCAGCTTCCGCAACGCAGAAAATGGCTTCCGCAACGGCCCCAGAGCTGGGGAACGCGGGAAAATGGCTCGATCCAACGTCGCCGACGCTTCCGGCAGCGACCCCGAATCTCCCCGCAACGAAAAAAACGCTTGGGTACGCGTACTTAGCGGTTCGGGTTTGGCCGCGGAAGACTCGAGACCCGTTGCGGGAGGTCCCGCCTCGTTGCGCGAAGCTTCAGGGCGGCTGTGGGTCGAGTCGGTTTGGCTGTGGGCTGTCTCAGCGCTGCTGCGGGAAGGTTGGACTCGGTGGTGGGGGATTCGCGGCGGCCCGCGCAGCCAAAAAATCGCCCCAGCACGGGCCTACCCGAAGCCGCCGACCGGGTGCTACCACATCGCGCGCGTGGCGCTCACGGGCGTCTGGAACCGATCCGGACGGATCGACGCCAGTCGCCCGTTTGGAACCTGTGTCAGGTCAGGGCGCCGTAGATGATGACCAGCACGAACGGCACGAGCAGGATCATCATCGGCTTCCACGCGCTCTCCACGGGAGCGTTGAGTGCGGCGTTGTTGTTTTCTTCGTTTTTGGGGTCAGACATCTGAAATCTCCACGAGCCACGAGGCTCGGCAGAGCACCGATCGGCTTGCCACTGCGCGCCGCGCCGCATTGCCCCAGTCGAGGCGTTCTTCTGGTCGTGTCGGGCGCTTTGCGTGCAGCTCGGTGCTGCAGGTATGGTCGCAGCAATCAACCTGATTGGATTGCCGCCTTAGAAAGTAAACGTGACTTGGAAAGGCTCAGCCCTCGTCGCAGGCCGCACGAACCGGTGAGTGGTTCGGCCATGCTCGGAGCTGACGAGTCGCTGCAACCGGCGCTCCCTCACCCGAAAGCGACTCGGTGAGCGGGGCAGTGCCATCGAACGGAACGAACCGTCCGACGCGACGTCGGATCGGTGCCGAAGGGACGGACCGACCTTGGTCGTGCAGAGCAGCGTGGAACGACGACGCGAGCCGTCGTCAGTGAACGAGCGGGCGAGCTGCGCGTGCTGGTGGGCCGCGTTGCCAGTGGCAGTGGCGGCGAGTCCGCGCAATCAGGTCGTCGCAACGCGGTGGCGTCAGACGTTGGCAGTCAGACGACGAGCGTCTCGCGGCCGGGGCGACCAGACCCAGAAAATGAAGGTCTTCGACGTCCAGGTCCGCGATGAGCGCCGACGCCGAGTCGGGCTCGGTGGCTACGACTCGATCTTGGGCGGGCAGCGGTGAGTAGCCCGGCTCCCCGAGTGCTGGGCTGCCCTGTGCCGTCGCGGCGCAGACGCTCCAAAGCACGCAGGCTACGAGCCAGAGCCACCGTCGGAACACGAATCGCAGTCTGGTTTCGGGCCCTGGCAGAAGCAAGCACAAACACGGGCGCGAGCCACACCGCGCCGGAAGTGAGCCGAGCCGGGTTCGGCGCGACGCAGCGCGGGCGCGGCCCGACCGATGACGGGCACCGACGACACGACAAAAAAACCAACGAAACCCAATACAAACCGCGATGGGCGGCAGTTTGGAGGAGGTCAGAACATCGTTCCGCGAGGCGTCACGCCCTTCGGTTGTGAGAGGCCAAATGCTGGAAGTCGTACAGATGTGTGAAGGCGTCGAGCGCGAAAGCTTGCTCGATCTGTGGCGCGCGGGTTCGCTGAATGGAGCCAACGGTTTCGTGGCGCGGCGGCGCGGTGAGGCCTTCGTGCTGAGCTGTCCCGAGCACCCCGAGTGCATCCTGCTCAACCGCGCAATGAGCGGCGGCGGGGCTGCGAACGGCGTGCGTTGGCTCGAAGACGCGGTGTCCGCCTTCGCAGAGGCCGGCGTGTCGAGATTCTTGCTGCAACCGCCACCTCAAACGGGTGAGGACTTCGAACACCAGGTGCTCGAACACGGCTACCAGCGCTTTCGGCGACGTTGGGCGAAGTTCGTGCGACGCCGACAACCGGTGGCCCGTGCGGCAACCGACCTCGAAGTCCGACCGGTCGAGGATCGCTACGCCGAAGACTTCGCACGCATCCTGGTTGGTAACCTGGAGATGCCACCGCTGATGGTGCCCTTCTACGCGAACGCCGTCGGGCTCCCCCATTGGCACGGTTTCGTCGCGCTGGATGGCGGGCGCGCCGTCGCCGCCGGAGCGCTGTTCGAACGCGACGGCGTGGGATACCTCGCCGGTGGCGCCACGGAGCGCAGCCACCGTGGTCGCGGCGCACAGAGCGCGTTGTTGTCGGCGCGCCTCGACCTGGCGGGTCGCCTCGGTTGTCGCTGGACGGTGAGCGAAACTGGCGAGGCCGTCGACGGAGAGCCAAACCACTCGTACAACAACATGCTCCGAGCGGGCTTCGAAGTGGTGTACTCGCGCGCCAATTTCGTCGGCCCGGCGCGGAAGAACGACGGGGGCCACTGACGTGGGGCAACTCGTTTCGCTCTCGACGCGCGGATCGATCCCCTCCAGACTCGGCGCCGTGCCGAGTGCCGTGGATACCTTCGTCGGCAGGAGAGCCGAACTCGAGCAGCTCAGCGCCGCGTTCGACGCCGCGCGTGCAGGCCGCGGCAGTACGTGGTTCGCCTGCGGCGCCGCCGGGATCGGCAAGAGCCGCTTCTCCGAAGAGGCCGCGCGGGTCGCGGCCGCCCACGGCTCGATCACGTTGTGGGGGCGCTGCTGGGAGGCGGGCGGCGCGCCGGCGTACTGGCCCTGGGTGCAAGTGTTGCGGTCGCTCCTGCGCGGCCGTGACTCGGCGACGCTGCGCAAGACGTTGGGCGAACGGCGTCAATCGCTGGCCCAGCTGATGCCAGAGTTGGCCGACCCGACCGGCGGCGCGGGCCTTCAAAGCGATCCACAGACGGCCCGCTTCGCACTGATGGACGCCGTGGCCTCGACGCTGTGCGACGTGTGCGCGGACACGCCGTTGTTCATCGTGCTGGAGGACTTGCACGCGGCCGACCCTGCGACGATCACTTTGCTGGACTTCGTCAGCCGGCAAATCGACGGCAGCGGCGCGGTCATCCTCGCGACATACCGGCCCTCCGAAGCGCAGCGGAGCGAAATCGCCGAACCGCTGCGACGTTTGGCGATGGGCGGACACACCTTGCACCTCGCCCCGCTCAGCCGCGACGAAATCCGAGGAGTGCTGGGCGGCATGCTCGACCACGCGCCCACGCCCCAAGTGCTCGACGCCTGGCAACACGCCACCGACGGCAATCCACTGTTCCTGGTGGAGATGTGCCGCTGGTCGTTGGCCAAACGCGGAACCATCGACGACAACGTGGCGTCGAGCGTTCCACCGACCCTGCGCGCCGCGATCAGCGAGCGCGTCGCGACACTGCCGGAAGCAACGGTGCGGCTGCTCGAAGCCGCGTCCGTGATCGGCCACGAATTCCGCGCTGCGCTCGTGGCGGCCGTCGTCGACCAGCCCCTTGCCGCGGTGAGTGATGCGTTGGCGGAAGCCGTCGATCGGGACGTATTGATCGAAACACTGCCCGGGCAGCTGCGCTTCTCACACATCTTGATCCGCGAAGCGATTCACGGCGGTCTGGACGAGCAGCGCTCCGAGCACCTGCATCGCTGCGTCGCCGATGCGTTGCAGCAGGCCGGTCCGGAACGCGGCCCGGCATCACAAGTCGCCCACCACTACTTCCAAGCGGGCCCGGAGGCGCGCGCTCGCGCCGTCACCGCTGCCGAGCACGCCGCTCAGCGCGCCGCTGCGCAGCTGGCCTACGACGACGCGGTCGACTGGTACCAGCGCGCCCTGACGGCGCTCCGCGAAACCGACGCCAGCGAGGTGACGGCGGCGAGTCAGCGGGCCGCGGAGTGCCGCTTGCTCCTGGGGCTGGGCAGCAGCGCCATTTCCGCCGGCAAGAGCCACGTCGGTAAAGGCGCGTGCCTCGAAGCGTCGCGGCTGGCGCGCAGCATGGACGATGCCGATCTACTCGCACAGGCCGCGCTCACCCACGGCCGCGAGTTCGAGTTCGGCATGGTCGATCCCGAATTGATCGGGCTACTGCAGGAAGCTCTGGACGTACTCCCGCAGGGCCCGAGCAGCATCCGCGCCCAACTGCTGGCCCGCTTGGCAGCGGCGTTGCAGCCGGCAACCGAGCCTCAGCAACCCATCGAGATGGCGCTTGCCGCGTTGGAAATGGCGCGGGCAACCGCGAATGACGAACAGTTGCTGCTGACTCTGCGCAGTGCCGGCTCGGCGCTGATGGACTTCGCGCTGCCCGAGGTGCGCATCGGCGTCAATCGAGAACACGCCAGCCTCGCCGAGCGGCTCGGCGATCGAGTCGAAGCCCTGCGCGCCGAGACGCGGCTCGTGTTCGACTACTTCGAAATGGGCGATCCGTCGTCGACCGCCGAAAGCATCGCTGCGTGCGAGAGCAAGGCCGAGCAGTTGGGCTACGAGCACTTTCGTTGGCGCGCTCGCGGCTTGTCGGCAATGTGGGCGATCTGGCAGGGGGACTTCGCCAAAGCAGCCGCGCTGCAGGCCGATGCGCGTCGCCTGGCCGAGGCCGCCGGGGACCCCAACGGTCCGCGCTGTTTGGTTCTTCAAGACTTCGGGATCGCCCGACTGCGCGGCGTCGGCGATCTGCAACGACTGCGAAGCGAACTGGATCGGCATACTGTCGAAAGCCCGATGCACCGATTGCTCGCAACGGTTCTGCCCGCAACGCTGGCCGTCACCCTCGGACGCGAGGGCGCACCCTGGGTCGACGATGTCACCGGCAGTTGCGCGGACATCCTGCGGTATCGCGATCCGTGGCTGCTGGAGATGCTGGCGAGCAGCTGCGACCTGTTGGACGAACCCACGGTTCGCGAAGCGTACTCAACGTTGAGCCACGGGAGAGCAACGTTCATCCACGGCGGCTTGGCGGCGCTGACGCTGTGCGCGCCGCGCGACGCAGCATTGGCGAAGCTGGCCGTAGCGCTCGGAGACCACACCGCCGCCGAACGCCACTACCGAAGCGCATTGTCGCAGATCGAAGCGGCGGACTCACCGCCGCTGATCGCCTGGACGAGCTACGATCTCGCCAAGTACCTTCACGAGCGCGGCGGGGACCGCGCCGAGATCAGGTCGCTGCTGGAGGTCGCGGCCGAGATTGCAGAACGCTGCGACATGCCCGGGCTCACGGAACGGGTGGAGCAGTTGCGCGACAGGGCTAGCGCGTTTCGGCCCAGCGCGAGTGCCGCACCGAACACGGCTCAGGTCCCACCCAGCCCCGCGCCGAACACCGCACTGAACAGCGGACGGCCCGCGCCGCATTTCGAACTGTGCCGCGATGGAGAGGTGTGGTCGCTCAGCTCGGGACAGCAACGCTGGCAATTGCGCGACACCAAGGGCTTGCGCTGGCTTTCGAAACTGCTCGCCGAACCGGGACGCGAATTCCACGTGCTCGATCTCACGTGCGAAGGAGAAGCCGTCGACGGCGGCGATAACGGCGCGATCCTGGACGCGCAGGCCAAGCGACAGTATGCGGAACGCATCGAAGCCCTGCGCGCCGAGGAAACAGAGGCGGAGTCCTTCAACGACATGGAGCGAGCGCACCGCGCCCGAGCCGAGCTGGAAAGCCTCGCTCAACAGCTCGCCGCGGGTTTGGGTATGGGCGGTCGCGAACGACGTTCCGGTTCGGCCCTGGAGAAAGCGCGCATCAACGTCCAACGCCGGCTCAAAGACGCCGTGCAGCGCATCTCGAGGCAAGATAGCGCACTGGGCCGCCATCTCGAACGATCGCTGCAAACGGGCACCTATTGCAGCTACCAGCCCGAGTGATGACCGCCTCGATGCGCGACGCCCCGAGTGCTCGGCACGCGTGATGCTCGACTGATGACGTGCGGGGCGTCATCCCCCAAACCACGAACGTCGGGCAACCATCGCTTGGTTTCAGCAGGGCTGGCGAAAATCGGCCGCAGCGGTCGAGCCTGCCGACGGTCGGGCCCGCTCGCTCCCATTCTGAGTCGCGCTGCGGGGATCTCGACGGAGATTGCGCGCAGCGTTCAGTGGGTAAGGTAATCTCCGAGCGTCGTGACCCGTTCTCGATTCGCCCATTGGTCTGTCTGTGCCGGCCTGCTTACGGCTTGTGGTGAACCAACCACCGACGCCGGGTCGCCGCAGCATGCGCTGTCGACCGACACCTCGTCGACAGCCAGCGCTTCGACGAGATCGAACGTCGCGCCAACGTCTCCAACTGTCGAGGCGAACCCAACGAGTTCGCCGATAGCTCCGGTCACGACGAGTCGCGCACCGACGGCCACGACGGCGGCGACGGCTCCACGCCCGCTTGCCCCCTCGACGTCGGATACCGGGAAGGTCGGCGGTCCCCCGAGCGCGGTTACGTCTGAAGTGAACAGTGCGGGCGGCACACCGAGCGCCCCCTACTACGAAGAAGCGGGCGGCGCCGGAGGCGGCCCCGACGACCAGGGCGCGGACGGTTCGTCCGGTGGAAGCTCCGGCTCACGAGCAAACGAGGGAGCAGACGCAGGAGCGATGGGCAGCGGTGGCGCCACGGGTGACGGCGAGTGCCCGTACTCCGGTGACGTGAAGTACCGTCTGAACGGTGCTGAGAACTGGCCGGAAGACATTCGCGAGAAGCTGTCGGCTGCTCTCGAAGAAGCGGTTTGGTACTACAACTGCTATTCAGATTTGAGTCACGATCTGACGATCAATTATCGCGACGGCGTACCCACCGCGGAAGGCAACGTCGATGGAGTCATCAGCTTCGGGTCGGATCGTGGATACATGGTCGTCGCAACGGTCATGCACGAGATCGGTCACACCATGGGCGTCGGCTACTACCCCTGGCAAGAACTGATCGAAGACCAGCGCTGGGTCGGGCCTGCCGTCGTCGAGTACATCACGAACTTGCCCGCTGAACAGCGCGACCCGGACATGTACAGCCAACGCGACTACATCACCGCGGACAATCAGCATTTCTGGCCATATGGCTTGAACCAAGCCAGTGAACACCAGAGCGAGTGGAGCCTGATCAACCACGTACGCATCGTCGCAGCGATCAACGAGGACAAGGACGCCTACCGCGCCACGCATTGACGACGCGAAGCGCTTCCGAACCCTGACACCGGGCACAACAACCAGGAGCCAACGCGTCGCATGCACCCGGAGCGTAGCAAGCCCCGGCATCGAAACGAGCTCGAGCGAAAGAGCCCCAAATGCAGCGAACCGCCGCGCATCACGCACGGCGGTTCGCCCGTATCCCGCAATCTGCGACCCGTGGGTCTCAGATGTAGCGGTTGATGATGTTCTCGTACAGCTCTTGCTGTCCGCTGGTCTGGGGCGGCTCGCCGCCGGCATTCCCGATGGAGGCCAGCTGCTCGAGGCTCAGTTCGCCCTTCTCGAACTTGGCGCCGTCACCGCTGTCCCAACTGGAGTAGCGCTTGGCGCGCATGCTTTCCATGGGCGACTTCTGGATGATCTTGTCGGCGATGATCAGCGAACGGGCGAAGGTGTCCATGCCGCCGATGTGGCCGTGGAAGATGTCGACGAGGTCGGTCGAGTTACGGCGGGTCTTGGCGTCGAAGTTCACACCGCCACCCTGGAAGCCACCGCAACGCAGCAACACGAGCATCATCTCGACGGTCTCGTTGATGTTCGTCGGGAACTGGTCGGTGTCCCAAGCGTTCTGGTAGTCGCCGCGGTTGGCGTCCATGCTGCCGAGCATTCCGGCGTCGGCCGCAACCTGCATCTCGTGATCCATCGCGTGCCCAGCCAACGTCGCGTGATTCGTTTCCAAATTGATCTTGAAGTCCTTGTCCAGACCCCACTGACGCAGGAAGCCGATGACGGTCGCGGCATCGAAGTCGTACTGGTGCTTGGAGGGTTCCATCGGCTTGGGCTCGATGAAGAAGGTGCCCTTGAAGCCTTTGGAGCGCGCATAGTCGCGAGCCATGGTCAAGAAACGGCCGAAGTGGTCCGTCTCGCGCTTCATGTCCGTGTTGAGCAGGCTCATGTAACCTTCGCGACCGCCCCAGAACACGTAGTTCTCGCCGCCCAGCTCGATGGTGGCATCGAGTGCGTCGCGCAGCTGAGCGCCCGCGTGAGCCACGACCTTGAAGTCGGGGTTCGTCGACGCGCCGTTCATGTAACGCGGATGGCTGAACAGGTTTGCCGTACCCCAGAGCAACTTCATGCCCGAAGCAGCCTGCTTGGCCTTGGCCAATGCGACGATCGTCTTCAGACGTTCCTGGGTCTCACCGCGGGTCGCGCCCTCTTCGACCAGATCGACGTCATGGAAGCAGTAGTAAGGCACGCCGAGCTTGGTGAAGAACTCGAACGCGGCGTCGAGTTTGGCTCGAGCGCGTGCCATCGGATCGCCGGCGGCGTCCCAGGGGAAGTCCTTGGTGCCGGGACCGAACGGGTCGTGCCCGCGGTTGCAGAACGTGTGCCAGTAGCACACGGCGAACTTGAAGTGGTCCTTGAGCGTCTTGCCCGCTACGACCTTGTTTTCGTCGTAGAAACGGAACGCCAGCGGATTGTCGCTCTCGGGGCCCTCGTAGGGAATCTTGCCGATCCCGGGGAAATACTCTTTATCACCGATTAGTACGCTCATCTTCTCTTCTCTCGTTTGATGGTCCGCTCCGGACCGCCAGTACCCCGCGTTTGGGAGCACGATGCCGACCACTTGCCGACGCAGTCGCGCTGCGAAGGCGGGGCCCCGAGGGAAAGCGAATCCGCTCACCGCTCGGAAAGGTCCACCTAGTGGGGGTGGACGCGAAGGTCCAGTTTCCTCGAAGTGCGACGTATAGCAACCGTCGCGAGCATCGCGCATCGGAAAACCGTGCCGGACGAGCACAGCCGCAAACCGATCGCAAAAAAATGCTCATCGTCGCGCCCCCGAAGACTGAAACCCCCCCAACAAAGTCCAGCTGGGCGCAAAGTAATCCAGCCCTGGCCGAAGCCCCAAGACCCAGTGTCCTGAACGCAAGGTTCGCAGCGGAATTGCGGCGGCACCAGGTTTGGTGCAGCCACTGCAATTCCGCGCTGGTGGCCCGCTTTTCGTTCGAGTTCAGACCTGCTTCATTGGGTCCCGGACTTCTCGTTCGGGACTCGCTGAGCGGGCGTCGAGTTGCCGTCCAGGCTGTCCCGTATCCGGGTCACGACGGGCTCGCTCAGCACCCGGGAGCGTCGCCTCAGCGGATCCGGTGGATTCGTTGCGACGAAATCGTTGCGCGAGGCGTTCACGCCCCGGCCGCCAGGAACCACGCCCGCAACAGGGATCGGACTGCCTGACTCGACCCGGCGTTCAGTAGTCACTCGGTGAGGACGAGGCGCCGAATGCGGTGCCCCACCGGCCCGGGGGAACTTCGGCGGGCAGCCCGCTTCACCACGCAACTCGAGTCCGAGCATCTCCGCTTCGCGGATTCGGTGATCCCACCACGCCGCCCCTTTCATTGCCGGGGATGGAGAACATCACGCGGCCGTTGACGGCACATGCCTGCTTTCTCGCCGTTGCGTTGCTCTCGGCGTGCGGTGCCCAAGCTACTGACGGCACTTTCGACAGCGACGATACGGAGCCGGAGAACACTCCAACTGGATCCGAGGAAGCGAACAAACGGAATTCGTCCAAACTGGGCAAGGGTTCGGCGTTTGCGTCTGAGGAGTTGCCGGCGTGTGAACCCGGCGACGAGTACGAGGCTGGTCAACGCTGCGTCTATCGAGTTGATGGGCTGTGTTACGAGGCGCGTTTGATGGCCTGCGCCTGCGCCTGCCCGACGTCCGCAGGTTCCACCTGCGTCAGCGGGTTTCCGTCGAGCGACGGCTTGGATCCGACAGACGTCACTTGCCGCTGAGCGGTTGCAGCGGCCGTCACCTTCCCCTGAAGAAGTCATTGCGACTGGTACACGCACACCGCGTCGATTTCGAAGGTCGCAGGATAGTCGTCAGCATTCACCCCTTGCGCACCACCCCAATCGCCGCCAACCGCAAGGTTGATCATCAGGTGCCATACCTTCTCAGCGAAGGGCCACTCAGCGAACCCCCAATCGGCAGCCCGATCGACCGCATGATAGACCACGCCGTCGACCTGCCACTCCAGGCGCTCGGTCGTCCAAATCAGGGCATACGTGTGAAACTCCGAGGTGGCGTCCGGAACGTCGACGTCATTGCCGTTCTGCGTGCCTTCGACGTGATTGAACGCGTCAGTGTGGATGGTGCCGTGCACCACGCCCTCGTCGTATCCGACGTGCTCCATGATGTCGATTTCGCCACAGTTGGGCCACCCCTCCGTGCATTCCGTGGGCATCATCCACAATGCGGGCCACGTGCCGAGTCCGGCGGGGAGACGAGCTCGAATCTGAAATACCCCTTCGTTCCACGTGCCGGGGTTGCCTTCCCCGAAACCGCTGTTGAGCTTCGCCGACGTGTACGTGTTGCTCTCGTAGTCTTCCTCGATGGCGACCACCTTCAGCACGCCATCACCGACCGACGCATTTTCGAGGCGGGCGTCGGTATAGTACTGCAGCTCGTTGTTACCCCAGCCATCGCCGCCCGTTTCGTAACCCCACCGCGCGGGATCGGGCAGCCCGTCGTAGTCGAACTCATCCGCCCAAACCAGCTGATAGCCGTCGGGGGCGTCAGCACAATCCGCAAGCTGGCCGGGGACCACGCCCGGCCCTGGCGTCGCGGGTTCGTCAGGCGAGTCGACTGGTTCATCGAGCTGCCCGAAGTCGACGTAGTCCACGTTGGTCTGTCCTTCTGAGAAGAACACGCGCAACGTGTGCTCACCCGCACTCAGCGCGACGTCGGCGTCCAGCGATACGGAGACGTACTGCTCCCAGCCAGCAGCGGGGCTCGCCACCCTGCCCAACGCTTCCCCATCGATGGACACTTGGAGCATGCCTGGATCCATCGACGCCAGGAACAGCGTTACCTCGAAGGACGCAGCGCTTTGCACCCACAGATCGTACTCCAACCATTCACCGGGCTGCGTCCATCCCACGAAGCAGCCCCCGCTCCCGTCGGGCAGTGGCGCAGTATCCACGGGCTCTTCTCGGCAATCGTTGACATCGTTCGAGATGTCTTGCTCCTCGAAGCGGACGTATTCTTCAGCCTCCACGCGACCGGGAACGAGGATCGTACCGTCGGGGGCATGGGGTGTGCCCGGCCCGTCCGTGGGCCCGTCGGGCTCATCGGGCAGCCCAGGCGCCTGCGGGTCGCCCGACACAGGGTCGTCCGTAAGGGCGGTTGGGTCCGCGGGCGCGGGGACTCCCGCATCTTCAGTACCGAGGGAGTCATCATCGGGGGGCTCATCGTCGGTGCCCGTTCCATCCGGTCGTGTCGCAGGCAACGGCGAGTCCTTCGTGTCGTCCGTCGTGGGCGCGTCTTCCGACGGTGACGGGTCGTCGTCGGTAACGCGCGCCTGTTCTCCGCATTCCTCGTCGCCGAGACATTCTGATTCGCCGCTGCCATTGCAGGCGAACCCAGTCAGCCCGACCAACACGCCCCAACCCATGTATCTTGCAGCGGCAAACACGATCGCAGCGTAGCAACTGGCGCCGCGAAGAAGTAACACCGACGCGACGGGAGCGGGTTCCTCATCCAGCCACGCGGAGATTTTGCGCTCTGCACTGCTCACATGCGCCGTTGGAACGGGAGCCGGAGGTCGGTCGGTGGTCACCCCTCAATCAGACAGCTTGTACAGCTCCCGCAGTCGATGGTGCGGCATATTCGATCTCTTGCTGGAGAGAGCGACAGGCACGTTCTGGCGAAGCGCGATGAAAAACGCGGAGTCCCACAGCGAGCACATGTAGGGCGGCATGACCCCAGGCTGAATGACTCGAAGCGATGGCACTCGTGGAACAGGTCAACACCTACGAGTGGGTGAGGCGCACCTCGTCGAGGTGGCCTCGCGAGTCGACCTGCGAACTCGTCGGCTGTCGGGGTGACTGCTAAGCTGGTCCACGTCATGCGTAATCCTTTCTTGAACTCAGCTTCCCTTCCCTTGGTTCTTACGGCGCTGGCGGTCTTCATCGGCGCTGCGTGCAGCGAAACCAATGGCTCCGAGACCATCGGCAAACCAGTCACAGACAAGCCCTCCAACGACGACGACATGGGCAATTCCGACGACGATTCGACGGACGAGCCGTCGAATTCAACACCCGACGGCAACGGCAACCCCACCGATGACGACACGGCAACGGACGACGATACCGACGACGGCACGGACTCCGACGATAGCGGCACCACTGACGATTCGAGCACAGACGACACCGCGGACACCGACGACTCGAGCAACACCGACGACTCGAGCAACACCGACGACTCGAGCAACACCGACGACTCGAGCAACACCGACGACTCGAGCAACACCGACGATACAGGTGCTACGGACGACTCGAACACGGACGACTCGGGTCCGGCAAGCGACTCCGACGCTGGCGGGCCCGCGCCCGATCCCGAATTCGTCACCGTCTACAACAATACGTGCAGTCGCTGTCACGGCACCGACGGCAAAGGTATCGCGTTGCTAGCACCAGAGATCATTCACCCACCGCGCGAACACGCGAAGTGGGTCGTGCGCAACGGCGACGCGGATCCTCACGTCGATTTCATCGAGGGCATGGACCCGTACGACGCAACCGAGGTATCCGACGCCATTCTCGACGAGATCCTGGATTGGTTGTGGGAACCACCGAACGCTACCACCGGCGCCGAGCTATTTGCCGACTACTGCTCTCACTGCCACGGCGCGGACGGCCGCGGCGGCCCCGAGGAGTACGTCAGCGCCTACCACTCCGCGCCTTTCACTCGAAGGACGGGGCAGGCGTTCATCGACTACTGCCGCGAAGGCCACGTGATGGACGACAACGGCAATTCGGTCGGGCCCGAGGATCGCAACGCCTACATGCCGCCGATCCCTGCGAGCGTGCTCTCGGACGACGAGTTGAAGCTGATCGAAGCGTGGTTGCCGTGAAGCGGCGGCGGGCATGCGGCACGCGGCTCGCGCTGGCACAGATTGCCCATCTGCGGCACACAATGCCAAGCGAGGCAAGGCTTCAAACGGCCATAACCATTGCTCAAATAATCTGGCACAACCATTGCTCTGAGCGGCGGCATGCATGTGCCTTTTCGTCTGCGCCCGTTCGCCTTCTGCCCGCGCTTGGTGCGACCTGCCCGGCACGTGTTGCTCCTGGCCGGGCTGATGGCGGTCGCGGCGTGTAGCAACTCCTCGAACTCATCGAGCACCAGCGGTGTGGTCGGATCTCTCGGTGACCCGACCGCGGGCTATGGCGCCGAACTGATCGGCTACAAGGTGAAGGAAGGAAACGACCCCGACTTGACGGCGGCCACGCCCGCCGCCGCCGGTTTGCCTCAGCCCGCCAATGCCGCAGCACCGGGATTGGCCCCCCCCAGCGCGCCAACCGGCTTCAGCGGAGCCCCGGCCGGCCCGGTCGCGATGGATGAGGACTTCAACGGAGCGGCGACCGACGACTTCGATGGACCGGAGCCGGACCCGTCGGCAGATGACGGCGATACCGGCGACGTAGCTACCGATGATGAACAGGGTCCCACGCCGGCCCCTTCGATCACGACGCCGCTCGATGCCGGAGCGCCACGGATTGAAGCGGACGGCGGGACCGGCGACGCCGGACCGACGACGCCGCCGCTGCTCGTCGAGGCCGGTCCTACTGACTTCGAGCTTTGCGAGATCCCCGAGTTCGACGAACTCCCCGAAGCCCAACGACAGCCCGAGAACCCATTCCGCGCAACGACTGAAATGGCCGCATCGACGTTCTCGATCGACGTCGATACCGGGTCGTACACGCTGGCTCGCGCGGCGATCAATGCCGGTACCTTACCCCGACCCGAAACGGTTCGGATCGAAGAGTTCATCAATTACTTTCACCTGCACTACGCCCAACCCAAGGGCGATACCCCCTTCTCGTTCTACTCGGAGCTGGGCGACTGTCCGTGGAACGCCGGCAATCAGCTGTTGATGCTCGGCATCCAAGGGCAGGAGGTTCTGCTCGAAGACCAGCCCGCCGCCAACCTGGTGTTTCTGTTGGACGTCAGCGGTTCCATGGGCGAGCCCGGCAAGCTTTCGATGCTTCAAAAGGGCTTCCGAATGATCACGCGGCAGCTGCGAGATATCGACACCGTTTCGATCGTCACCTACTCGACGACCGTGCGGCTTCACCTCCCCGCCACCAGCGGTGCGAACAAAGAGACGATCCTTTCGGCCATCAACGTGTTACGGGCAAACGGGTCCACCGCTGGCGAAGCCGGCATTCAGATGGCTTACGACGTCGCGCAGGAGCACTTCATCCAAGGTGGCAACAACCGCGTGCTGCTCGCTACTGACGGCGACTTCAACGTCGGGATCAACGACGTGCCGTCACTGAGCGAGTTCATCGCCGAGAAGCGAGACACCGGAGTGTTTCTGAGCGTGTACGGCTTTGGCTCTCCAACGGGCAACTTCCAGGACGAGGTAGCAGAGCAGCTCGCCGACAACGGCAACGGTGTGTACTTCTTCGTCGACTCGCCGGAGGAAGCACGGCGCGCGTTCGTCCACACCCTGACCGGATCGTTGCTCACCGTCGCCAAAGACGTGAAGCTGCAGCTCCAGTTCAATCCCAGTCAGGTCAAGGGGTACCGCCTCATTGGCTACGAAAACCGGGTGCTGAACAACTCGGACTTTGCCAACGACAGCGTTGATGCTGGTGAGCTGGGTGCCGGCCTGAGCGTAACGGCGCTGTTCGAGCTGATCCCGAGCAAATCGGAAAACCCCATTCCCAGTGCCGCTCCCGGTACGGACCCGCTACGAGACGACACCTCGAGCGAAGAGGCCCAGCTCGATCCGATCACGGGCGACGACATGCTCGAGGTGCGCGTTCGCTACAAGGGGGCTGACGAAGACCAGAGCAAACTCCTCGCGTCGCGACTGAAGGCGTCAGACATCGTCCGGGCGCAACCCACCCTCAAGTTCTCCTTCGCCAGCGGTGTTGCCGAGTTCGCGATGCAGTTGCGAGGGTCGCAGTATCTGCCCCAACGCCGTGATTTGGCGCTGCTCGATCAAATCGAATCGACACTTCCCGCCGACGACGAAGGCGCTGTCAACGAGTTGCTCACGTTGATTTCCAACGCGTACGAGCTATGACCTGGCCGCCACGCGCGATCAATCGACTGTCAGAGCCACCGGTGCGTAGCGACGACGCTCGGACAGCGTAGTACGAACGAGTTGAGCGCCCGTGCAACCCAGCGGACGCCCAACGGGACACATCGTCCTACCGCGACACGACTGTCGCGGTAGGACGCCTTCGCCAGCGTCCGGCGGTCACCGTCAGGGCGCACGCTCGTCGCAATCCCATCGAAGGCACCACTGCTCCGCTCGCGGCCAGAAACGCTACTAGTTCACCCGAAAACTGCTGCAGATACCAAAGCCAACCACGCAGGACTGCCGTGTCGAGCGGGCACGAAAACCGAAATCGGCACGCCCGATGTGGCCCATCGCTGTCCGTGGCATGCTGATTGCCTAGGGGGAGCCTCGCTCCGATCGTCATGGTTTGGAGACGCGGCAAGCATCCGGTGGCACCACGATGCGTCGTGGTGACGTGTGAAGTGCCCGCTATGGGAGGCGTCAAATGGCTCGATTCAGTCCGAACACAACACTGGCATTCATCGTCGCAAGTACACTGCCAGCCCTTGCCCACGCCGGTATCCCCGAGTGCGGTGACATTCGGATCGAAGCCGACGCCCATTGCGGCATCGAGTTCTCGTGCAGCGCCGGTTGCAGTGTCGAGGTCTACAAGAAGAATTGCGCAACGCGGCTCTACAAGTACTGCCAAGAGGAATGCGAGACGCCTCCGAGCGTGGTGTGTACGGACGATTGCGGCGCGTTTTGCGCGTCCCAATGTGCAGAGGGAATCGACGTCATTTGCCAACACAACTGCTTCCCCGAGTGCGTCGACAGCTGCCACCTGACGTGCGACAGCGACGTCGATCCCGAGCGCTGCCGTGCGAGCTGCGAGGCCACCTGCGACGGTGAGTGCACGATGCAATGTGCCGAACTGCCTCCCAACACCAGCTGCGTGAAGCACTGCGAGGAGTGCTGCACTGGATCGTGTCGTGCCATCGCGGGCATGAACTGCCAAGTGTCGTGCCAAGAGCTCGAGTTCGAGGACTGTGAGACAGAGGTGGACGCCGAGTGCCACGCAGGGTGCGAGGGTAGCGGCGCGTTGTTCTGCGACGGCGAGTTCATCGCCGGCCCCGCTCAACTGTTCGAGTGCGCAAAGGGGCTGGCGGCGGCAGGCATTGAGACCGCCGGCTACGACATCGACGTGAAAGCCGAGATCTCCGAGATCGAAGCGAAGGTGGACGTCGAGGCCGTCACCGAAGACCTGACGAAAGCTAACGAACGAGGGAAGAAAGGAACCAGCTGCGCCGTGACGAACTTGGGGGCCCAGCCTTCCAATTCGGGCGCCTTCGCCGCTGGCGTTGCACTGCTGGCGCTGTGGTTCAGCCGACGACGCCAGTCGACCAAGTGACAGATCGAACCGCGAGTCACGACGCAATCCGCGCCGACTCGACGCAACGGTTGCGCCAAACGCGCGCACGAGTTCGACCGGCGAGGCGTCTCGCCGCAAACAGGCGTTCTTTCGAGTGCTTAATCCTCCAGATGGAGGCGGTGTATCCATCAGTAGGTCTCAGGAGTCGCCTCTGGGAGCGCGGATAGCGCTCACCTCCCACTGTGTGGGCGCTAGGGGAGAAGTCCCCCGCACCCTCACGTCTCCTAAAGTTCATTCGGCTCGTGGACGTTTGCTCTAGTACGCCGATGTCCAACTGCCCACAAATGCACCGCTGCGCCATGTACCCCATCTTCAAGTTGGCGGGAACGCTGCGGACCTGGCAGATTCGGTACTGCACCAACAACTATCGGGAGTGCCAGCGTTTCATTCGCACGCTGGAGGGGCGTCCAGTTCCCCCCGAGATGATGCCGAACGGCGAATTGCTCAAGCGGTCATCGGGGCAGTTGCGAGTGGTGAAGTAATGCACTGGTCATGGTGGGTTTCCGGATTGGCACTGGCCACCGTCATGGTCGTCCATTGGCTGACCACGAGCCGTCTGATGGCCGTGTCGGGTCGTTTCACGTCACTCGTCAATCGCGTTCGTTTTGGACCATCGGAAACACCGGTGATGTCCGAAGCCGAGCTCATTGCGGCGATCCAGGCAGCGACGCAACAGGAGTTCGGCGAGTTGGTCCCAGACGACGAATTGGACGTCGGTGGGCCTGAACCCGACGCGCATGATCCACTGGCCACGAACGTGTCCTCGACCCACTGCGGCGATACATCACCGGTCGTATCGAGCAGCAGTCTCGGCCCGATTGCGATGGCTCCGCGGTCGTACACCAACCACATCGTGTTCTTGGCAGCCATCGTCGTCGGGGGCTTCATCGCCGCTGTGACCAACGGCCGTTTCAGTCCAACGGCGTCGCTGAGGTCCGCGCACTTCGAAGAACTCACGGGGGCGTACTGGCCAATCTGGCTGCTGGTCGGAGGCGTACTCGTCGGTTTCGGAACGCGTATGGCCGGCGGCTGTACATCCGGGCACGGCTTGTGCGGCGTGAGTCGCTGGCAAAAGGGCAGTCTGGTGGCGACAGGCTGCTTCTTCGCGGCAGGGATTGGGGCGTCGTTTCTGCTGAAACTGGTATGAAAGAAACGGTCGGCACCGCAACGACCGGACTGATGTTCGGGTTTGCACTGAGCAGTATCGGCTTCTCCTCGTGGGATGAGGTGAATGCCATGTTTACCCTCTCCAGCTACCGCCTGACTTTGGCCTTCCTGCTCGGTGCGGCGGTGTTGGCGATTGCCTGGCGGGTCATCGTGGCCGTGCAACATCCCGATTGGTCGATGCGGGGATTTCACCCAGGCATCATTCCCGGTTCGCTGCTGTTCGGGATCGGCTGGGCAATTTCCGGAGCTTGCCCGAGCATTGCCCTGGTGCAGCTCGGAGAAGGACAGATCGGGGGCCTGCTCACTTTGGTCGGTATCTTCGCGGGCAACGCCGCATACTCACTGGCGCACGAGCGGTACTTTCGTTGGCAGGCGTCCAGTTGTCTGGACGACTGACGTCACGCGAGCGCCACCGTGCCGCCGTGACGCACCGCCGACATGTCCTCGGCAGTCGGCGGTTGTTGCCCGCTGTACGTCGATGCGCATGCCGTGCGAGCCGTCTTTCGGTACGCCGCGCATCAGAAAAGACACCCCGCGCGACAATCCACGGCGCTGTTGCCGAACCGTTCCCTCGAGGGTCCATTCTTGGTGGCACGACTGCGCAAGTGACGTCAGTCTGTTTGTCGCGCCCGAACCGGAGTGTGTGATGTGGGATTACGTTGCGCGAGCTCGCCCCACTTGTCTCATCGGTCGACATAGCCGTATTTGTGCAACGAACATCTTACTTTGATCTTCGAACTTTGAAAGCATGAGGTGATGGCAGCACCGGTCGAGAAGGGGCAAATCCTCGCGGGCAAGTATCGGGTGGAACAGGTGCTCGGTGAAGGCGGCATGGGTGTCGTCGTCGCGGCAACCGACACTCAACTCGAACGCAAGGTGGCCATCAAGTTCTTGCTGCCCGAGTACTCCGAACATACCGAGGCGTCCACGCGGTTCATGCGGGAAGCTCGAGCGGCGGTGAAGATCCAAAGCGAGCACATCGCGCGCGTCATCGACGTCAACGAGATGGACAACGGCTCGCCATACATGGTCATGGAGTACCTGCAGGGCGCCGACCTCGCTCAAGTACTCGAGAAGCGCGGCGCACTGCCCGTCGAAGACGCAGTGTCGTACGTGATCCAGGCGAGCGACGCCGTCGCCGAGGCGCATTCCTACGGGATCGTCCATCGCGACCTGAAGCCGGCAAATCTGTTTCTCGCCAAGCAGCCCGACGGCTCTTCGAAGGTCAAGGTTCTCGACTTCGGGATCTCGAAAAACACGGTCGCAATCGCCAACGGCACTGACCGGTCTCTAACACGAACGT
>QJWJ01000353.1 GCA_003235365.1 Deltaproteobacteria bacterium
CGGCGCCGACATCAGTGACACGGGACACGACCTCTTCCACCGCGTGGATACTGCCGTCGCTTGCGTTCATTGCCACCCGGGGGGTGCGGACGACGGCCATGTATGGAACTTCGAAGGATTCGGCGCTCGCCGTACCCAAACTCTGGAAACCGGGCTGCGCCCACCGTTCCACTGGGACGGCGACCTGGCAGACATGAGTCAACTCATGACGGAAGTGTTTCAGGGTCGCATGAGCGCCGCTCCGCAATCACCGGCACGCGTGGCCGCACTCTCGGACTGGCTGTCGTCGCTCACGCCACCGGCGCCGGGCATGGTCGCCAATCCCGATCTGATCGAGCAAGGTCGGCAACTGTTCGAGTCACCAGAGGTGGGGTGCGCGGCCTGCCATAGCGGCGCCGCCCTGAGCGATGGTGCCTTGCACGACGTCGGCACGGGTAACGTGCCGCTCAAGACCCCATCCCTCCTGGGCGTGTCGCAACGTCTTCCAGTGATGCACGACGGCTGCGCAACCTCACTGCAGGACCGATTCTTCGTCTCCTGTGGCGGTGACGATCGCCACGGCGCGACATCGAACTTGTCGGCGACGCAACGCGACGCGTTGGCGGCGTACCTCACGTCGCTTTGATCCCCCCCACGCGCGGTGGTCCGACGTTGCGTCGCGTCCAGCGGCACTACACTGGAGCGCAGGCGACGGACACATCATGGTCGCCACAACGCGAGGCCACCGCGAGTCGCAACCCAGTAAGTTCCCTCAACAAAGGAAGACGGCAGTACTTGCGTCACGTCCTCGTGCGGCGTCGGCACGGTGGACCAGCCCCCGGCGCCCGATACCCGCAGACCCTCCATCGTTGCCACCGCCACCCGACCAGAATCGAGCAGCTCGATGCCCGCCGGATTCACGTATCCAAGTGCCGCACTGCGTTTGGGATTCGATAGCTGAGCCTCACTCCAGTCGAAGCTCGTCACGCCAGCATTGTACGTCCCGACGAACAGTCGCTGCCCGCGAGCTTCGACCGCCGTCACCCAGTCATCCTCCAGCTCTCCGCTGACGACCGCAGCTCGGTGGAAGTCTGCTGCGACTGGGGGCGTCTCCGCGGTAAACACCGCGCGCGGCGCCCAATACAGCCCACGTGTGGTCCCGACGAACAGGGTGTCATCTTCGGCAACCGCAAGTGCCCACACCTTGCCAAAGGGCCAGCCCCGTTTCTTGTCGAGAGAGACCTCGACATCTCCGCCAGCGGACACGAACGCGAGCTTACTGCCCCCCGAGACCACACCACCGCCAGGAAGCAATGCCAGCGCGTGCACGTCGTCCACCGGCCCGACGCGTTTGCACGCCAGCGCGCTCTCGAACGTGCAGCGGCTGAGGCCACGTGCCGTGGCGATCCACAATGCCCCGCGTGTCTCGTCCCAAGCCAATGCGTTGACGTTGCGGTTGAGGGCAGCGTGTGCGACGCGAGTCACGTCACCACGAGCGTCGACCGTGAACAACCCCTGGTCGAACGTGCCCACGAACAGCGTTCTTTTTCCCTGGGCCAGCGCCGCAACATCCCCGGGCAAGGCGTCGATGACTCGCTCGAGCGCCGGTCGTCCCGGGCTGTCTTCATCGACGGGCACCGGCTCGGCCACCATCTGTGCCATTAGGGGCCGAAGGTTTGGCAGGCTCGGAGTTTCCGGGCTCGGAGCCATCACGAACGTCTCAGTGCGGTGGTTCAGCGCACGATCGAACCCCACCACGCGGAGTTTTCCAGTGGGCTGCTCGGCGCTGACGTAACCGCGAAACTGAGCCCACCGAATCGCGGTCAACGGCGTGACCTGGCCGTCGGGAGTCTGGATCTCCACACGGCGCAGATCGTGATCCGCTTTCGGTCCTCGTTGCGTCACCAACACACCCATCTCACCCGGGCGACGCCCTCGGATCAGTTTCACCACGAGCTCTGGCGCACTGCGGTCGACAGTGTACTGGACCGGTCGTGTCTCCACCCGCCCGTCGGCAAAGGTGATGTGGGCCAAAGCTTGGTACTTTCCCTCCTCCGTCGTCGATGGCACCAAGAAGCGAACCATCCACGCTCCACGGCCTCCTTTTGCCAGTGGCTCGTACACTGCGTTCTTGCTCACACCGAACGGAAATTCGACCTCGACGCTCTCGGCATCGGAAGGCGCCTCCACGTAGATCTCTGGATCGCCCGGCTGGATCCTGTCGAGATTGATGCTCGCGCCGTCTGGGTCCATCCCCTGAAGATCCGCACCGACGATACGCGGACCGTCTGCTTGTTGCTGGGCGCGCCGAGCGATGGCGTAACGCGCATAGGCCTCCTCACTTTCCAAGACCAAGAAGGACGTATGTTTGCTCATCACCCCGTAGGCCAACGACGCATCGACGATCTGTTCCTTCGGTTTGTTCCTGCGCTCGAGTTCGCGCACCCATGAAGCACCGAAGCGCCGAGCCACGGAAGGTGAACCAATCGCGGACACGTCGTGCTCAATGACCTGCTCACGGTCACCCAGACGAGCGGTCAACGAAAGCCTCGAGAGCGCTCTTCCCGCTGGTGTCTTGACCAAGACAGTGAACGACTCGTCGGCATCGATACTGAGCGGACCGCTCGGTAGCACCACGGCGTCATCTCCCGCGGACACCCGGACATCGAGCAGCGGTCGCCGGGGGCTGTGAAGCAGACGGGTGAACGCGCCAACATCGCGTTCGTCACGTGCGACGACGGCGCGCCCGGTCGTCGCCTGAGCGAGTTCACGAGCGAGCTCGGGATCTGCGGCACTACCAATCACGAGTGGAAAGATCGGAGTCTGCCCCAACTCCTTCTTGGCCAACTCGACGAGGTTCGCCGGAATCACTTCTCCCCAGCTAGGCTCAGTATCACCGATGTACACCATGCCCGCGTCTCCTGCGCGACGAGCGAGCTCGGAAACGGTGAGCAGCAACGATTCGATGTTGGTGGCGCCATCCGGCTCACGCGCCGCGACGAACTGCAAGGCCCGCTCGACCGCCGCCGGACTCGGCACGCTGAAGCCTTCGGATTGAGCCTCAGAGTCGATGTCGTTCGTCACCACGACGAAGCGATGATTGTCGTTCATTCCCGACAAAACACGCTTCAGAGCCTCGAGCGTCAACTTGCGCTCCTCGAGCGTGCTGCGCGACGTATCGACCGCGACGATCCAGTTGCTTGGTGGCTTGATGGCAGGCGCCGCGAGCTGCGACCAGTTTGGTCGAAGGCGCACCGCGGTGTGAGTCCCGTCATCCTGCTGCTCGAATACGGCGTCGGGACTCTCTCGAGCTTCCACCTCGATGCTACGTCCGGCAGCCACGTCGCGTTCCGCAAAGACGCGCTTGCCATTCCACTCGACCACCAGCTCGGGGAGCTTGGCATTCGCATCTGGACTGTGAGTGCCCTGAACGAAGGACAGGGCCTCACCTCTACGTCGGAGCGGCGCCAAGTAGCGGAGGGTCACGACCTTGCGTTCATGGGGCTCGATCGGAAACACCCGCATCTTGAAGACGGATCCATGCTCCCATTCGAGCAGCGCCGGGTCCTGCATCGAATCGACAATCTCCTGATATATCTGGCGTGCGCGCTCGCGCTCCAGCAGCTCGCCTTCCACCATGCGGCCGTCGATCATCATCGCCAAACCGGTCACGATTACGCCGTCCGGCATCGGGTAGCGAAATGTACCTTCCACGCGCTCGTCGGCTTCACTCTCGAAGACATGCTCCACGGACACTTCCGCATGGTCAGCAACTTGCCTTGCCGATACGGTCACCGACTGCAGCACGACCTGTGAGTCCTCAGCACGCCGCCCGCGCACCGCAATCGCGCCGATCCCCCCGGAAACCGACTGCCGAGTGGCGATTGAATCGTCAGCGGAGATCTCGCCCGCGGTAGGCGTCGAAGCGGAAGCCGGCCCGATACCGTCAGGCGGTCGCACTTCGTTCGGACCTCCACAGCTGACCATCGAAACCACCAGCACACCGACGGAAAACAGACGATTCATCGCTCACCTCCTGCCTCTGCACGCACCTTGGCGACGGTGACGACTTGCTTCTCCTCGAAGAGTCGGTACGGCAGCACGTGCCGACGCTCGTCCGCCCTGCCTTCGTTCAAGAGCACGATGACTTCCCCCCTCGCTTCTTTGAATGCCGAAGCCCGCGAGCCGTAGTACTGCACCTGGATCGTGTACTCGCCGGATTGGGCGCGGGGTGCGGTAAAGCTCTCCGGCCCGTAGCCACTGGTGACATCGTCAAACAGCGCCTCGCCGCCCCTCCCCTGCTTGTGGCTGTAGAAGATTTTCTCGCCTCGCGGGGTCGTCACCCACAAGTCGACGTCGGTGCGGTCCGTATCCCACGACAAGTAGACCTTGATGTCGTTCTCCACCCCCCCAGCGATTCCGAGAGCGCTGAGCTTGTCGCCGAGTTCGGCAGCTTCGCTCGTCTTGCCTGCGGAGAGCGCCTGCCGCCGACGGGTTGCGTAGATCTGGCCCAACCGCTGCTTGGCTGGGTACGAGAGCGACGTATTGACGTCCGGTGCCGTCGCCGTCGCTTCGAAGCGCCCACGTGCACTTTCGACCATGCCCAGGCGGTACTCGACGTCACCGAGTTCGAACTCGGTGCGACGATCTGCCGGTGTCAATTCGAGGGCTGCTCGCAATTGAGCGCGCGCCGACTCGAGGTCGCCTGCCTGTTTCAGCACGGTCGCCAATGCACGGCGCGCCTCGACGTCCCTCGGCAGCAGTTCCACGATCGCGGAGTAGGTGCGCCGCGCCCGTTTCGTTTCGCCACGAGCCACGAGTATGTCCCCGAGCAGCCGCACCGCGACCAGGTTGTAGGCGTCCTGTTCACGGAATCGTTCTGCCTCCTCGCGCGCTTCGTCGAGACGCCCCGCGTGAAACAGAGCCTGGACCAAGTCGAAACGCGGCTTGCGCAGGCGCGGAGCCTCGTCCACCGCCTTGCGCAACGCCGCCAAGTCGGCAGCGGTCGGAACGTTGGGTCGGGGCGGCTCCCTTTCGAGGGCAACGAGGGAGAGCCGCCCCGCGGGTGAGTGCTCGGCGGCCGGGGCGTTACCCGGAAGCGAGTCGCTGGCGAGAGCACGTGCGGCAAGGGGTAGCCAGCAAAGCAGTGTCAGAGAACCAAGGAAGCGTCGCATGACTGACACCGGTGCAAGGCGGATGCCGCGCACGATCGACGGTGTTTGTTGCGCTTCTCGCCGCTCGGTGTGTCCGGTGAGCCGCAGCTCGCGATCCAGGGGACACAGGTGAAACCGCAACGCCTCGGGGTCCGCCAGCGGTATCGCAGCGATTGACCCGGCGCCTCGCCACGCGTGCGCGATCTGCCGAGGAAGCGTTCCTACAGCACGCGATCGATCCCGCTCAGCAGGTTACCCATCTCTTCCGAAGTCATCATCAGGAACAGGTTGCCGCCAATGTGACGACCCGGCATCAGAAACAGCGTTTCGACGAGTAGAACGTAGTCGGCAACGTCGCTGTCGAACTGCCCGACCACTGCTGTCATGTTGCCGATGTCGCACTTGGCTTGCTTCAGGTCGAAGGCGATCCCGAGCGTATTCCCCATGCTTCCCACCAGGGCATTGATGAGGATGTTGCCCACTTCGACGAGCAGATCGCGGTCGGCGTCGCTGATCTCGTCGTCCGCCTGTTCGCTATCACTCACCAACGCGTTGACCAGACGCATCCCGCTTTCCTTGGACATCAGCAAGAAAGCGATACCACTGGCCTCTCCCGAGAAGTCTTGCCTAACCAGCGCCAAATCGTCGGAGAAGTTCTCGCGAACCGTGTCTTCGAGCGCCGAACGCGGCAAGACCTCGAGCCGAGGCACGCTCAGTTTGATCGTTTCGTAGACCAACTTGGATAGGGCATTGGCGGCCCGCCCCATGCCGATGTTGAAGATCTCCTTGAACGCATCGGCATACCGCGGCGAAAACGGCAACGCGTTGGGGATCTCCTTGCGGGCCAAGACGATCTTCATCACTTGGCGGAGCTCCGCTGCGTCGACCGGTTTGGGAACGAAGGCCGCCGCACCGAGCGACCGCGCCTTTTGGGCGGTCGTCTCTTGAATGTCCGCCGACGAAACGATCACCCGAGTGTTCGGGTGCCGGGCGCGAGCATGCCCCAAGAACGCCAATCCGCTGATGTGCGGCATCAGCAGATCCGTGATGACGACGTCGTACTCCTTGCTCTCCATCATGGTCAGCGCCTCCGCGCCGCCCGTCGCCTCGTCGATATCGTACTCGTTGGAGCCTTTGGTCAGTGCCTTGCGCACCTGCCCGAGACTGAAGCGCGAGTCATCGACCAGCAAGACCTTCACGTTGCCGTCCGGGCGGATCGTGTCTTGATTTCGAAGGGGTTGGTTCTCGTCTGTGCTCATGACAACTCTCTCGTCTCGCCCCTGATGCTTTGAGTTTGCAGCCGTTTGGGGACGGATGCCCGCCTCGGTTCTCTCTCGAATTGTTTGGACAACTGGGGGCGTTCCTTTGACCCTGTAAACCCGCAACGCGATCTCGGCAGACACATGCGCCGTCGGTCGTGTTGACACCCCTGTGCTCCGTTGCGGCGCGTCGGCCCCCGCTGGCCTCGACATTCAGCAGACGCAAGCAGACGTGATTGGTGGGCGCGCATCGCGCTGGCTTCGGTTGCCCCGGTGGAGCGTATTCCAACTGCGCAGTGGGTAGACTCCGAGAAGTCGGCCCGAAGTCGTACACCCGGAGGGCGTCAGCGATCTTGGTCGGAACAGGCCGTTATGCTGTCGCTAGCCCCCGGCGGTCAGTTGGTTCGCCTGCCGCCCCGAACCAGAACGCGCACCGCAAACGCGATGGCGAAGTGTGGGTAGCCACATACAATGACTTTCCTCTCATCCTACGGGGGAAACTACATGACCAACATCACACGTCAGCTACTCACCTGGATCGCTGGCCTACTCGCCCTCACCATCGGCGGCGTAGCCCAGGCAGAACCAATCCTACAACTGTACGTCGAAGGCGCGACCTACGACGATACCACCGACACCTGGGTTGGAGAGCCTGGTTCGGAGGTCAACGTCTGGGTCATCGCCAACACCGCCGGCGGAGGCAGCAAAGGCACCGTCTTCGACGTCAACCTGGTTATCGCCTACGACGCCTCGAATACCGCCGCGACCTTCGGCAACAACGGTCCGGAACAATTCGACCTGGTGGCGACCGGCACCGGTTCCCACTCGGTGCTCGCCCCTCACGGGATCTATGATTCCGAGACGGCCTGGCAGCAGTTCGCCCTGGGCGACTTCACGGAAACGCAGGATCCGCTCGCGGATTTCAACGCCGACTTTCAGCTCAGTGATCTAGAGGGAACCACGGGAGCCGACATCGAGGTCTACTCCCTGACCATCCAGAACGTCGAAGGTGGCATTCACCTCGATGCCTTTGGTACCGTCATACTCGGCGGTTCGGAGAAAGTGTACGCAGCTCCGTATTCCCACGACGCTGAGATCACGAACGTACCTGAGCTCTCCGCGAACGGGTTGCCCAACGCGGTCGCATTCATGGCCGGTACTGCCGCGGTCGCCGTCGCATCTCGCCGGCAACGTCGAGAAATCTGAGTCTCGGCTACATTGAATGAGAACTCGGCCGTCTCCAAAGGGGGCGGCCTTGCTTCATTTGAGCAGAGGAGGAACGTGATGCTCTTACATCGTCAGGCGTTGTCGGCGTTGCTGTTGTTGGTGGCTTGCTCGCGAAACGCGCAGCAAGTGGAGAGGAGTGAAGTCGAGCGGGGGTTCGAACTGATCGCTCACGCGCCGGAGCGAGCGCTCACCGTGTTTAGCAACCATCAAGGCAGCCCCCAAGCACAACTGGGTGCGGGGCTGGCGTACGAGGCGCTCGGCAACTGGGACGCCGCGGCAACCGCCCTGTCCCGCGTCGCAGAAGGAGCTCCGGGCTATCTCAGGGCCCGCACCGCGTTGGCGAGGGTACTGCTGTTCTCGGGCAACCCCGAGCGGGCGAGGGACGAGCTGAAACTCGTCCACGCCACCGCCCCCGGGGACCTGGAGGTGATACTACTGTTGGCGCTCACTGCCGTCGATGCAGCAGATCACGAGTCCGCCCTCGAAGCGCTCACCGGCTGGGAGTCGACGATCGAAGCAGGCGCACGCATTCCCGTGGAAGTGCTGGTAACCCGGGCCGCGCTGGAGCGAGCGAGCGGCGCGCATCGCAACGCCCAGGCCACGCTCGCCAGGTCGTCAGGCAGTCAGCTGAGAGACCCTCACGGCGCCCTGGTGTTGGCGAGTCTGGCCAAGTCGCTTGGCAAGGAGACTCTGGCGTCGGGGTTGGCGCGGCGAGTCAGCACGAGTGATGCTCCTGGCCTGTCCAGACACACGCTCGCCGAGCTCGGTTTCGACTTGGGGGACATGACCATCGTCGCAAACGTCGTAGATCGTCTGCCAATCGCCCAACCTCACCCGCTAGACTCGCTGCTGCGCGGCCGCTATCTCCTCGCAACGGGATCGGCGGACAAGGCTCGCCTCGAACTGGAGAAGGCTCTCGGGGGTGTACCTCAAGCCGACACCATCAATCGATCCAAGGCCGAATATCTCCTGGCCCAGGCCTGCTTGCAGAGTGGCCGCAGCGCCGAAGCGCGCAGGTTGGCAGAAGAACTGCTCTTGGAGTCACCCGAAAGCGTCCCCTACACGCTGCTGTTGGCCGACGTCGAACTCGACTCGAAGCAACCGAGCAGAGCCGTTGATCTACTCGGTCGCGTCGTGCAGCGCGGTCCAGAGCGGGGTGAGTTGATCGCTCGATTGGGCAGCGCCCAGCTCGCCGCCAACCAACTCGCCGAGGCGGAGAAGACCTTTCGCAGCTGGTTGGCACTCGAGCCCGCTAGCATCGATGCCACGCAGAGACTCGCCAACGTCCTGACCAGGAGAGGAAAGCACGCAGAAGTCGCCGCAGTATTCGAGAACCTGGCCGATCACGCTCCGAGCAACGTCCAAGCGCACCGCATGTTGGTTGGACACTACCTAGCTCGCCAGGACGCTGCGACAGCACTTCGTTCGCTCGAGCTTCGCGCTGAACGACCGAACGCCACCCTCGACATCAAGCTGCTACTCGCCGCAACCTACGAGAAACTCGGGAAACGCAAGCAGATGAGGTCGCTGCTCGAATCTCTCGCGCAGCTGGCTGCCGACGACACCCGAGTCTGGGTTGCGCTCGCGCAGTTGGAGTCTCTGGAAGGGCAGAAACGGCAGAGCGAAGCGGCGCTGCGCAAGCTGGTGACACTGGACCCCAATTCGGTGCTGGGACACGCTCGGTTGGGCAGCGTGCTGGCGGAACTTGGACAACCGGAACTTGCCGCCCAGGAATATGAACGTGTCCTGCAACTCGTCGAGAACGACGTCATCGCACTCAACAACGCCGCCGCGCTGTACAACGAGCAGCTCGGTAACCCGAGCCGCGCCGTCGAACTAGCCGAGCGCGCCCTGGCCGTCGACCCGCGAATTCCGCAAGTTCAGGACACACTCGGCTGGGCGCTGTTCAAGCGGGGACGCCCCGCCGACCGAGCGCGAGCCATCCAACTGTTGCGCAGCGCGAGCAACGGCTCGAAGTCGAAGGCTGCCAGGATCCACTACTTGACCGCTTTGCACGAAAGCGGCGGCACGTTTCAAGCCATCGAACTTCTGCAATCCTACGACTGGGACCGGTCGGACGACGAGGTCGCGGCTCTTGCCTCGCTGCTTCAGTCCCAGAGTTCCACCACACCCCCGGACAGCGACCGCACCGCCACAACGTTGTGATGAGTTGGGGGATTCCGGCCACGGGCGCGTTCGGCGCACGTGTGGTCGCTTCCACCACATACGCACACGCGATACCGAGCCCACGGTGAGCTGACAGACAAAATGCACTGCCGGAGCGTATGGATTTGGGTCCGTGCTGGCACAGACACCCTAGGCCGCAACTTCAGCGGCCAAGGTGATTCATGCAGATACGAATTGCAAAGGGGATCCGGTCGCTGGCCACTTGGTGCGCCCTTGCCTTGACGTGGAGCTGCGACGAGGGCGCGACTGAATCGTCATCGGATGCTCGGGCGAGGAAGGGCGAACTGGACGCGGGCCACCAGACGCCGAGCGGCAAGCGCGGCGATCCGCCACAGCCAGCCAAGCCCCGAAGCGAACTCGACTCGGGAACCGCCGGACCCGCAACGGGGCCCGAACAGACGCCGCAGGCTTCAGGCGACCCCGCTGGGCCCACGCAGTCTGCGAATGACCCGAACGATGCCAGCACCCCCGTCTCCGAGCCGACAGCGAAAACAGGGAGTCACCCCATCCTGTTCGTGACGCAAGTGCCCGTCGAAGGCTTCACCACTCTCAGTTCCACCTTCGGCAATCACCGGGGGACGATTGGTTCGGCGCCACGCGGTGGAGATCTGATGATCCTCTACCCTGACGGAACGCTGCGCAATCTGACCCGCGAAGCTGGGTTCGGCTCCGAGGGAGAACAGCAGGACGAAAATGCCATCGCCGTCCGCGAGCCGACGGTGCACTGGAGCGGGAAGAAGGCTGTGTTTTCGATGGTCGTGGGGGCGCCACCTCAACAGTACCAGCACGTATACCCACCGTGGCAGCTGTACGAGGTGAGCGGCCTCGAACGAGGGGAGACGGCAACCATCACCAAGGTCTCCGATCAACCCGAAGACTACAACAACGTTTCCCCCCTGTACGCCACGGACGGCGAAGACATTCTCTTCACTTCAGATCGGCCTCTGGACGGTGCAGAACACCTCTACCCGCAGCTGGACGAGTACGAAAGTGCTGCGACGGTAACTGGGATCTACCGGCTGAGCCCAGGCGATGGGGAGCTCATACTGCTCGAGCACGCACCGAGTGGCGCCTTCTCTCCCACCATCGACAGTTTCGGGCGAGTCATTTTCACCAAGTGGGATCACCTACAGCGCGATCAGCAGGCACTCCCCGATTACGAACCGATCACCTATGTCGACGAATCCCCCGATTCCGAGTCGAGCACCGAGATCGCCGGGGCCGAGGTCTTTCCCGAGGCGCGTGAAACTGAGGGTAACGTGTCAGGTCACACCTTCAATCACTTCTTCCCCTGGGAAATGAATGAAGACGGAACCGCTGAAGAGACGGTGAACCACGTTGGCCGGCACGAGTTCGGCGGGTCGTACACGGAGGGTTCGTTCACCAATGATGACAACCTCAGCTACTATGCGCCCGAGGAGTACCACGCCAATCGCCTCTCTCTGGGCGGCGACGGTGGTACGTTTCACATCAAAGAGGACCCGCTACACCCGGGCAGCTACTACGCGACCGTGGCCCCCGAGTTCTACACCGCTGGCGGTGGACAGCTGATCCGCTTCGACGGGCATCCCTCCAAGAGCGCCGAAGAGATGGTGGTCGAAGCGGTGACCACCGAGAATGAGGGGCACTATCGAAGTCCGCTACCCTTGCGCGACGGACGACTCGTGGCCGTCTACACAGCGAGTTCCGAGTACGCCACCATCGACTATGGCGAGCGCACGACGACCAACTACGACTATCGGCTCTACGCGCTCGAGCCTTCTGGCGGATCCATGCGCGCTGCCACGGCATTGACCGCCGGGATCAGCAAGCGCGTCACGTGGTGGGACCCCGACAGGAGTATCACCTGGGACGGTCCGCTTTGGGAGCTGGACCCCGTCGAGGTCGTTTCACGTCCCGCGCCAACACCACGAACGACGCAACTGGAGGAGCCCGAGCTCGCAGTATTGAACGAGTTGGGTGTAGATGAAGGAGAGCTACAGCGTTGGCTACGCGACAATCAGCTAGCGCTGATCGTGATGCGCAACGTGACGCTGCGGGATCGAGCCGACCTCAATCAGCCGTACAACCTGCGTGTACCGGGTGGCACCGAAGCCATCGCGACGAGCGGTGAGGCCTATGACGTCAGCCATCTCCAAGTGTTTCAGGCCGAGGCGGTCCGTGGCTATGGTTCGATCGAGGGCCGACGCCTGTTGGCTCGTCCGCTCCGTCAGACCCCATTGTCCGAAACCGGTGTGGTCCCTGGGAGCACGGCCATCGGTGAGGACGGCTCGGTTGCCGCGTTCGTGCCCGCGCGGCGCGCACTGAGCTGGCAACTGGTCAGTCCCGAGGGTGAACCCGTGGTGCGCGAGCGCAACTGGCTTTCGTTCCAGGCGGGCGAAATCCGCGCCTGCCCCTCCTGCCACGGGATCAACGAGCTCTCCCAACTCGGCACTCCGACCCCGCAGAACGAACCCGACGCTCTGCGCGCGCTGCTCGAGCGGTGGCTCGAAGGGCGGTAACCCCACCCAGAGCACCAATCAGCTTGCCAGTGCACGGAAATGCCCAGAAAAATCGCCCCAGCGGGGGCGAGGGCGTTTTTCGGGGCCACGTTCGGGCACTCTTGCTCGCAGCTCGGTGCTCTAGGTTGTTGGTTTGTCGCGACACTCAACATGATTGCCGCTGTAGCCACGGGCAACGGCAATCGGCGGCGACGAACCACACAGCCTCCAGGTCCCCGCTCAGACGCGCCTCGGATGCACCGTGTCGCACCGTCAGCCGCTGCCGGTCGTTCCAGGGAGGTCGGACCACAACCAGGGTGGGGCGACTCGGTAATGCCCTGTGCGCGGAGGAAACACACCGAAGCGCGCCCGACCCCGAATTGGCTCACCGCGGGCGTACGAGTGCCCGCAAACGGTGGTCCTGTTTGGACCAAACCGGGAAGGGCGGAACTAGCTCCGAGGATCTGCCCGCTATCCCTGCCACATCCGGGCGAACCGCGATAACGTTCACGTTCGATGACGGACTCGAAGCCGCCCGCTGCGCCAAAACTCGGCGAACCGCCAAACCTCGATATCATCCCCGGACCGAACAAGGCTTTCGTGGCTGTTCTCGATTCGGTGCCGGGGTCCTGGTACTTCGCGCGGCGCGATGGGAGCTTTGCCTACGTCAATCTCGGAGCGTGCTCGTCACTGGGGTACTCGCGCGATCAACTGCTCCAAACGACGATCTTTTCAATCGACCCCGTGATGACTCCCGAACTCTGGGAGCATCTGTGGACCAGCAAGCGGCCCAGCGACACGATGACCCTGCGTACGACTCATCGGCGGCGCGATGGTGTCGATTTTCCGGTAGAGGTCCGCGCCTCACGACTCGTCATCGACGGTGAAGACCTCGCGGTATCCTATTCCGTCGACCTGACGGCGAGTGAACGCACTCGGGAGGCGCTCGCAAAGACGGAAGCCGAACTCGAACGTTTGCTGACGCACCTGCCGGATTTGGTCTTTCGCTTGCGGCGCGCGCCCTCGGTCGCCTGGCTATTTACCACCCCGAGTTGCAAGAATCTGCTCGGGTACGAGCCTGACGAGCTCGTATCCGGTGTGGTCAGCTTGGACCGCTTGATCCATCCCCACGACATCGAGATGTTCCTCGCCCTCGACGAAGCCGAAGCGGGGCGTTCCCACAAGATCCGTTTCCTCCACAAAGACGGGCACATCGTTTGGATGGGCGTGCGGGCGACCGCCATTCAAGATACCGAGACGGGCGGGTTGGTGATCGAGGGGGTTGCGCGCGACATCAGCAAGCGGCACCAGGCGGAATTGCAGCGCAACCGACTGTTGACCGGCATCGAACACTCGGCCGAAGCAATCGTCATCACCGACGCCGAAGGACGGCTGGAGTACGTCAACCCAGCGTATGAACGCTCCACCGGCCTCGACAGCGAGCACGTGCTGGGCATGCCGTGGTCAGCACTCGAAGTCCGTAAAGATCCGACCCTACTCGCTGAACTGAATCGGGTGCTGGTCGAGGGCGTGACCTGGGCCGGGCGGATCAAGAGTCTTCGCGTCGACGGCGAAACCTACGATGAAGAGCTGACTCTCTCGCCGTTCCGCGACGCCGACGGTGCGTTCGCAGGTTTGGTCGCAGTCAAGCGAGACGTGACGGAACAGCTGAAACTCGAAGCCCAGTTGATTCAGGCTCAGAAGATGGAGGCCGTCGGACAGCTCGCCGGAGGCATTGCGCACGACTTCAACAACCTGCTGTTCATCGCGCTTGGCAACATCGACTTGCTGCGGCGGTTGTCTTCTGACGAGCGAGTTTCGCAGAGACTCCACGACGCACAGTCAGCGCTCGAACGAGCAGCGGGTTTGGTCAAGCAACTACTCACCTTCAGTCGCAAGGGCAACGTCGAAACGTCGGTGCTACCGCTGGAGAAGGTGCTGCAGAATTCACACGGAATGCTCAGCCGTCTGCTCGGCGAGCACATCCACCTCGACTTTCAATACGCGGCTGACACCCCGTTGCTGCTCGTCGGCAACGCACCACAGATCGAACAAGTCATCGTCAACCTGTGCGTCAATGCGCGAGACGCGATGCCTGAGGGGGGCTCACTCCGAGTCACCCTAGAAGCAGTGGACCGCGACGACTTGCCGGAGTTCGCGGCGTCATCGATCGCGGAGCAGTTCGCGCGCGTCACCGTCAGCGACACCGGGCACGGGATGTCCCCCGACGTACTGGAGCGGGTGTTCGAACCCTTCTTCACTACCAAGGCTCCCGGCAAGGGCAGCGGGCTCGGGCTGGCCACGGCCTATGGGATCGTTCAGCAGCACTTCGGTCACATGCATGTCGAATCGGAGCCGGGAGCAGGGACCAAGTTCTTCATCTACTTGCCGCTCAGCGACGCCGCGGCGCCGTCGCCACCATCGTCGCGCTCGGCATTGATGCTCAGTGGAGGCGGGCGCTGGGTGTTGGTTGCGGAAGACGAACCGGCAGTTCGGCAGCTGCTCGCCTGCTACCTCGAAGACGTCGGATTTCGTGTAGTGGTCGTGGAGAACGGGCGAGCCGCGATCGCCGCACTCCAGGAGCAAGACCCCGTTTTCGCGTTGGTCGTACTGGACGCCGTCATGCCCGAACTCGGCGGGCGCGCGGTGCTCCAACACATGCGTGAAAACGGCATCCAGACACCGGTACTCTTCGTGACCGGCTACGACAACGAGTCACTGGCCGAGGTTCACGACGCGCCCAACGTTGCAACCATGACCAAACCGTTCGATCCCAGGACGCTCAATCGCCAAGCCGCGAAGCTGTTGGGGCTGCGACGCTCGGCTGGTCTGCAAGTTGGGTAACGAGGGTCAGTCGAACGACGCCGCCACCGCGCCGCGTCACTCCCAAGAAGACCCGCGAGCGGACCAATCTGACTGCGAAGCGTCGACTTCACCCTTTCAGTCACTGCCTGCGATCGGCACGCACGCGCCTTCCCGAGCCAAGGTAACTCTACGCTGAGACCGGCGCTGAGACCGCTCCCATGCCGAGACCGTGACGATCACGGCGCACGATCGTTGGACGGGCCACCTGTAGATGACTTGAGCGCACGAGAGCCTGGTGGTAGCGAATCGTCCGTGAAAGCACCGCTGCGAAATTGGGTCGTTTTGGCTGTGTTGCTCCCGGCAGCATGTTCCGACGGCAACGTCGACGACAACGCCGCTGGGGCGACCGGCACAGGCACTGACGGCCCCCATGCTCCGGGCAGTACGGTGATACCCGTGACGGGTACTGGGACGCTGCCGAGCGCGTCTCCCAGCGCACCGACGCCGTCACCCTTGGGGACAACCGATAACCCGACGCCACAAATACCGCCAAGCGACGCGCCGGGTGCCCCCACAGCCAATGCAACGCCTGAACCGGCGGCAGTCGTCCCCAGCAGCCCCGCAACGATCCCCTCCAGCGAACCAGCTCCGGTGGCCAGTTCCACCGCAGGCGGCCCCGAGGCACCGCCCCCCGTGGATCAGCCGTCGGGCACACCGTCGAGCGTCACGCCCGAGCCCACCGTTCAACCGAGCGACGACCCGACGCAGCCCGGACCTGACGCGATACCCGACGGCCCATCGGTGTTGGGACAGGCGGTGATGAGCGGCGAAGGAACGTCTGACGAACGCTACTCCGGCGGCGATGTCACGCGAAACGGCCAGAACTACTACTTCATGTCCAACGGCTGGGGTCCGGGTTTCGACCACCACGTCGTTTCGTGGGAGGGAACGTCGTTCACCATCGAAAGCATGGAAGGAACGGTCGGCAGCAACTACGAGCCGGCGTCCTACCCCACGGTGTTCTGTGGTAACTACTCCAGTGAGAAGTCCAAAGAGTGTGGACTACCCGCCCCACTCGCCGACATCGAACAGCTCCGTACCGGCTGGCGCTGGGACCCGGGCGGCAATAGCGGCGAGTACAATGCGGCGTACGACATCTGGCTCGGAGATGGCGACGGCTTTGCTGGGTTCGCAATGGTGTGGCTACGTGATCCCCCCGGGCAACAACCCGCAGGTCAACCGATCCTGGACGACGTCGAGGTAGCCAATGTTCCCGGCACCTGGGACGTCTGGCAAGGGACGGTCTTTGGGAGCGTGCCCATCATCAACTGGGTGCGCAACGAAGGCGAAGACATGACCGAACTCGAGTTCGACATCATGGACTTCGTCCGCGACGCTGAGGCGCGCGGCCTCGAATTGCCCGGCAACGTCGTCAACGCTGTCGCGGTCGGATTCGAGATCTGGCAAGGCCCGGTCACCAACCTCGTGAGCGAGGACTTCTACCTCGACGTAGTCCTCGAGTTGTAACGACCCAACGACCGCCACGCTTCCCCCGCAGCTCCAAGTTTCCGAGGGGTTGAAGCACAAACCCCCATCGGCACCACCCGTGGCTACATACCTTTGACGGGTGATGCGGTACAGTTGGACGCGGGTGGGGCCATCACGGCCCTGACGAGCCGGACCCCGTTCGGACCTGAGGAGAAAGCGACGTGCCATCGTTCAGCGTTCGAACTTCGCCCAATGCGACGGGCCGATTTCATCGACCTCTCTGGATCGCGCTCGCATTGACGCTTGTCGTGTCATGCGGGGAGTCAGGCGAGCCTGAACCCCAAGACCTCTCAACCCGGGACGCAGCCGACAACTTCAAACCTTGCGGAGGTGACCCGACCGGGACGTGGACGATGACGCTGCTCGTGTACGAAGGCAAGGACGACTGCTCGAAGACACGTGCTGAGTTCGAGCCCAAGAAGAGCTTTCTCTACTTTGCCGAACCACACCTCGAAAACGTTCCCGGATCGTACGTGACGACGTTCGGCTCGGATGAACCCGACGGCAGGGTCGAGAAGACGGTGGGTGACGAATGCTTGGAAGGCAGTTCTTGCGAAGCGCATCTGGCGGATGACGACGAGCCGCCAATCTGTTCCGAAGCGAAGGACGCCTGCGTTTGTGTATTCTACGTCGCTCCGCGCGCCGACATCGCAGCGGCGTTTTGGGTCACCGACAAGCATACGCTGAAGACGACCGATTCCTCCGGCAAGACCCTGAACAGTGCCACTTACTGTGTATCGCCTGAGTACCTGGTGATCAGAAGCGACGGCGACGAGAACGACGTGTGGACCTACGTCGCAGAGCGGTAGATGCTTGAATTGTCGCGGCAATCAACCGGATTGCCGCACTGGTACTGCCTTTGCTGTCGCTCAGCCACCTGCTCGACCAAGCAGGCCGGCAACCGTGCCAAACATCATCGGCCGAGGAATTCGAGGAGCCAAGTCATGGCAGGACGCTGCACCCCGTCACTGCTCATCAACCCGCTGTTGGTGACCCAGGTCGCGCCTTCGATGTATCCCCACAGCGTGATCCCAGGCACGTTGGGGTTGTCCCAGAACATCGTGAACATCGCTTCCATCACGTCGCGCTGCCGGCCATCGTCGGCGATGTTCAAATCGAACTCGGTAATGTAAACGGGCAACCCGGTCTGCGATGCAATCGCGTCGATGTAGCCCTGCACCGTGCTGGCCGAGAGGTTCGCTGCCGCATGGGTTTGCGCACCGACTGCGTCAATCGGCGCGCCAGCTGCCTTGATACGATTGACGATGTCGATCGTGTGGTTGTTGTCGTTGGGGTTCTCGACGTTGTTGTAGTCGTTGAGGATCAGGATCGCATCGGGACAGTATTGGTCCGCCCACTTGAAGGCTTGCACGATCCAGTCGTAGCCGCTCTCGCCGTCGCCCCCCAACGCGGCGATGTACACGGGCGAAGTGTGCGGTGGCGGCTCGTTGACCACGTCGATGATCGGCGTGTCAGGATAGCGCTCGCAGAACAGACGAATCCACTCCTCGACTTCCTCCCGCTGTTCCGTTGCTGAAAGGCCATCGAGCCAGCTCGGCTGCTGCCGACCCCAGATGAAGTTGTGGTGTTTGAAGATGATGCCGTGGGTCTGGGCGTACTCGTACATGGCATCGACGCTCGACCAATTCATCTGGTCGCGCGTGCGTTCGATGGAACCCCACTTGCCCGCGTTCTCCGCGGTGAACTGATCCCAATACAGACTGAAGTCGTCGCGAACCTCGCCGCGCGTGTCGATGTTGCCGACGAACTTGGTCCGGGGCGTGGGCCCGATCGTCCCACCGTCTTCGGCGCTCGAGACTGATGTGCCACCTGCGCCCCCTAGTCCGACGCCGAGCCCCGCGTCGGCGCCCGGGTTTGCGCCGCCGCCGGCGTCTTCTCCAACAGAATCACGTCCACCCGCGCCTGTGCCAGGCCCGTCGGGGCGAGCACCACCTACACCGGAAGAACTGGTCATGTCCCGCGTGGGCTCCGATGCCAACGGCCGAGCGCTGGTCGTGCCGATCGTGCTCGCCGCAACCGGAACGCCGCTGGGCACGCCAGCCGTGGGTTGATCCGTCGCTCGATTGGCGGTTGCGGACGCGCTCCCTGGTGTATCCGCAGCAGACGTAGTCCCGCTGATAGCTCCCGTTCCTTCGCCCGACTGGGCCGGTGGTCCATCGCATCCGTGCGCGATGGCAGCGAGCACCAGCGGCAAGGCCAGCCTCACAGCTGCAGAGAAGCGATGATCGAGTCGGAAGGTCACGACTCGTTGATGGGTTGACGTCGAGATTCTGGTGTCGTTCGGCGGAACCGGGCCGCTGGCGGCAAGCCGGGGCTCCCGACTACGAGGGAACGGCGGACCTCGATCGAGTTGTCAGAGCGGTTCACCTTCTCCCGCCCCACGTAGAATTATCCCCGGACGTGGAAGCCCAGCTCCGGGAGTCCAAGCGACCCGCATGTCTCACCAAAACCACAACAACGCGCTGACCGGCGTGAATACGGATCCCCCACAGTGGGCATTGTCTCTGACACCAGCCGTGATGGGTAACACACTGAACATCGACAACCGCTTCCGCCGCCCTCGTCGGCCGCGCAGTGCACGACACGAAGCTGCTCAGCTCGAAGTGCGTGGCAGGGGGTCGGCGTGACACCCCGTGTGAACCGTAGGCTCTTTCTGCGCGGCTTGGGTGGAGCGTGCGTCGCAGCCCCATTCCTCAGCTCACTCGTCGAACGTGGAGTCCTAGCAGGGTCGGCAGCCCTCCCCAGGCAGCTGATCGCAATGTTCACTCATTACGGCTGCATCACTACTCGGTTCTTTCCAGCCAAGTCACACGGAGCGCTGAGCGCGGCCGATCTCGAGTCGACGACGCTGAAGCACTTGGCTCCTCACGTCGACAAGATGCTCATGCCACGCGGCATCCGTGCCATGAACGAGTGGACGACATCGCTCGCGCGAGGGCAGGGAAACGACACCTACTTGCAGGTCGTCGGTTCGTACCTCACTTGCCAACCGGTAACGCCAAATTCCGACGACCCGTTCTCCTTCCAACAGGCCACGAAGTTCAACGCCAAACCCGTCGGTCCGTCACTGGACCATGTTATCGCCGCGCAGGTCAGTCCCGATGGACTGCCGCTGTTGCTGAACGTAGGCGGGACCCGTGACAACGCGCAAAGCGCCATCTCGTACTCCGCGGCGGAAACGCCGTTTGCGGGGATCAGCGCCCCGCTTCAGGCGTTCCAAAACCTGACGGGGTTGTCCATGAACGGTAACGCCATGTCTCCCGACAGCTTCTTGGTAGCGCGGGGCAAGAGCGTACTCGACGTGGTGCACGACGACTTGGAGACGCTCGAGCGTTTCGACATGAGCCGCTCAGACAGAGACAAACTCGAAGCGTGGAAGGCCCTCCTGCACGAGACGACACCCGCCCTCATCCCCCAGGGCTGCGACGGCCAGGTTGCTGGTTCTCTGATGTTGACGCAAACCACCTTCGACGCGATCGCGAGCCCGCTGGGCTCAGACGTTCTGACATCGAAAGTGACCGACAGTTTGGACGGTGCAGACGTCTACTCGAACCTCGCGGTGCTCGCGGCGGTCTGCGGTGCCAATCCGATCATCTTACTGAAGTACCCCTCGACCTACGTGTTCAACGGCCTCGACATCACCATCGAAAGTGCCAGCTTATCCCACCGGGGGGACAATGCCGGAATGCAGGGCGACTGCTACCCTGATGCAATTGACCACATCCTGAAGATCGACGACTTCTACACGAGAAAGTACGCTCACCTGGTGTCGCTCTTGGACAGCTTCTCGGAGGGCGACGGAACCGTGCTCGACAACACAGCCGCAGTCTGGTTTCAAGAGGTGTCGGATGGTTGTGCGCGCAATCTGAACAACCTGCCAATCGTGCAGATGGGCGGCATGGGGGGCTACTTCAAGACGGGTTGGGCGGTAAACGTCGAAGACGGCTCGGCTGACCTGACACAGGGCAACAGCGAAGCGCAGTGCACGCCCGAAACCACGACCGAATACGACGCGCTCACCCAGGAAACCGGCACCGACCCGAGCGTCGCCAACGCACCGATCAACAAGTACTACTGCAACCTGATGAATGCGCTGGGCGTACGGGCCGGATCAGATGGCTTTCCCACACGCGGAGGGCTCGCCGAGGTCACCAAGTTCGGGATGTACGACAAGACCGAAGACTTCATCGGGGGAGGCACCAACCCGCCCATGATCCACGACCCAGGCGAGTTCAGTGCGCTGAAGGCGAACACCTGACGCCCCTCTGCGCTTGTCAACGAGAACCCGCAAGTCGGGTTTCGTCGGCCGCGTCACCGACGGGAGCCGTCGGGACGACACCCCCCGCCAATGCGGCACAGACCTGAGCAAGCCAAGGCTCGCAGGGGGTATAGCCGCACTGTCACGAGGTGCTTCCTGTCGCAGTAGGCATGTTTGCAGCTGCAAAGTGTACAAAGTTGGGACAGAGTTGGAACGTCGTCGCTCATGCGCCATCTTACTTCCTACTTCTTGCTTCCAATTGCCGCGCTGGCCCTGCCGGCACCGACGCTGCTGTCTTGTGAAAGCGGGCTGCCAGACGACTGGGGCGTGCGCCGAGACTCCGGACTGGAAGGCGAGTCCGACGAGAGTACTTCGTCGGATGATGCGCCCACAACCTTCGTCGACGGGGGTCCACAACCCAACGGGACAGCGATGGACTCGGGCGAAGGGGGCTCGGTCTGTGGCAAGGGCACGTTCCTCCGCAACAACCGGTGCGTCGCTTGGAGGAATTGTGATCCAGGCAGCTATGTCGTCGAGGCAGGCTCCACCGAAGCCGATCGACGCTGCGCCGATTGTCCCACGGGGACGTTTACGGCCACCAGCAACGAAGCGGAATGCCAGCCTTGGTCGATCTGCCAACCCGGGCAGTACGTCAGTCAAGCGGGCACGGACGCGCGGAATCGTGCCTGCGAAAAGTGCCGCACCGGAACCTCGACAACGACCGCGAACGCAAAAGAATGTGTGGTGTTCGCGGAGTGTCCACCTGGAACGCTCGAACTCAGGAACGACGACGAAGTGGCGGTCGGATGCGAGACCTGCGAAACCGGAACGTACTGCGCGGGAGGTGACGCCGACATCGTGCCGTGCGAGGCCGGCGAATGGGACGATGACGGCGACTCGTCGACGCCTTGTGTCGCACACACGGCATGCGAGCCAGGTACCTACCTGAAACAAAGCGGAGATCGGTTGCGCGACCAGCAATGTGCCGCTTGCACCGATGGCTACTTCAGCCAAGACGTCGACGCATCTGCTTGCCAGCAGTGGCAAGACTGCGCGGCGGGGACTTACATCGAGCTGGGGGGAACGGCGAGCAACGACGTGGAATGCGCCGGCTGTGAATCAGGCTCGTACAGTACGAACACGAACGCCGATTCATGCACATCCGCGACGGACTGTCAGCCGGGTGAGTTCGTCAGCGACCCCGGAAATGCCACGACGGACCGCACTTGCAGTCCGTGTCCCGATGGGCAGTACAGCGCGACGGTCAACGCGGGATCGTGTTCGGATCCCGACGCTTGCCCAGCGGGCACCGTGGAAACCGCGCCCGCGACGGGCATGTCGGCGGCGGAGTGCGCCCCCTGTTCATCCGGAAGCTACTGCGCCGGTGGAACCTCAGCCGAAGCAGCATGCGCCGCCGGCACTTGGGATGACGACGGCGACCCCGCAACGCCCTGCGCGACGAAGACCGATTGCGTACCGGGTCAACGCATCGCATCCGAAGGAGATACGACGACCAACCGCAGCTGTTCGAATTGTGATTCGGACAACTACAGTACCAGCATCAACGCGCTCAGCTGTGATGACTGGACCAACTGCAGCCCCGGTACCTATGCCTCCGTGGCAGGTTCGAGCACGAGCAACCGCGAGTGCAGCCCGTGCCCGAGCGGCCGTTACTCCAGCGGCAGCAACGCTGCCAGTTGCTCACCCTGGACGACGTGCTCAGCGCCGACGTTCTACCAGTCGACGGCGCCAAGCTCGACCAAGAACCGGGTTTGCACCGCGTGCCCGTCTGGCCAAATTTCCACCAGCGACAACGCCACCAGCTGCATCGTGCCAGTGTATCAGATGAGTGGCGGGCAAGTCGTCATGGAAGCTGAACACTTCCATGCGAAGACCGATGTTGCGACGGACTCCTGGGCGGTCGAGGATATCTCTGCAGCGTCAGGCGGCCAGGTGATGACGGTGGGTCCCGATGCGGCATCGGGCGGACAAGACTGGATCGACTACATGACGGTGGACACCTCACCGCATTTCGACTTCAACGTGAACTTCGATCGGACCGGCCAGTTCTGGGTTTTCGTCCGCGGCGATGCCGCCCCCGCAAGCCCGAGCAACGGCAACTCGTGCTGGAACTTCCTGGACAACGAGGTCTTCGGTATCCCCCACGAATTCCCCTCGACGACGGGAACGTGGAGTTGGGTGAGCAGCGGTCCGCTCAACATCAACTCGACGGGACTGCACAAGGTGGGAATCTACGCGCGAGAAGATGGGTTTCGTGTGGACAAGATCGTGATCAAGAACTCGCAGACCGCAATCAGCGGGGCTGGACCCGCCGAGAGCCCGCAACAGTAGCCAAGGCGCGCCGCGGGTCGTTCATGGTGAACGGCCAGTGTCGTTCAACGAGACTCGGGTACGCGTCTGCGGGGGCTCATCGACGACGGTCGGTCCTTCGTCGAGGCCAGCGAACCACCGGCACCGTCCCTCGGCGCCGTGGCAACGACTCTTTGGCTAATCGGATTCGGGGGACTGGGTAATGGTTTGAGGGAGGAATCAGTTGCCGTCTCCGACGGCGACCAAGCCGTGCCTTGCCCAGCAAGAATTGGAACCACAACTTAGCGCGTCTGAGTAACACCCCAACGAGGTCCACGAGAACACTCGCCGGCCACCGAGCTGTTGCACCACCAGCGATGGCCGCAAGCAACGAACGCGTGGCAGCTTTGGCTAGCGGCCCGACGTAGATGAGCAAAGTGAGCAACATCACTGTTGGGCACGAGATCCGTTGAGACGTTTTGATCGCGTCGCCAGACTGCGCCACGTCCTCAGCTCGTCCAGCGAGACGTGCGTCGGACGACTGGAGGCGTAGTCATGAAAGCCCGCAATCTTGGAATCGGGGTTGTATGCCGAACAGTGACGTCAGTTCGTCGCAGCACTGTGCTGCAGCTGGCCTTCGTGTTGCTGTGTTGTGCCTGTCGAAGTGAGAGTCTCAGCATTGGGTCCAATCCATCGCGCGAGGAGGCACCAGCGATGGGGGACAGCCCAGCGAGCACCAAACCCGTTGGGCAAGGAACTGAGCCAACGGCACCCAAGCGTCGGCTTGGCCACTTACCGCCACCATACCCGCCAGGCCGCTGGCGACTCGCGTCCAGCGACGAGCTGGAGCTCACGACGGTTTGGGCTTCCCACATTCTGATACGCCACACCGACGCCGAATCCAAACAAGCGCCGCTCACCCTCATGGAGTGGAGCCTCCACCGGCAGCCATCAAAGCGACCGTGGCAGCAAGCGCTCACCCTGGCCCAAGATCTGGAGCGGCGCCTGCGAGAGAAGCCAGGCGACTTCAACGAAATCGCGACCCATCACTCCGAGGATCCCGCAACGCGCGCCAACGGCGGACAGTTGGGAGCCATGTCCGCCGTCGACTTGTCGGTCTGGCCCGAAGTGCTCGACGCGTTGGCCGCCATTGAGCCTGGTGAGATCTCGAAGGTCGTCGAAACCGAGTCTGGATTCCACATCTTCCGGCGCGATCCGCCTCCGGAGTCGGAAAGTCTCGCCGGACGCCACATCGTGCTCGGACATGACGACGTACCCGGACTGCGGCTCACACATCGCACGGACCGCGCTCCTGTCGCGAGGAGCCACGATGAAGCCGCGACCTTGGCTCTCGAGCTCGTTCAACAGCTGAACGAGGACCCGGCAAGGTTTGCTCAACTCGTCGAGGCCTATTCCGACTCGGAAGACTCCCTACGCGGGGGTGATCTCGGTGTGTGGTCCAATCAAGAACGAACGAACTTCCGCCTCGAGCTTCTGGCCATGGCGAAATTGGACATAGCGCAGGTCTCCTCTCCCATCGAAACGCAGCTGGGTATTCAGATCCTGGTGAGGGACCCCGCGAGTGAACGCACGGAGCTGGGGGCATCGGTTTTGAGTTTGCCCTACGCCGCGAGCGCAGCAGCTAGCGACTCACCCCTACCCAGCCTGGAGCAAGCCCAGAAGAAAGCTGAAGAGGTTCGCTCGATCTTGCTGCGAGATCCCTCACAGCTGTCAGCATTTCAACAGGCCTATTGCTGTCTGGAGGCGCAACGCTGGGCGCCGGGTCGTGCACCACCTGGCGCCCTTCCCGCTCTACAAAAGGTGGCGGTCGGACAGTTCACGCCCGTGGTCAGGACGGCATCGGCGCTGATCATCGCGCGTCGTCTCGACTTGGCAGACGTCCCTCCGCGCCAACCAACTAGATTGACCATTCCGACTCCGCTGGGACCTCAACTCGGGCGCCTCGTGCGAAGTACACAGCCTGCGGCCCTCGCTCGATTCTGCCGAGAGTTCGCCCCTGCTGCCCAGGCTCGACTGGACCTGGGCAGTCAACTCGCCGAACCATTCGCCGAAGTGCACGCTCGGCTGGCTACCGCTTTCGAGGGGGTGCACGAACCGAGTGCCAACGAGGTGTTGATGAACGAAGCTTTCGAGCGGCTGCGCGAGCTGCTCGGCGAAGCGAGATACGCTCAGTATCGCCGCTTGTTGGACGACCGCATCGAAGCGAAAGTGTTCGGCTTGACCGCAGGAGCCATCAGGTGAACGGGCGAACGCTCATTGGGGCAATACTCGCGCTGATTGCCGTGGGCATCGTCTACTGGGCGTGGCCTGAAGACGACGCCGTTCACCCGCACACGTCCGAGCTCTCCGTCGATCCACGACCCGACGAACGGGAGCAACGCGTTCCCACCATTCAACGCTGGGAACGTTCGTCAACGGAGACCCACGACGGCTTCTCCGGTCGCATAACGGCGACGAACGGCAGGGCACTCACTGCGAGTGTTTGTGTGACGTCCGAACCGACGCGTGGAGACGATGTACCGTGTGTGAACACCAATGCAGCTGGCGAGTACGAACTGCACCTCACATCCGGTTTTGTCTACACCGTCTCGGCATCCGCACCAGGCCACATCGCTTCCTCCCGCCGAGTCGTCGCGTCCGCTCCGGCCCTCGACTTCGTGCTCGAGGCGGGCGGTAATCTCATACGCGGAATCGTGCTCGACGCGACCGGCGGAACCATCGCAGGTGCGCTCGTCTCCGCCGCGGCTGGAGGAATGAGCCCCCTGGGGCGCACGCTCTCCGACACCGAAGGACGGTTCGAGCTACGTGCCGCAGCAGCCATGGTCGATCTGACCGCGACAGCGCCGGGCTACGCCTTGGCCCAACTCGAGCTGGTTTCACCAGCGGACGACGTCCACCTGGTCATGGCCCCAGGCGCCGTCTTGACAGGAAGGGTCCTTCACGCCGACACGAAACACGGTGTGGCTGGCGCCAGCGTGACGATTCGAGCGCGCGACGGTGTCTTGGCGAGGATCCCCCCAGCCGCAACGGGCGATGACGGACGATTCCGAGTCACTGGCGTCCCCGCTGGCGCGTACGAACTCACTGCAACGGCGGATCAGCTCATCAGCCAGCCTCAATTCGCACGAGTAGCTGTCGCGAGTGAATCCCCAGCGATCGTCCTCGAGCTGGCACCCGCGGCGCGGGTCGAGGCCAACCTGATGGTAGGCGATGAGCCCTGCCAACACGGCACTGTGAATCTCGTGGGAGCCGCGTCCGTCGCTGCCGACGTCGAGGAAGGGACTGCAGTGCTCCCCGCCGTCCGGGGGGGGCGGTACAACGTGCAAGCATACTGTGAACGGGGTGGCTTCGCGCGATACGAACTCGACGTACCCCAACGTGGCCTGGTGCATCCAGTCTGGCGAATGGATCCTAGCTTCGAACTGAAGGGTCGCGTCGCCACGACGTCCGGTACTGGCGTCGCTGGCGTTTCCGTCCAGTGCATGCCCACGGGCTCCGCCGCTGCAACGCCGCCCCCCGTGCCTCCCTGCACCACGGGCGCCGATGGCGACTTCGCCTGCCACGGCTTCCACGCAGGGCGCTATCGGTGCGCCGCTGAGCTCACGAAGCCCGAATCCGCGATTGACGTCGAGCTACCCACCGATGATGTCGTCACACTGGTGCTCGAACCCCGCGCGACCATACGCGTAGACCTCGGCGCTGCGGTGGCGGGGGCCACAATCGTCGCAACCGATGAAGCGGGGATACGCCGCTACGCACGCAGCGCCGGGGGCGCCTGGTTCGCTTTCCACAACCTACCCCTCGGCGTCTACGAGGTCGGCACGGGCCAGACACCGAACCAGGCCAGCGTAAACCTGACGACGGCTGGCCAAGTCGCAGAAGTCGCGCTTCGACCGGAGCTCGGCCTGCTTTCGGGGCAGGTACTCGACGCAGCGGGGATGCCAGTCGTCGAAGCCTGGGTGCAAGTCCAACCACAAAGTGACGGAGCAGCGGCGGTTCCACCAGCGCTCACCGACGACGATGGTCAGTTCGAATTTCGTTCCATCGCCGTTGGGATCTACTCGGCAATGGTAACGAGTCCACTGGGCGAAGCGTCGCTTACGGACTTTGAAACCGGCACGCCCAGAGTACTGACTCTCCGGGGATATGGCTCCGTCGGTGGAAGCGTGGTCGACACCGACGGCAATCCGGTCTCGGAGTTCGTCGTCTCGTACGCAGACCAGGAGAAGATGGAGGTCCAGAGGGTATCCGACGCCCAAGGACGGTGGTCCCTACCCTGGCTGAAGGCGGGAAACTGGAAAATCAGCGTTCGCGGAGACGCCGGCAGTGCTGAACAGTCAGTGAAGATCCAACCGGCGACGCGAGCGGAATTGCACTTCACGCTGAGTTCATTGGGTGGGACCCAGAACGATCAAGAGCCCACCGTAGACTCTGACACGACGTCAGGCGAAGAAGCGGAGGCGCGCGGTGGCTGAGCTCTTACTCGAACTGATGAACGAACGAGCGTTGCGTATTGGGCTTCTCGGCTTGTTCATGCGCAGCCTGCCCTTCGCCGTATACGTTTGCCAGTCCACCACGCGCCATTGGTTGGTCAAGGTCGGGGCGGTGCTGACCTGTACCTTGCTCGCGTTCGTCAGCGAGTGGAGCGCTGCTCACCTGTGGGTGATGGGCACCCTGCTCTACTTCGCCGTGGCCAGTGCAGGAACGTGGTGGCTAGAAGCCAAGTATCGCGAAGGAAACATCACCGGGGGCGCCCTCTTCGTGATCTGCGCCGCTGCTTTCCTCCTCGTTCCTTCATTGTGGCTGGCGGGGGCAGCCGAGCTCATGGTCCTCAGCGTCGGTTGGGAACTGTGCTTCGCCAGCTACAGCTACTGCCGGGATGCCAACGCCCGGGGCACTGGCAAGCTCGCGAGTCTGAAGGACTGCCTGTTCTTCATGATGGTCAATCCGGTGCTAGTGTACCCGGAGCGTTGCGCCTCAGGAGGGGATGCAACTCGGCTTCAGGGGTTGGTCCTGGCCGCCGTCGGCGCTGCCGGCTTCCTGATGGGCACCACGCTATTAGTACCGCTCCTCGGCGCGGTAACCCCACTCACTGAGCAACTTGGTGGGCTGCGTCACCTTCTCTACTCCGTGCTCGGACTCGGGATCATGCGATTCGTCTGTGCCTATTTCGTCCAGGCGGGAGGTGTCAACTACCGCATCGGGATCATGCGAAGTCTGGGTTACGCCGTCCCCGACTCGTTCAACTACCCGTTCTTGTCTACGAGTCCAACCGACTTTTGGCGTCGGTGGAACGCCTACGTTCTGAACTGGCTCAAGCGCTACGTTTACCGTCCACTGACTCGGGCCAGCGCGTTCCGCAGACTGGGCGCTTTGAGCCTGGCTGCGGCAGTGCTCGTCACGTTCGTTGCCAGTGGCTTCCTGCACGAACTGCCCGCCTATGCTCGGCACGCGCGGTGGGTAGGGCACTTCGCTGCCCAGTTCACACTGGTAGCCGTCGGAACCGTACTTTGGCTGGGCGTCGACCGCTGGTTGAAGAGCCAGGGTCGACGCGCAAAGGGCGTGCGGCAAGCGCACGTTCGAACCGTTCGCGATTGGTTCGCCAGGGCGGTCATCGTCGGCGGCATGCTCACAATGCCATTGGTATGGGGGTGAGAGCAATGCAAGCCGCAACACAACCGCCTCTCGTCGGCCCCACGTCCCCACAGGAATGCACACCATATCCACACGCCACAAAGCTGAGAGCGGAACGTCGCAGGATCGAAACACCATCGATCGAGAAGAGTTCTGCCCTTCGCTTCGACGCACTGCGAATAGCGCTCGGCCTGGCATTGGTCGTTCACTTTGTTAAACAACTCCCACACACTCCAGCTCTCGTCGCACAAGGCGGGCTCTTCGCGCCCGAGCTGAGCACCTACCTCACCGGCCCCGGGCTGGCCTGGGGCGTATCGTTCTCAGAGTTGACACCAACCCACGTCCGGATCTGGTTTGGCGTCGCGCTGGCGCTCTGTTGTGCAATCGCGTTGGGGTGGAGGACGCGACTGTGTGCGGCTGCCTTGCTGGCGATGTGCACCGAAACTTACTGGGGTATCTACCCGGCCACGCTTCGAGACGACCAAATTGCCTGTGTCACCGCTGCGTGGTTGATGCTGTTCCCCTTTGGACGGACTCTCCAGCTGTGGCGCCTATCCAATCGGGAGTCATGGCGCCAACACTGGGCCGAGTCCTCCCGGCTGTCGATACCCCGCGGCACACGGCTCGTATTCGCGGTCCAGTTGCTACTCGTGGAGTTCCAAGTCCTGGTGCTTCCAACCGTCCGCGATGGGACGTGGTTACCGCTGTTCGGGTGGGTGATGCTGATCGCCGCGGCGCGACTGAGTTCGCACCGCTTCTCGATCTCCCTTGCGCTGGCGCTCACACTTGCCCTGCACGTCGGGTTCTACATTGAGACCGAAATGCTTCTGGCGAGCGTCGCGCTGTTTTGTGCATTTGCGTTCGTGTTGACCGTCAACGGCTCAATCGCGATTAGCCCCACCCCCAAAGTCGGCGCCGGAATCGCTCTGGCGGGGGTGCTCAGCTTGGTGCAAACGCTGTGCGCGACGTCCTCGGCATTCCACTGGCAGCGTCCGTTCTTCGTCACTTCCCGGATACTCGCAGACTTGGGCATGGCGCCTCCCGCCTCCGTGCTTCTCGGGACTCGAGGCGCGACTGCACAGATTCATAGACTCTCACCCGAAAGCACCATTCCGGAAACTCCCCCCGACACTCTTCGTGACCGTGCGGTGTTGGCAGTCGCATCTGCGCCGGAAAGCGAACGAATGACGCGCCTGCGATCGACTGTCGCGGGACGGTACGCCAATGCGTATTGCTCACGCCACCCGCACTTCGACGGTTCGGCTCAATTGGTAGCCCTCGATCGCCAGCGGGAGCTGCCACTGGCGTGGTTCGCCTGTTTGCGGTCACGCCCCTCCGACGTGGTCTTGCTACGTCCCAACGGCGCGAACTGAATCCCTACGGCAACAGCTCGCGCGAATGACCTGCACCGCGGAGACCGACTCGACATCCGCCTCAGATTTCGTGGGCAACGCCCACGGGAGACACATCGAAAACATCAAGGAGAATCAAGATGACAAGCAAAACGATGAAATCGCTGGGTGCTGCAATCTGTGCGGCTGCCGGCTTGGCAGCGATTGGTTTCACCGTCACCCCGGCAGACGCAGCTTCCAAGCTGTGTTCAGCGGTCAGCTGGGGCACAGGGAGCCAGTGCATTGGCGGCTCGGGCAGCCTGTGGGTGTTCAGCTCGGGCAAGGGTGACGGTAGCGGCACGTCCGCCAAGTTGGGCGTGAGTATCGACCAGGGTGGGTACAAGGCCACGGCATACGCGTACGACGTGTACGGAAACTACCAGTCTTCATGCACGGTCACCGATACGACGCTCAACGGCGACTCGAGCTACGACATCACTGGTTGCGGCAACGCGGCAACTTACAAGATCCGCGTCTACTGGTGATGAGTCGGGGCCGCTCGGCCCCGGACGTCAAGTCAGACAACCCGGTAGCCGTCAGCTCTGTTCCCGTCTCAGTCCTCGACAACTAGACAAGTCGTGTTCAGCGACGCTCAGAGTCAGCGGTGAAGCTCGTGAAGCACTGGCGATCGAGCGGGTTCTGACCGCTTCGGGATTGAGTCGGGTCCTATTCAAGGAGTCCGCCGCAGGTGATCTTCGTTCTCGAAAGCGCACCTGCGGCGGACACCGCTACAGCTTCGCAACAACGACCCACGGTGACGTCCTCGAACGAGACTCCACTTTCTCGCTTAGCTGGTTTCCACAAATTGTGAACATCACAGTTTCTGACCGACGCGGACGGCACGTCGTATGTACGCAGCACGACGTGCAAGGCTGTTGACCTGTATGACTCCCTTCGGCAGTCTGCAACGCAGCGAACGGGGCGCACACGGGTGGTGGGACAATTCACGAACAACGTCGCGGCGGAGATTCAGCTACCCGGATGCCGCCTCGACCTGGGGCGGGGAACGCTCGTCCGACGGGGAACGACGCTCACCTCGAGACGTCAAGTCGTGCGCCTGCTTGCCTACCTTTGCACCCGACGCAACACGATGGTTTCGAGAGAAGAACTCGCGCGGGCCCTGTGGGCGGATGGCGGGGGCTCGGATGGCGCGCTCAACTTCTGCGTGGCAAGAGCTCGCGAAGTGCTTCAGCACGTTTCCGGTGCGCGTTTGGTGACGATTCGTGGTCGGGGATACCGCCTCGAGCTGGAGCCCGAGAGTCGCGGTGTGGGCCCAGGAACACTGTTGGCCTGCTCTCGCCACACACCACCGGCGGGTCGCGTAAACTCGGGACTACTGGAACGCTCCAAAGAGATCGCGGTGGTCACGTCTCAACTGGAGGATGCCGCAACCTGGCGTCAACCGCGCATAACCCTGGTGAGCTCTGACGTAGGTTTCGGCAAGACTGCATTGGGTGGAGCTATCGAAGTTCATGCCGCGAGTCGAGGATTTGGCCACATCTGGAGTGGCTGCATCGAGGGGGAGACCGAGCCACCTGGGTGGCCCTGGCCAGACGTCCTCGAACGACTCCGCGGCGAAGATCGCCCAGGCGCTCCCGACAGTGACCAGCTGCCGGCGCCGATTGACACGCAACGGCACCGATTCTGTGGTCGAGTACTCCAAGCCCTGTCCGACTACCGGGGGGGCGTGCCGCTCCTCGTCGTGTTGGACAACATGCACCTCGCTGACGAGCTGGCATTGTCCGTTTGCCACCACCTGCTGGCCCGAGGCCGTTCGCTGCCGGTTCATGTCGTCCTACTGGTTCGCACCCAGATCGGAGCCAGGGAGAGCGAAGGGCTCTCCATGCTGAGAACCCAAGCAGTAGAGATAAGTCTCCCACCCCTCTCTCGAGAAGCGAGTCGGTGTCTGATCCGACGATGCCATCCTGGAATGAACGCAGAACTGGAGCAAGCTGTTCTCGAAACCGGGCGGGGCAATCCATTGTTTTTGGTCAAAGCCTGCGCCCGCGCGAGCACCAACCCCTCCCTCGATTCGGCTGCGGTAATCCGACACGGTCTCGCGCATGTGCTGCCGGTCCAACTCAAGAGCCTGCCCGCCCGCGCAACGCAGTTGTTGCACGTCGCAGCGGTTCTTGGGATGCGATTCCAACTTCCGGTCGTCGCGTCCGCGCTGGAGTGGTCCATCGCCGAGGCTCAGCAGTACCTGCAGCCCGCACTGAGCGCACGAATGGTGCTCGTGGCGTCAACCCTCGAGTATCGATTCGACTCCGAATCGACGCGACAGTTCCTGGTCGATGAAATCGGCTCAATTGAAAAAGCCGTACTGCACTGGCGTATCGGTTTGGCACTGAGGCTCTCGGCAGACAACTGCACCGGGCGCGATCACGCCGCCGCCTATCATCTCACTCAAGGCGCATCCGACCAGACACAAGCAGCCCTGGCTTTCGACGCTTGCGAAGAATCGGGAACGCGAGCGTTGCGAGACTGTTCGTTCGAAGCCGCGGCGAGTCGCTTCAGCGACGCACTGGCGATGAGCGAGCTGGCTCGGCCCGAACCGCAACGCCTGATCGGGGTGCTATGCCATTCTGCCTTTGCGCACCGACATGCGGGTCGCCTCGGCCAAGCAAGAGAGTGTGCGTGGCGCGCCTTGCGTTTGGCCGATCAGAACGCGAATGGTGAGTACTTTGCGGAAGCGGCACTGCGCATCGCCGAGCTATCGCTCAATCGCGCGAGTGGCAACCAGCACGTCCTGGAAGCACTATTGCGAGCTGCGCTGCGGATCAAGCGCGGTACGGAAAGGCATTGCCACCTGCTCCTTTGCACCGCCGAACTCATGTTCGCCTCCGAGTCTGCAGATATCTCCTCCCTGGCGCGTGAAGCGAGGCAAGTGTATTCCGACGCCCAGACTGCGCGGGCAAAGGGACTACTCGACTGTTGTGAGGTGTTGGCGTTGTGGAACTGTCCCGACGAGTCTGAGCGACTTCTCGAGCTGCTCGAACGGGCCAGTACGACGTCGGATGAAGCAGAAGACCGCGAACGAGTCGCGAAGTTGGACTTGCTGTATGCCGGCATCAACCTACGCCTGTGTCGAATGAGCGAATACCGGCACGGCATTCGCCAAGCCGCCCAAGTTGCCGAGCAGATGCCTTTTTCCGCTCCGGCACTCCTGGTCTCCATCGCTCGCGCCGCGCTCGCGGCGTTCCGAGGTCAGCTGCAATCTACCGACCTGATTGCTCACGCCTACCAACAGAGCGAGCAGGTCACGCCGGAAAGGGTTCTTCAGGCCGCAACGATGCAACGGCTGCTCTACGCGGTCGAAAACCCTTCATCAACTCAGCTCTCCGAGCTCATCAGCCAGGTCCCGGTGCCACACTGGAGCACGAGGTCTGGGCAGGTGCACCGCGCCTTCTTTCAGGCAATGCTGGGGGATGACGCCGGCTCGTTCGCAACGTTCGAGCACCAAGCATCGGACGGTCTGTACGACGCAAACGCGAATGACTCGTTGGGTGTCGTGGCGCTGCGCTGTGAATTGGCAGCCCACCATGGCGACAGGCGGTACGCTCGCCAAACACTGGACGCGCTATCTCCTTTTGCCTCCCAGCTTGCCACCATAGGCTGTGTGGACGCGATTGTGGCACCGTTGGGGTTCAGTCTGGGTGCCTTGGCCACATTGGTCGGCGACCTCGAACTTGCACACCAACTGTACAGTCGAGGTGCGGCGGCGTCGCAACTCGTCGGCGCCTTCAACTGGGTGAGACGCTGCCAACTCGCACGAGAACGACTCCGTGACATGGAGCTGCCCACCCCGTTGCGAATCCGTCGCGACTGACGCGAATGGTCCGATGGAGGTCGCGCAACCCAGCTCATCCCTCGAACAACCGATCAGTACAGGTGAAACGTTACCGTACGGGCAACATTCACTCGACCGTCCCGTGGCGTCGCGCTCCTCGCTAGCGATCGCTGCGTGCGTTACGCTTCGTGTCTCATGTCGACGCTTGCGCAAAGTCGGCGCGCATTCCTCCGCGCTTTGGGCGCTGGTGCGACCGCATTGCCGTTCTTTCGTCTGTTGGAGAACAGCGCGGTGCATGCACAAGCGGCGTCGACGCCGATGCGCTACGTCAGCGTTCTGCACCTCCACTCCGCGGCGTCACCCCTCTACGTCCGACAAGCCGGCGAAACGGAGACGGACTTCGACATCGCCTACGAGGGGTGTGTGCTGAAGTGCTTCGACGACCCCGACACGTACGGGGTCAGCTTCAAGGACAAGCTGATTGCGATCGACGGGATGGACCTCGCAGTGGCACTGGCAACAGGAGACGGCGGCCACTCCGCTGGACCTGGCGTGTTCACCGGGGCGACACCCACGTCACCGGAAAACTCGAGCATCGATCAGTTTTTGGCTGTGGAGCACGGATTGGGGGCGGATACGCGAGTATCGAGCATTGCGCTCGGCATGGGCCTCGACACACCCGATTGGGGTATCGTTTTCGGAGCCGGCGGCGTGCTTCTGCAGAAGATCATCGATCCGACTGAGACGTACAACACGCTATTTGCGGGCATCGTGGTTGGGGACGATCCCGTAGCCTTGGCCGAAGCAGAGCGCAAACGACACTTGGGCGGTAGCCTGCTGGACTACCTGCGCAGCGACATTGGTCGGACCTACGAGCGTCTGGGAGGGGAAGAGCGAGAGAAGCTAGATCTCCACTTGACGACACTGCGGGAACTGGAAAAGCGCCTGGGTGATTTGGAGTTTCATTGCGCATCCCTGCCGGACCCTCCCCCGACTTTCGAACACCTCACGACTTTGGCCGGCGCCGGGCCGGACCTGCACGAGATCACGCAGCTGCAGATGGGTTTCCTCGCGCAAGCCATGGCCTGCGACCTGACGCGCTTCGGGTCGGTCGAACTGCATGACTTGAGCGGCGGCGCGGCTGTGGGTGCTGGCATCGTCGACATGCCAAATGACAACCACGCGGAGCTCGCTCACAAGTACTTCCCACCGATCTACGACGGCGAGGAGCTGGTGGACCCAGGTGACCCTGAGAGCTGGGAACGACTCGCTGTCGTGCACCGCTACAATTACGGCACCGTCGCGGCGTTCATGAAAGACCTGCACGCGGCTGGAGTCCTAGATGACACACTGATCTACGTGTCCGGGGAAATGGGCGAGCCGAATCTCCACAGCTCCGAGGACACCCCGATGCTTTTGCTGGGCGGCGCGGGAGGCAAGTTCCAGATGGGGCGTCGCCTCAAGGTCAAAGACAACTGCGCCGGGAACGCGCGCAACTGCGCAGGACGAGAGCAACTCACTTCGCACAATCAAGTGCTCGTTTCCATCGCCAATGCGTTCGGCGTGGAGATCGACACTTACGGCACAGCTCTGGACACGGAGCTAACCCAAGGCGCGCTCGCCGCGTTGACGGAGTTGGGAGTGAGCTTGTGAAGCACTCACTCCAGCGCTCAACCGCGGTCTTGGCCGTCGTCGCATCCACAACCGCGCTCGGCTGCTCGATGCCTGAAGGCGATCGCGCCGCTTCCTCGAGCATGAGCTCACAGCCGACTGAGGACGGCGGCGGTGCGGAAGTGAACTCTGATGGGTCGTCGACACAGTCAGGCGACGATTCACCGCCCAACACGCCTACAGCAAGTAGCACCACTGATGGTGACGAGGCATACCTGGAGGCCCGCGTGCGTCGCATGACGACGCGAGAATTCACGAACACCATCGCTGCGCTCCTCGGCACCGAGAGGGACTTCACGGACGTGTTGGCCCACGACGTCCCACAAGAGGGCTACGGTCGTAACCAAGCGCAATTGGTCGATCCCGTCTTCGGACGCCAACTCCAGCAAGCTGCGGAAGAGCTTGCAGCGGAGGCTGTTGCCACCGCGTTGCCGCGCCTCGCCCCCTGCTCGTCGAACCCGGGTCCCGAATGCGCGCTGACCTTCATCGAAGACTTCGGGCAACTCGCCTATCGCCGGCCCCTCGACGCGGCTGAAATCGAGGCGTTGAGGCACCTGTACGAACTCGCTGCCGAAGGCAGACCCGACGCTACGAGTCGGTTCACCAGCGGTGTTCAGTTCGTTCTTGGGGCGATGCTACAGGCTCCGAGCTTCATCTACATATCCCAAGTGGGCGAGTTGGCAGAGCCCGGTGAGGTGTCGAACCTCGACCAATGGGAGATCGCTTCGACGCTTTCGTACCTGGTCGTTGCCGGTCCTCCCGACGAAGAGCTCCGTGAAGCGGCCGCGATGGGGAAACTGTCGTCGACGGAACAACGACGCTCCCACGCCGAACGCCTCGTGGTTACGGACGCTGGGCAGGCTCAGGTGCGCGCCTTCATCCGACAATGGCTACACTTGGACAAGGTGGCAACCATCGACAAGTCGGATCCACGCTTTGCTCAGTTGCGGGGCCCCCTGCTCGACGAAGCCAATGCCTTCATCGACGAAGTCACCCTGCGCGACGATGGAACGCTCAGCAAACTGCTCACCGCTGGCTACACCGTCGTCGGACCAGAACTCGAACAGTTCTATGGGATCACGACTGGACCGGACGGGCGCGCCAGTTTGGCCGGCACAGGGCGCGTCGGGATTTTACAACAGGGCGCGTTTCTGGCGGCCAACTCAGCGGCGAACATCTCATCTCCGATCGAGCGGGCCGTGGCGTTGCTGGATCGCGTGACTTGCGTACCGCCGCTGCCGCCGTCCTTTCTCGACGTCGTGGTCAAACAACCCGAACCGGATCCCGATGCCACGACGCGGGAACTCTTCGCCGCACACGCCGCTGATCCCGGGTGTTTCGTTTGCCATGAACGCCTCGACGGCGCCGGATTTCCGTTCGAGAGCTTCGGCCCCATTGGGGAAAGCCGCACCGAGCAGTCCGGCAAATCCATCGACACTTCGGGACAGCTGATCTCACGCATCGATGCGGACGGCCCGGTTGCTGACAGCGCCGAACTGTCTCAACGCTTGGCCGAGAGCGCAGACGTCAAGCGTTGCTTCGCACGGCAACTATATCGCTACGCCGCAGCTGCTTCCGACCCGCGCCGCGAAGAGACGTTCTTGCGTGGCCTCGAAGCGGAAGGGGCAATGAGTGACCGGGTGAAGGAGCTGGTCGTTTCGTTTGCGGCAAGTGACAGCTTCCTGCGTCGACAGCAGCCGCTCGCAGCGACCTCCAAATAGTGAATGCGACTGGGCAGTGCACGGCCCCGCGCGCCTCGACGCTCTTCGGCCGCCGAGTGCTCAATCGAGCTCCGTACTCGACAAGCACTGGGTTCGTACTCTAACGTCACACGCCGAACCTACCCACGAAGGAGCTCGCCAAGATGATGCGTTCCCCACTGAGTCTCGCGTTCCCTCGCGTTCTGGCCGCGTTGCTGCTGGCGCTCACATGCGCGTGCGGCTCTTCACTCAACTACGCGTACACGGGCGCGCCAGGCATCTACACGCTGACGAACCTTCATTTCGACGCGGGGCGAAACCGCATCTATTCCACCCACTACCTGTTGGAGCCGATGATCCCCGTGTGCACTCAGGTACGCGTGGAGGCGGTCTCCGCGAAGAAGGCCGTCTTCACGGTCAACGGCAAAGAGTACAGCTACTTCTTCGAAAAGTACCTCCAACGCTCGCCACAACAGCAGCTCGACCTAGTCTTCGGTCCGAAGTGTCCGGACCTCACGCAACTTTCTGAAGTGGATCAGAAAGGGATCAAGGCCGGCTCGGCCGCCCTGGGCATGACTCGACGCGGAGTGGAGATCGCCAACGGCGTGCCCCCCGACCACGTCAACCGACCCGATTCGAAGGAATGGAAGTACTGGGTCAACCGCTTCAGCACGCGCCGTATCGTGTTTGACGGTAACGTCGTGAGTGGAATCCACGATTGAGCGCCAAGCCACGTGGCGCAACCGTCGCTCGCCCAGCGTCGGAGAACCAGCGCTCCAGAAAGACAAGTTCCCAGTATCACCCTGGCGGGACCTGGGGCTCATTCGGACGACGGGCGGCGTGCTCCGCGTATGCAATCTGGTCGCCCACCTCCTCTAGGGCGCCGATCAACTTGCCAGTGTACGGAAATGCCCCGAGAAATCGCCCCAGCGGGGGTGAGGGCGTTTTTCGGGGCCACGTTCGGGCACTCTTGCTCGCAGCTCAGTGCCCCAGGTTGTTGATTTGTCGCGGCAATCAACATGATTGCCGCTCCAGGGGTCGGTTCTTACCCTCCGCATTTCGCCAAGCTACGAAGCCGCTCGGTGAGGAGAACCTTCGTCATCATGGCTGCGCCCATCGAGATCCGTTAAGCTATCCGGGTCATGGGGGAGCGGCGCAATGATGTGGTTGCTGACGGTCGAGAGGCATTCGCGCAGACCGAAGAACGCCCCTCCGCCGCACACACATCCGAGGTGAAGGCCAAGCTCGAAACCCAGGTGCCGGTCGGAGCTGCGCTCGACGACGATGGAAAACCATTGCTCTTCGGTCGAGGCACGCGCATCAAACGCTTCGTGGTCGAACGCCGACTCGGCGAAGGCGGAATGGGCGTCGTGCTCGCGGCGCGAGACCCCAAACTGCGTCGCCGCGTGGCGCTGAAGTTGCTCCGCCTCGATATGAACCTGAGCACACGAGTCCAGGCCAGAGCTCGTATGTTGCGCGAAGCCCAGGCCATGGCGAGAGTGACGCACCCCAACCTCGTGACCATCTACGAGGTCGGCACCGTTGGTCAACACGTGTTCCTCGCGATGGAGTTCGTGTCCGGGGTAACCCTGCGCCGCTGGCTACGCAAAACGAGACCGCTCCACCAAGTCATCGACTTGTTCGAACAAGCCGGTAGGGCCTTGCAAGCCGTGCACGACGCGGGGCTGGTGCACCGCGACTTCAAGCCAGCCAACGTCATGGTGACGAAGAAGCACGTCGCCAAGGTTCTCGACCTCGGTATCGCACGCAAAGCTGACGAAGAGATCGCACGGGTCGTGGACGGTCCCCCCACTTCCATGAAGCTCGAAACGATGGATACGGAGTGTGGTGGTGGACGCCCCGCCCCGGGGAGCCAACGGTTCAATTGGCTCGATAGCGACTTGACCACCGCCGGGCAGCTGATCGGGACTCCGGCGTACATGGCCCCAGAACAGCTTCGCGGCGAAGGCTCGACGCCAGCGACTGATCAGTTCGCGTTCGCCGTGGCGTTGTTTGAAGCCTTGGCTGGCAGGCGGCCTTTCGAAGCCAACGATCGGGACGGGTTGTTGGCGGCGATGGAGGAGCGTCGAATGTCTCCGTGGCCCGAGGTCAGCGCGATGCCGCCAGGACTGAGGAAGCCACTCGAGCGGGCACTCGCCGCGGACCCCGAAGACCGATTCCCTTCGATGACGGCCTTGTTGAGCACCATCCGCGAGTCGCTGGGGGTGCGCCTTCGACTGCCTGAACTCGCCTCCAACTGGCAGCAGGATGATCGTCCGAAACGTCGGTTGCTCGAAGACTCCGAGGCACTCGCCGAATCCTGGTCGCTGCTGCAACGGTATCCCGACGCGCTGACGGGAGCCGAAGCCGAGTTCATTCGAGCGTCTTGGAACCACGCGCTAGGACGACGGCTCAAACGGCGTGGTGCAATCGCGGGCGCTGGAGCTCTGGCGCTGCTCTGGGCTCCGACAGCGTGGCTGCTGGAACGTCGCAGCGCAGAGCTGGCTGAGGCGACCGAGCGCAGAGTATTGGCGCGCATCTCCTCCGTGCGGGACGCCGTCCTTTCGGTGTTCAACCAAGCCGAGGGAGAAATCCTGCGGATGTTCGAACAACGACACATCTGGATGCCGCTGGTTGTCGATGCACTGGCGCCGCACGCCCAGAGGGGGGCCAGCCAGTTCGAAACCAAGCTGGTTGCAGAGTTGAAGAGAATCAACGACTACTTCCGACCGGTTGTCGAGGGCAACCAGATGATCTCATCGTTGATGCTTGCGACGGACGAGGACGACGAGGTGTTGGTGTTCGACGACCCTGATGCAGAGAACTTCACCCCCCCATACCGTCTGTACAACCGCCTCGTTCGCAAACGCGCGTTCAACGAAAACGCCTTCGAGGTGTTCTGGCCTCCTGGGCCCGATGGCGAGCCGCACTGGAATTGGTTGTACGTCGGCGGGGCAGACAGGCGCGGGCAGCCGTGGATGGGCTACACACCAACCGCTCGTCCGTGGTTCCGAGACGCAACCGAGCACGAAGTACCGACGATCTCGTGGACTCGCCCCTACTTGTTCTTCGTCACGAAGGATGCTGGGATCACTGGCTCGATCAGCTGGCGGTCTGGACCGACACGATACGTTCTGGGCGTGGACTTCATGCTCACCGACATTTCACTGACCGCAACACAACTCGACGATAGCGAATTCCTGGCAATGGTGCTGACTCGGCAGGGCGGCGTGGTGGGCTTGCCAGCGGACCAGCGCTTTGGAACGCCGAAAGACGTCCGTTCGTTCTTTGCTGAATTCGACACGACACGACGAGCCGAAAAAGCGCAAGGCAAGAACGCCGATTCCGCGGCACAACTACCCTTGCCGGCAGACTTGGGGATTGGCGTCCTGACCCGCGCGGCGGAAGCGAGACCCGCAAGAGACGGCGTGTTCGCCTTCGACTACGACGGGCAACAGCGCTGGGCAGGACTTGCAAGTCTCGGCGCACCGAGACTCGGTCTCGAGGTGCTCGTCGTTCAGCGCTGAGACATCGCTCCAACGTCAACCGATGACGAGCATCGCTCGGCAATTTCCCACGCGCTGTTCGACGCTCAACAGCAGCCCAAGTCCGCCTTGTGGGCATTGGTCGACTTCTGCAGGTGAACGAGATCGGACACGGAATCCGCTCCGGCCGCCCTCGGGCGCGCCGTCAGTTCACAAACCCGGGACGGGGCCAGATGGCGGATCCCCGTATTCGCCAACGTCTATTCCGAAGTAGCCCAAGATCGACGAGTGCAACGCCCCAGTGGGACGACCGCCTGCATCGACGACGCGCCCGGTCTTGAAGCCTCCAACGTTACCCGCCAACATGTACGGCACGCGTTTTCGACTGTGACTATCGCCATCGCCGTTTTCGGAGCAGTACAGTGCGAGGGTTTCCTCGAATAGGCTCCCGTTGGCGCCCGGTGCCTCTTTGAGCGCACCTACGACGTTGGCGAACCGCCGAGCCTTGAAGCGCGACGTCTGCACCACGCGCGCGTTGGCGATACGCATCGCCGCCTCTCGACCGTCCCTGCTGATCACGTCGTCCAAGTCTTTCGCGCGGTCGTTGTCGTCGAGTTTGTGAGAGATGAAGTGATCGCTCCAGTCGCTACAGCCCTCGGGCAACTCGTACTTGCCGTAGTTGACGTCCCAACTGTTGCTGTACTGCACGACCGCCACGCGCGTCAGATCACACTGGAAAGCCATGATGGTCAGATCCAACATCAACTTGGTGTTGGTGTGCATGTCCCGAGTGCGTTCGGGGTCCTCGGGGATGGAACAACCGGCAGTGACCGTCGTGTTCTGGATCTGCTGTTCGAGCTCGCGTACCGACTGCATGTACTGATCAACCCGCTGGCGGTCGGCAGCGCCCAGACGGTTGCCCAGTCGCGTCGCGTCCTCGATGGCGTAGTCGAGAATGCTCGCCTCTCGGCTGCGGATCTCGGTCGGCATGTTGTTCACCTGCGCCGCAGGGTCCAGCCCGGAGAAGACAGTGTCGAACAGCGCCGTCGCGTTGCGATACACCGCCTCGGCCTGACCGTTCTCGCGAAACGACAAGAAGCCTTGGGTGATTGCAGTGTCGCCCGTGGCGCTCGACGTCAGACTGCGATAGGCCGTCTCTGCTTGGATCTGCGACGCCAAGTACTGGTCCAGCGTCGGCTTCGGCGTCACCTCGGGGCTGGCGCCGCGCGCATTGTGCGCGGAGAGGGCCATCGACGGATTGTGAATGTCGTTGCAAATCGCCTGATGGTCGACGTTCGTCACCCAGGTGATGTCCGAAAACACGGGCCCTGATGCGGGCCATTCGATCTCTGCATCGAACCCCGCCATGTCGACGAGGCACTCCGTCAGGTCGGATTCGCTGATGGCATCGGTCACAGCCGGTTCCCAGCGGCTGGGCTCGGTTCCGCACGGACAGAAGAACGCCAAGAAGCGCTGGGGACCAGTCGTCTGAGCGCTGACAGTCCTGGGGCGCATCGCCTCGAGGAAGGGAAGCGCGAGCGTCACCCCCGCACCACGCAACAACGTGCGACGCGAGATGGGGCGTACAATCATCCGTCGAATGCTCATCTTCTTCTCCGCGTTTCGCCCTTCAGATCTGACCTGCCGTGGGTGACGGCCCTGGATTGCCACAGCGCCATTGCGGTGTTTCCCGCAGCTGACTGATGGCACTTCGGCCAGAAAATATCACAAGCCGAGCGGCGCGCTGGCGGGGCTGGGCGGCGCGACCGTCACACCTCACGGCCGGTTTCAATAGGGCCTGATCATTCCGCTGCAGGGCGGTATCGCGGAGCGTCGTGAAACGGATTCTCGACGCTTCGATGGGAAAGGAATGGTCGGTCTACGATCGACTGAGGGATCGCCAGTCCGTGCGCGGTCTCTGTTGGGACTCACTGCGGCCGAGCACGAACACGCGATTCCCCGCCATACGTCGTGGTGGGGAATCGCGCGTCTCGCTCTACGAAGCCCTCACTCAGGGCGTCGGGTCGAATTCGCAATAGAACCACAGTGACCAACTGCAACGCAGATCCCAGAGGCCTCCGGCTCCCATGCCCCCACAATCCTGGTCACCACCGGTGTCATCGGGCTCGTTGTCGCCCGGGTACCAGGGGAACGCGTCGCCTGCGATGGGTATCGCGCTGTCGAGCCAAACCCAAGAGCCCAAGGGTTCCAGCTCGGGACCGCCGATGTCCCTCATGCCAACCCAAACCCAGGCCTCGTCGAGCAGAGTGTCGAGAACGCTGACTTGTTGGGTCGTCTGGGGTGTGCCGAGATCGAGCACCGCCAGATCCGCACCGATACCGTAGGCCTGGCAGTGCTTTCGTGCGTTGTCCCAGCTGGCAAACGCATAATTCAAGGGCCCGGCGCCATCATCGAGGTTACTCGATGACGGGCCGACACCGTTCGCTCCGGCAACGAAAACGCAGCTCGTCGACGACTTCCAGCTGGCGACGAATTGGTTGGGTGCGTTGCACTGAAGCTCACAGGTGCTCGGGTTGCAGAACGCGACCTCGTCATTGTAGCCGTCGTCGCGCTGAGCGATCGACGCGCCGCGAGCTTGCGTGTTCGCGTTGACGAAGTCGGGGTACAGGCCACCATCGACGTCGAAAGCCGCGCCGACATCACACGCCTCGGGAGCCGCTCCGGCACTCCCTGCTGCCGGATGGTCCCCCTCGGCGGTAACCTCACGCCGGACACCATCGCCACACACGTTCCACTTGCAGGCCGCCGTGCACAAGTCGGTGTTGATGAGATTGCCGTCATCGCACTCTTCTCCGTTGGCGGTTTGCAGGATCCCGTCTCCGCATTGCGCCGGAACGCAGCGATTCGTACACAGGTCCGTGTCGACGCTGTTCCCGTCATCACAGCCCTCGGTCTCGGTCAGGCACGTTTCGTCGCCATCGCTCGCCGCTTGCCCGGGGATCAATGGCCTACCGGTTTCACACACGCCGTCCCTGTCGTTGTCGACGTCGGCCGCGTGAATGTCTTCGACTAGCACGGAGTCTTCGGCGGCACTACCGCAACTCGATGGACGACAATCGTTGCTACACGCGTCTGTATCGACGGTATTGCCATCGTCGCAGCCCTCGAACAGACCCTTGATGCCATCGCCACACTTGTTCTCCGTACAGGAGCGCAGGAGCCCGGTCTCCGCCGGATCGCTCAGGCACCCATCACCCGGGTCGGCGTTTCCGTCGTCACATTCTTCACCCGCCTGAACGACACCGTCTCCGCAAGTCGGTAACGTGCACTTGTTCGTGCAACCATCGTCGTCGATGGCGTTGCCGTCATCGCATTGTTCGACGCTCACGGCTGTTGCAGTCCCGTCTCCGGCGACGTTGTGAGTATGGAGCACGCCGTCGCCGCACTTGGCGCTCTGGCAGCTCGTCGGGCACTGGTCGTTCTCGTTGGAGTTGCCGTCGTCGCACGCCTCGAGTGGGTTGGGGTTGCCCTGGTTCGTCTCAGACGCGTACCGATGACCATCTCCGCACGAATTCCACCTGCAGTTGTCTAGACAGCTGCTCGTCGGGCCGTTGTTGTTGCCGTCATCACATTCCTCGTCGCCTTCGACGGCCCCGTCACCACAGACAGGATCTGTCGAAACGCAATTGGCATCGCAGTTCGCGGAACCGAGCGGGTCACACTGTTCATTGCCCAAGTCGACGTGACCATCACCACATTCGGCCGCGAGGCACTGCCCTACGCACTTGTCAGTATCGGAGGTGTTGCCGTCATCGCACTCCTCGACCTGCCCGATCCCGGTGATGCTCACGACCGTTTGGCGCCAGCCATCGTGGCACGTGGCTTCTGCACACGTGCTGAGACAACTGTCGTTGTTGCTGACGTTGGCGTCGTCGCACTCTTCGTGACCGGCCCAAATCTCACCGTCGCCGCACGAAGCAGCAACGCACTCCAAAGCCGCGTCACCCGACAGGTTCTTGGCAAGGCAGTCGTCGGTGTTGACGGTGTTGCCGTCGTCGCACTCCTCGAACTTCTCTTGCTCGATGTTCAACGGTCGATTGTCGCCCACAGTTGCCGCATCAGCGACATTGCGGTCCTGAAGGTACTGCACCATCCAAGGGCCGGGAGACGGAGTCATTGGTCCGGCGCCATCGGGATCTGAGTAGGGACCGATGTTGTGATCGTGAACGCTGCCGTCGGTACACGCGGCATAGACACAACTCGACAAGCACTCGTCGGTCTCGTCCGTATTTGCATCGTCACACTCCTCGAGCGAGTTGGGGTTGCCGATGTTGGACTCCACGCGATACCAAGCGCCGTCGCCACACCGGTTCCACAAGCAGTAGTGTGTACAGCTATCCGTATCATCGTCGTTGCCGTCATCACATTCCTCTCCCGGGTCCAGATTTCCGTCCCCGCACTCAGAAGGAAGGCAAGCGGCACTGCACGAGCTGCCCGGACCGTTGTTTGAACCCAGATCACAGAGCTCGACGCCGGCTCGCACGAAACCGTCGCCACAGCTGGCAGCAGTACAGTCGCTCAAGCACGCGTCGGTGTTGCTTGCGTTGCCGTCATCGCACTCGTCCAAGCCGTTGACGATGCCGTCGCCACAGTCGGGCGCCGTGCAGTTGTTGGTGCACGAGTCGCCGTTGTTCAGGTTGCCATCATCGCATTCCTCGTCCGTCTGGACGATGCCGTCACCACACTCGCCATGACGGCAGGCATTCGTACACCCGTCGTCGTCCACATCGTTGCCATCGTCACACCCCTCGCCGGGCTGCACCAACCCGTCACCACACCTTGCCGCCTCACAGGTATCGGTACAGGTATCCGTGTTGCTAGCGTTGCCGTCGTCACATTCTTCCGATCCCTGCACTACGCCGTCGCCACAGCGCGCGCCGGCGCAGTTGTTGGAGCAATCGTCGGCGTTGTTGAGATTTCCATCGTCGCACTCTTCGGCGCCTTCGATGATACCGTTGCCACAAGTCGGCTCACCACATAGGGAAGAACAGGCATCCCCATCGGCCGTGTTGCCGTCATCACATTGTTCGTTGTTTCCGACTTGAACGTAGCCATCACCACAACGCGCCAACATGCAGCCTACGGTACACGTGTCCGTGTTCGAGCCGTTGCCATCGTCGCACTCCTCTTCGCCGGAACGAACCCCATCGCCGCAGCGCGAGATCAGGCAAGTGTTGATGCAATCGTCGCCGTTGTCGAGATTGCCGTCGTCGCACTCCTCTCCTGGCTGGACAATCCCGTCTCCACATTCGCCACTGCCAGCGCAGCGGACGCACTCATCATCGTCGAGATCGTTGCCGTCGTCACAAGCTTCGCCCGGTTGTACGTAGCCGTCTCCGCACGCCGCGTTCTTGCACTCGTTCGTGCAAGTGTCGGTGTTGACAGTGTTGCCGTCGTCGCACTCTTCATCATCGGAGCGAATCCCGTCGCCGCACTTCGCGTCGAGGCAGGTCGACAGACAGTCATCGCGATCGTTGATGTTCCCGTCGTCGCATTCCTCCGGTGCCTGAACGACACCGTCACCGCAAGTTGGTACGGCACACTCGTTCGTGCACTCGTCGTCGTCGACGGTGTTGCCGTCGTCGCACCCTTCGCCGGCTGACTTGATGCCATCGCCGCAGCGCTCGGTTTTGCACTCGTTCGTGCATTCGTCGCCATTGGTGGAGTTGGCATCATCGCACTCCTCAACACCGTCCTGCGTGTATCCGTCACCGCACACGGCGTCCAGGCAGCGGTTCGTGCAAGCATCGGTATTCTCCTCGTTGCCGTCGTCGCATTCTTCGTCACCTTCACGAACGCCGTTGCCACAGGTGCCGGCGGCGCAATCGTTGTTGCAGTCGTCATCATCATCGTCGTTGCCGTCGTCACAGGCCTCACCCGCTTGACGCACGCCGTCACCACACCTCGGCGTCGTACAAGCGTTGGTGCACTCGTCGTTGTCGACGTCGTTGCCGTCATCGCAGTCTTCTTCGGCGTCCTTGTTCCCGTCACCACATCGCCCAGAACCGGCATCGCCATCTCCAGTCGAACCATCGGAGTTTCCGTCGTCCCCACAAGCGACCAAGCCGACAGCCAACAATGCCGTGGCAACGAGAAGTCTACCTAACCCATGCTCTTGTTTTTTCATTGCTTCGTATCCTCTTCCCGCGACCCGACCAAGCGTTCAAATTCACCGCTATAAGCTAACGGAACAAACCGCCGCCGCGCGCCAAACTCCCCCCGCGCCGCACACCGAATACCACAGGTCCGGAGTGATGGGCAGTCTACTGATCTCCGCAGTTCGATGAACCGATCATCCACCCGGCCCCAGACGAGGACCAGAAACCAGAGAAGAACGAACATGACGCGACCGTGATCTCAACGCCTCAACGGGCTACAGCCTCCCCACAGCAATCAACGTGCCACGCACGTTGACCTACCCGTGGCCTGGGCTCGTTGCTCGACTGACGTGTCTTCCGCCGGACCCTGCACACCCCACCGGCTACGCTCTTGCGCATCTGTGCAGGGAGGTGCACACGTCGTGAGCTGCATTCGAGCCGACGCGCATCTTCAGTGACCGGTGCGCGGGTCATTGATTGCGGCCATGGATGCGAATGACCGTTTCGGGGCCAAGCCCAACGCGACCCGCCAATCACCCCAGGCGCGGGCATCGACCTCCGGAGCCGGTTGCTGCGGCAGTCCGCGAAACGCCGCGCCAACCTCCGACGGGAGTCAACGCTAGCCCCCGAACGTCGTGCGTTGGCACCGGTGGTGGAAACGCTGGGCGCGCGACCTCGACCGATGCAGAACGCGAGTCGCCTCAGCCGTGAGCGCACGGACGGACCGTCGGGTTCCGCTTGCCGCGTTGCCGGCGATCAGGGATGTTGCAGGGCGTGAGCGAGACGATCGCCGGTGAGTCGCCGACCTCGGGTCCTTCAGACGAGCATGCTGCTCGCGCTTCCAGTTCGGACGCGAAAGGTGCCGAACGCGTCACCAAGCCGACCAAGATGAGCCGGCGGCTAGCCATCGCCGGCGCAGTCCTGCTCATCGAGTATCTGGCGATATCCTACACTTTCGACGCCTACGGTGTCGGTCAGCGGGGTGGGGTTTGGTCGGTGCTCGGTCAGGTGGGGCAGCTCGGGTCGCTCCTGGTGGTGGCCACCACGGCGTTCCTTCTCGTTCCATCAGATCGAAGGGGGTTGACAGCAGGAGCGAAGGCGGCGCGGCCGAGCATCGGGATCCTGGCGCTTCACGCAGTACTCGCAGGGGCGTTCGTAGCCGCCACCTACTTGGCCTTCGGCACGACCGAAGCACCCGCCGGACCAGCTTTGGCCTGGATGCTGGGATGGGCAATGCTGGGAGCGGCCACCGCAACATCGTTGTTCGTGGGGGTATTGGGCCAATGGCGCTGGCTGCTGAAGACACTGGGCCGAGCAGTTGCCGCGGGCGGAGTCCTGGGCCTGGTCGCATGGCTCGCCGGTTCACTGTCCACCGAATTGTGGGCACCCCTATCCCGGATGACGTTCCACGCCGTCGCGGCACTGCTACGACTGATGGCTTTCGAGTTGTACGTCGACCTGCCCAACGTCGTACTGGGCTTGGAGGGGTTCGCGGTCAGCGTGTCCCCGGCGTGCAGCGGCTTCGAAGGGATCGGTCTGTTCGTCGCACTGATGTCCGGTTTCATCTACCGTTTTCGTGCAACCCTTCGCTTCCCCAACGTGCTGTTGCTGCTGCCTGTCGGAATGGTCGCGGTTTGGTTTGGCAACGTGCTGCGCATCGCAGCCTTGATGATCGTCGGTGCGCGGGTCGATGCCCAAATGGCAATCGGCAGCTTTCACTCGAAAGCCGGCTGGGTGTTCTTCTGCGCCATTACGCTCGGTATCGCCGCCGTAGGCAGGTCGTTGCCCTTCTTCAAGCGCGACGAGGTCAAGCAGACCGATTCCGACGACTTCGAGAATCCGACTGCACCGCTACTCCTGCCGGTGCTCACTTGGATCGGGGTCGGCTTGATCACGTCGATGTTCAGCACTGGGCACGATCCGCTGTACGGCGTTCGTGTCGTCATCACCGGCGCCGTATTGTGGTCATTCCGCGCGCGCTACGCCGAACTGTGGCAGAAGCCGTCGGCGTTGGCCTGGGTCGTCGGTGCCGCCGTTGGCGTGCTGTGGCTCGTCCTCCCCCTATCCGGCGTCACCAACGAGCCGGTTGCCGCACCAGGCGACGAGAGTTGGTCGTCGCTGCAGTACGTGTCCTGGGTCGGATTTCGAGTCGTAGGCGCGGTATTGGTCATCCCGTTGTGCGAGGAACTGGCGTTTCGGGGATATCTGACTCGCTTCCTATCGAACCGCGAATTCTGGCTGGTTCCGTATCAGAGTCTGACGGCGCTCGGGGTTCTCGGCTCGTCGCTGGCTTTTGGGCTCGTCCACGACCGATGGTTGTTGGCCTCGGTAACCGGGGTCGTCTACGCCATCCTACTCAGATACTCCGGGCGTCTGATGGACGCCGTCGTCGCACACGCGGCAAGCAACCTGGTAATCGCCATCTGGGTCTTGGCGACAAGCAATTGGCAACACTGGTGATCGCTTCACCCATCAGGCGCGCCTGACGTCAATGGTTGCCTCGTCCACTTCCGGGTCACGGCAACAACCCCCAGCGCAACGCTCGCCGACAACAGCCAGCTCGCTTTGGAATGAAAGCTGGCTACCGCTGCACTTGGCCCGAACCAGTCGCCGACGAGACTCAGCAGAACGAAACGGACCACGTTCGCAAGCCATACCGCCAATACCCCCATGGGCACTGCAGCCAGCGCCTTGGGAAAGTCCAGCTCGCGCCTGAAGCGAACCAGGTACGCGGCAATGATTGCGATCGCAACTCCAAAGCCTTCGTAGCCGCTGCACCCCGGCGAAATCACCATCGTCCAGCTGTCGGCGTGAAGCAGGTACCGGCTGGACACCGACGCCGCCTCAACCGAGATCAGTCGGAGCAGTAGCGTCACTGGGGTTAGTGTGAATCGCGCACCCACGTACCAAGTCGATGCGCTGACGAGGCCGGCAACCCACGCGAGTAGACTCGGCGGCCCAACCACAGCCAAGTCCCGGTGCAGCACGCGAAGCCACCTGGTGCCACCGAGTATGCCGAGAAGCGAGCTGGCCGCGGTCAACAGCACCAGAAACGTCCAACCGAGCAGACACAGCGCGGCAGGCACGGGTGGGGCGTTCCGAGATCCAAAGATGACCTCGGTGGCGTACAGCAGCGCCGCGTACGCGATCGCGTGAAGCGCCAACCATGGCAGGCGACTGACAGACCGCCCTCCACCCCCAAGAGAAGCCGCCACTCGGGAAGAGCCGCCTTGGCATACGCCCAAGGGCGCAAGACGGAAGAGCGCAAACCACACCGCCGCCGTAGTGATTATCAACGGCGCGACGTAGCCGACTTCGCCAGCAACTCGCCAAATACCACCGCGTTCCAGAACGCTGTGCGCATCGACGCGGTGTGACAGCACGACGTACTCGCCGAGAAGAACAGACGCGGCGCCAATCAGCAAGCGACCGCGGTTCGCGCCCGGTGATGCAATCCGCTCGCGCTGGCTGAGGGGGTTCGAAGACGGCAAGGGCGCTGGTAGCATAGCTCACCTAGCCCTTCGCCGTGGCCACAACGGGCGCACGACAACTCCCCCGCGTCCGCCGGTCGGACTCCTCGGGCACGCCGAAGCCCACTCCCGCCGCGGAACGTCGTTCAACTATGAACCACTCGATGGCAGCGACGGCAGATCGGCAGCGACCACCACCCGCGAGGTGGTGCACTGCGCCCCCGCATCGCCACCGTCCAAAGTCACGGCGCGGTCGTGTTACCGGGGTTCCCCGACGACTTCGCGCCGTTGCGCAACTGCGCCAACAGCGCCGTCGCAACAGAACGCTCGGAGAACTCCTTCTGCAGCAACGAGCTCTCGAGCTCCTTGATGGCGTCACCAGGCCGGCCCGCCGCGATGAGAACGCGCGCGTAGCGCAGGTACCCGTCTCCTGTTCTCAAGCGGCGGCTACTTTGGCGCAACAAGTCGAGGCTCTCCTCGAGGTTCTTCTTGTCGCCCGTCTGCGCGAGTGCCCAACCCAGCGTATCTTGAGCGGCTGGATTGTCGGGAGCGGCCGCGAGTGTTTTTCGTGCCAACGTCACGGCTTGTCCTGGCTTCTGCAACGGTCCGGCGAAAAGCATCGCAAGATTGTTCAAAGCGATGACGGAATTCGGTTCGACGTCCAGAACGCGTTCGTAGGCTACGCGTGCCTGTTCCGGATTGTCGGCTCGGCTTTCGAGGGCCCCTAACTTGACCAGCACGAGAGTATTGTATGGAGAACCTTCTAGCAGCGTCCGCAACGACGCTATCGCGTCCTGCAAACGCCCCTGGTGTTCTTGCGTCGCGGACAGCTCTGCCCAGCTCTGATTGTCCTTCGGATTGTCCGCGACGACCTTCTTGTAGACGCGCTCCGCATCGGCGTGGCGACCGTGACGCACGTAGAGCTTTGCCTCGAGTCGATCCAGCGACGCTTGAACAGCTCGAGCTCGGAGCTTCTCGATCATCGCGAGCCCTGCAGCCAACCCACCCGACCGATCAGCGCCCTTGACCAACGCTGCCGCAAGAGCGGTGCTGGAGGGCTCTCGTTCCAAAGCGTCGAGAAGCACTTTCGACGCTTCCGCTCTGCGCCCGGCTTTCTCGTGCACCTTCGCTAACATCAAGATGGAACGCGCCGACTTTTCACTCGCCGCGACATACTCGCGGGCAGCAGCGTCAACCTTGGACTGATCACCCTTCAAGGCCAAAGCAGCGATACGGATTTCGTGCAGTTGCTCGAGATTGCCTTTGTCGTTCAGGAAGGGCTGGACCAATTCCAACGCTTCATCGGGCTTCTCAAGTGATACGAGCAAACTCGCCAACACGATCTTGGCTGGTTTGAATTCGGGCGCCTCTTTGAGCAAGTCCTTGGTCAGGCGCAACGCATCTTGGTAGCGGCGCGCCTTGAGGAGTCTGCCGATCGCGTTCATTGCGACCTCGAGCTTCTTCCCCTTTTCCGCGTCGCGAGGAAGCGCGTCGAGAGCCTTCTTTGCCGCTGCCGCGCTCTGGCGCGCGGAACTCTGGCGCTCGAACAACCGGGCCTGAAGCAGAAGCGCATCGGGATCCGCAGCGAACTCGGTGCGCAACTTGCCGATCGCCACCTGAGCCAACGTCAAGTGACCGAGACTCAGAGCCACGTTCGCAAGCTCACCGTGAATGTAGTCGGGCGCGTTGTTGTCCGCAGAAGCTCGCGTGAGGAGCCACTCGGCGTAGCGTTGGGCGCCCAACTTCAGGTAGGCGTGAGAAAGCGCAAGCGCCATCTGAGGGCTCAGCGAACGACTCTCGGCGGCATCGCGCAATACGGCCTCTGCGGCAGCAGTGCCTTCCGTGAGCTCGGCGAGGCGCGCCTTGGCGCAAGCGTATTCCGAACTCGCCCGTACCTGGTTGTACTCCGGCCCGTTCATCCGCGCGAGCGCTACCTGTCCCCGTTTGGCGTCGGCTGGAGAGGCCACCAGCGCCGGCAACAAGAGAATGCTCGGAACATGGGGTGGTGTGTGACCGAGCGTCGCCGCGACGTCGGCACGAGCCTCGTCAAAACGACCCGCGTCGATGTGGATCCGCGCCAGGGCGAGGCGCGCCTCCAACCGCGTAGGTGCCTGCTCGATCACCTCGGCGAGTAGCTTTTCCGCTTCGTCGATGCGCTGCAACTGCTCGAGTGCCGCAGCTTTGCCGAGCTTCACGGCGATCGAGTCAGCCCCCTCGGCTTCTGCGAGTTCGTACTGCTCCAAAGCCTGTGTGGGCTCAGTACCTAGCAACTCTTTTCCGCGCTGTAGGCGGTCGGCGCCGTCCTTGCGCCGCTCACAGCCTACCAACAACGAGAAAACGCACGTGGCCACGAGGAACACGTGCGTTGTTTTTCGGGCGCTGTCGTACACAACCATGCTCGAGAGCGACGCCGAGATGACGGACCCGCGCTCAGCCGGCGGCGAGTCGAATCCCGGACCCCCTACGTCGACCGGCGATGATCAGACCGAATCCCAAGAACAGGGCTACGGCGCTACCTGCACCTGCGGCACTCAGTTCAGGTACGGCGGCGCTTGCGACGCTGACCATGAAGCCGCTGAGAGAGAACTCGCTTCCTCCACTACCGAAGGAACCGGGTGCAGTGAGCACGATCGTCGTCGCCGTGCTGTTGATGGCGACAGTCTTTTCACCGTTGGAACCGCTGCCCAGAACCTCGCCCGGATCCGCGTAGAACGCGACCTTGGCTCCGCCGTCGATCTGGTAGTAGCCCTTCTCCAGGTAGCTCGAGCAGAAGCTGCAGCCAGCCTCGTTGAAGAGGTCCGTCAGATTCATGCTGACGATGTCAACAGCCTGGCTGAACGTGACGGTCAGGCTCTCGGAACCCTCGACCTCGTCGTCCTCGTAGTTCTTGCCCGAGTTGAACCAGGTGTCGGTGTCGACACCGAAGCCATCCTGGCCGTCCCACCACAGGTTGCTGGACGAGGGCCCCGCGGTCACGGTCACCGACAGACCGTCCTTGGAACCAGTCCAGGATTGATCACCCATCGGATTGGTTTCGCTCGTCGCGAAGCTATCGAGATCGGTGAAATCCAGCTCGATAGTCGAGGCGTGGGCGTTACCCACTGAACCCCAGGCGAGAGCAGCAACAGCTAGCGGAAGCGAAAACTTGGTGAGGGATTTGCTCATCTGACGAACTCCTACCCAGCGCGACTCGTCTGGTGGGTTCGGTTATGTCAGCGCCCCTCAGTTGCGTCCATCACGAACACCGTGGCGTGGTGCGACAAACGGCGCCGTAGTAGTAACACAGCGCCATTTCCAACCGATCCGGAACGTGAACGACCACTTTGGAACAAACCGACCAAATTTGCCAGCCCAATTGAGCCAGAACCTCTGCCCAAAACCGGCCCAAGGACCAAGCCCCATCGATGCCGATGTCTGGCCGCCCGTGCCCGAGAACTCCTCGCAGACCGAAGCGCAGCGGTCACGACACGACGGCCAACGCGTCACACGGAGGTCACCCGGCAGCGTTTTGGCATCTTGGGTGATGTGCACTGACGGAGACACGCGGTTCCGATCCGTTCGGTTGCCGCGGCCAGAAACGAGACGGAGAAGCAATTGAACGAAATGGCGCACTCGATTCGAAGGCACCGGCCGTTTCGCGTTGGGTCTTTTTTTGGGCTTCTGGCACGCGTACACAACTTGTAGTCTGACCACGTCGACGACTTTGGGAAGGACGGTTTCAGTTGAACAGGAAAGGCATCATCTTGGCTGGCGGCACGGGCACCCGGCTTCATCCGGTGACCAAGGCGGTGAGCAAGCAGTTAATCCCCGTCTACGACAAGCCGATGATCTACTACCCACTCAGCGTACTCATGCTGGCGGGCATTCGTGAGATCCTGATCATCAACACGCCGCACGAAAGCGAACAGTTCCAGCGCTTGCTCGAGGATGGGTCGCAATGGGGTTTGTCCCTCACCTACGCCGTTCAACCGAAGCCCGAAGGGCTCGCCCAGGCGTTCATCATCGGCGAAGAGTTTCTGGGCGGCGCGCCCGCGGCGATGATCTTGGGCGACAATCTCTTTTACGGCGCAAAGCTCCAAGACGTCGTGCGCGCGGCTGCCGCTGAAACCGACGGGGCCAGTGTTTTTGGCTACCACACCAACAACCCGTCGGCGTACGGCGTCGCGGAATTCGACGCCAACGGTGTCGTGATTGGTCTCGAAGAGAAGCCCGCAAAGCCCCGAAGCAACTACGCGGTGACAGGCCTGTACTTCTACGACTCGAAGGTTTGCGACTTCGCCCGGGCCTTGAAGCCTTCGGCGCGTGGCGAGCTCGAGATCACCGACCTCAACCGGGTTTATCTCGAACGGGGAGAACTCCGGCTGCGCAAGCTGGGGCGCGGAGTCGCCTGGCTCGACACCGGCACACCGGAAGACATGCTGAGCGCTTCAAACTTCATCCACACGGTCGTTTCGCGACAAGGGTTGCAGATTGCTTGCCCGGAAGAGATCGCGTATCGCAACCATTGGATCGACGACAAGACGCTGCTCGCACAAGCTGACGCGCTTGGCAAGACCCGGTACGGCAGCTACCTCCGGGAACTCGTGGAGCACGAACGATGAAGGTCACCGAACTCGAGGTCCCCGGTGTCTTGCTTCTCGAGCCGCGAGTATTCGGCGACGACCGAGGCTTCTTCCTCGAGTCGTGGCAGGCAGACCGCTACGCCGAGATCGGCCTCCGCGATGCCTTCGTGCAAGACAATCTTTCCCGCTCCAGTAAGGGCGTGTTGCGAGGGCTCCACCTGCAGAACCCCAACGCACAGGGCAAGCTGGTGAGCGTGCCGTTCGGTTCGGTCGTGGACGTCGCCGTCGACGTGCGTATCGGTTCGCCAACCTTCGGCAAGGCCGTGTCCGTCGAGCTATCCGGAGAGAACCACCATCAGCTGTTCGTTCCTCGCGGCTGCGCCCACGGGTTCTGTGTGACGTCGGAATGGGCGTTGTTCAGCTACAAGTGCGACAACGTGTATTCGCCCAAAGACGAAATGTCGGTCCGCTTCGACGATCCAGAGCTGGGCATCGAGTGGCCTCAACTGGGCATGGCGTATTCGCTGTCACCCAAGGACGAGGCCGCACCGAAACTGCGCGACATCGACCCATCGCGCCTGCCGAAGTTCGGCTGAACACCAACCGGTGCGGGCGCGCTGACCCATCGTCGTGCGTGATGCCGAACTACTTGATCGCCAGAAAACCTTCGAAGCTCAGGTAGCGGAACACGGTCATGATGTCGCTGAAGCCCGCGCGATGCAGCAGGCCCAAGTTGCCCTCAGTCGAAAAGGGCTCGAGCACCCCCTTCAAACTCGACGCCTTCGCCAGCACTTCATCGGCGCTCAGCCCCCTGCCCATCTTGAACTCGTTGTGGAGCACGGTGAGAATGTCCTGAAAACGCGCGTCGGGGCCCCGCACCTTCTCGAAGAGAATGAATGCACCGCCCCAGTGCAGCGAGTCGTAGATCTTCTGAAATGTCGCCTGCCGATCGCGCGGCGGCACGAACTGCATGCAGTAATACGAGACGATGAAGTCCGACTGGGCGAAGTCGAAGTTGCGCACGTCTTCGTGCAAGATCTCGATGTTTGAAACGTCTGCACAGTGTTCGCGCGCCTTGTCGACCATCGACGGTTCCACGTCCAAACCGACCCACCTGATGTGGGGTCTGGCAGCGTGGTGCACAGCGAGCTTTCTCAGCAGTTCACCGGTGGAGACCCCCAGCTCGTAGCAGACGCTTTCCTTGCCGCAGAAAAAGTCGCTCAAGCGGCACACCAGGTCGTGCATTTCCTCGTAGAAAGGCACCGATTGACTGATGTGGTCGACGAACCTGTCTGGTACCTGGCCTCCGAAATGCCAGCCGGCGTTCTCAGCGTGTAAGTCTTTTCCAACTTTCATGACGACAATCCGCGTCGCGAGCCGTCGCCCGCGGTCTCGTAGTGTCGTGAACGTGCCCTCCAGCAGCAAATGAATTCGCCGCGCGGCACCCGTTCAAGGCACAGGGCGCATCCGTTGACGGCAACGACACGAGCGATGAAGCAAATCGCCGTGGCCGCGTCGAACCCGGTCCCCTCGCCACGCGACCCCAATTGGGCGCATTCGCCCACGCGTACCGACGCGTGTCCACGGGGTACCAGAAGCGCACACCCTGCTATGGCCTGGGTGTCATTTCAGCGGGTGTGCACGTGGGTAACGTTCACCAATCCAACTGCCCTTGACCGAGGCCTACATCGACGACATCGTCAACAGCATCACACAACGTCACCCAAGGGGGGAAACCGCGTGACGATTCTGCATTTCGAGTTGAAGCAAAGCTTGGACAACCGCTTCTTGTTCAACCTCGTCGCCGCGAGCGGTGAGATCATCCTGACGAGTAACCGCTACACGACGAAAGCGAGAGCTAGAACTGCCATTCAATCCGCACGGGTCAACGCGCTCGTCGATGTTCGCTACGACCGCCGCTTGGGGGTAGATGGCTCCCCGTTCTTCGTTCTGCTGGACGTCAATCACGGTATTCTGGGCACGAGTGCGGCGTTCGCTTCCAGCCAAACCCGCGAGAACGTCATCGAAACGGTGAAGATCGCGACGTCGGATGCTGGTGTGCTCGAAGTGGCCTAGGAGCGGCAATCATGTTGATTGCCGCGACAAATCAACAACCTAGAACACCGAGCTGCGAGCAAGAGTGTCCGAACGTGGCCACGAAAAGCGCCCTCACACCCGCTGGGGCGATTTCTCGGGGCATTTCCGTCCACAGGCAAGCTGCTTGGTGCTCTAGAAGCCTGGTACTTCAGGCCCGATCGGCATCCGACGCGGGCACCTGCGGCTCAATCTTCGCCGAGGCACCGCCCTCGGCGGACCACCGGTCCAACGCTCGGCGCACACGGCGCCGAATGTCTGCCGCCAAGAACGGCTTCTGGAGCAGCTCGATGCCCGGCGCGAGCACGCCCTGCTCGGCAATCGAGGACTCGGCGTACCCGGACATGAACAGCGTGGGACCAGCGTAGCCGCGTTCGCCCAACCTGCGGCTCAATTCTTTGCCGCTGAGGCGCGGCATGACCACGTCGGTCACGACCAAGTCTACGCGATGGCCAGCCGCAGCGGCAACGCGTAGCGCATCCTCGCCGTCGGTCGCGACCAGGACCTCGTAACCCGCATCGCCCAATGCGCGCGCTGCAAAGGTTCTCACCAGGGCCTCGTCCTCCACCAGCAGAATCGTTTCGTTGCCGCCAGCGACGTCGTCGGCCGCTGCAGGCGCTGAGGTGCTGACGGGTTCTTCAGCAGTACGCGGCAAGTACACGTAGAACGAACTGCCGCGACCCAACTGGGACTGCACGACGATGCAGCCGCCATTCTGAGTCACGATGCCGTGACAGGTGGCAAGCCCCAGGCCCGTCCCTTTGCCGACTTCTTTGGTGGTGAAGAAAGGCTCGAAGATGCGACTCTTGGCGTCTTCGCTCATGCCGACGCCCGAGTCCATGACCTGGATGGCAACGTAGTCGACCGCGGGTCTCAGCTCCGGCGGTCGCGAGACGGTCGTGGGAACGTTCATCGTGCGGATCACGAGCCGCCCCCCTTCCGGCATCGCATCTCGGGCATTGACGACCAGATTGACCAGCACCTGCTCCGCTTGACTCACATCGACTTTGACCGGCAGTGGTTCCGCATCCGGCAAGATGACGAACTCGATGTCCTCTCCGATGAGTCGACGCAGCATCTTGTCGAGATTGAACACCAGCTTGGTGAGGTCCACGACCTCCGGCTGCAATACCGAGCGCCGGGCGAAGGTGAGCAACTGGCGCGTCAGCTTCATCGCTCGATCCCCGGCGACCTGGATCTGAGCCATCCCATCGGCGTGAGGCGAACCCGGTTCGAGGTCCATGGCGATGAGATCGGCATTGCCGATCACGGCGGTGAGCAAGTTGTTCAGATCGTGGGCGATCCCCCCAGCCAAGCGCCCCACCCCCTCGATACGCTGAGCGTGGCTCAGTTGAAGCTCCAACGAACGCCTCTCGGTCACGTCGAACAGCGCGCCATCCAGCCACAGCAGTTTCCCTGCCGAATCGTGGCAACCCCGACCACGGTCGAGGACGATACGTTCACTTCCATCTGCCAAGACCAAGCGATACTCGACTTCGAACGACCTTCGCTGCTGCAGTGCCTCGCCGATACAGTGCAGCACGCGATCGCGATCATCGGGGTGAATCATCTGTCGCAGAGGCTGGTCGTCCCGGTCGAGCATTCGCGAAGCTGGTATCTGGGCAATCGACTCGAACGCCAAACTGAGAAACTCGAACACACGTGCGCCATTCCAACGTGCCCGGTAGATCGCACCCGGAACATTCGCGACCAGGGAGCGAAAACGTTCCTCACTCTCGCGCAAGACCCGTTCGTTGTGTTTGCGCTGCGCGACATCCCGCTCCAAGGCTTGCCGTTGACGTTTGGTGCGCAAGACGAACCCGAGTGTCACTGCACTCAGCGCCGCCAAACCGGATACGAGTGCTGTCAAGCGAAACCAAAGCGTGCGCCAGAACGGCGGCACGACGGTGACTTGGAGCGTGGCACCTTGCTCATTCCACACTCCGTCGTTGTTGGAGCCGATGATGCGCAAGGTATATGTCCCATCGGGCAGATTGGAGTAGCGGCCGAAGTGCCGGTCCCCCGAGTCGAACCACTCGGTATCCAGACCTTCGAGCATGTACTTGTAGCGGTTCTTGAGCGAACGCGTGTAGCTCAACGCGGCGAACTCGAACTCCAAGTAGTTGCGCCTCCAATCCAACGTGACCTCTTCGACGCGTTCAGGCGCCACACCCAACGACAGCGGCTCCCCTCCTTGCCGCAGCGAAGTCACGACGACGGGCGGAACGTAGGGATTGTCTTTCAGGTCCCGCGGGTGAAAACTGCTCGCGCCGGTGATGGTGGCGACCCAAAGCGTCCCGTCGCGTGACTTGGCGATGGCGGCCTCCTGAAACTGGTTACCTGCCAAGCCGTCGTCCGTCGTGTAGACACGCGTCGCGCGCGTGTCTGGATCAAACCGCACGAAGCCGTTTTTCGTGCCGAGCCACAGCTTGCCGTCATCATCTTCGAGGATGTTCGTGACCGAGTTGGTTACGAATCCGTTTTCGATGTTGAACCGTTCGAAGGTTTGCGTTGCCGGATCAAATCGGTTCAGTCCACCGCCGTACGTCCCTACCCATATTCTTCCTTTGGAGTCGAAGAAGACGTGTGTGGCGGTGTCGCTGCCCAAGCTGTTCGGGTCGTCGGGGTCGTGACCGTAGTGCCGCACGACTCGTTCCGCGCTCGGGTCGAACAGATCCAACCCACCCCCCATCGTGGGCAACCAAAGGACGCCGTCTTCATCCTGGGCGAGCGTGACCAGCAAGTCGTTCGACAGCGTCTCTTTGACCCCCGATTGATGGCGATAGTAGCGAAACGTACCCTGGTGCTTGTCGAAACGCGCAAGTCCCTCGCCCCAGGAGGTAATCCACAACAGGTTGCTGTCGCGATTGTCCTCGAGAGCACTGATGGGCGACTGAAACGTCGCGTAGGAGGTGATACTCTTGCCCTGCTCGCGATCGAACAGCGTCAGATTGCGGTCCGAAAGAACCCAAAAGTTGTCGTCGCTGTCCTCGAACGGACCACAGACGAAACCACCGGGGATTGCGTCAGGGTCGCTCGGGTCGTGGGGATAGCGGGTGAAGCGACCCGTCTTGCGATCGAGTCGGTTGAGCCCGTTGGGCGTCGCGAACCAAATCGTGCCGCGTGAGTCCTCATACGAGGTGTTGACCATCCGATCACTGATGGTCGTTGGGTCGTTCGGGTCGTGAAGGTACGAACGAATGGGGTGGCGATTCGGGTCCAACTGGTCCAGGTCACCGTTGAGGTGAGCGAGCCAGGTGACCCCCGCTTTGTCTTCGAGAAACCCGGTGACGCTGTCGGAGCTCAGTTTCAGTTCGTCACCGACGCCTCGTTCGCCCGGCGCGTTGATCGAAAATACACCGCTATCCGGGTCGAAGGTCGTCAACCCACCCCCCTTGAGCGAGTGCCCGATCCACAAAGTGCCGTCCGGGCGCTGCACCATGGCGTGGATGTACGCGTTATGCAGGGCGCCCACTTCGCCTGTTGTCGCGGGATAACGCCTGAAACGTTCCGAGCGTCGATCCAGTCGGTTCAGACCCTGGTCGGTGCCCACCCACAGTTCTCCAGTGACGCCTTCGAGCAGCGAGATGACACTGCCCGGCCCAATCGACGTCGTGGATGCGTCGTTTTCGAAGCAGCGAAACCGATCCATTTCCTCGTCGAGACGGCACAGCCCCTCGCCGGTGCCGACCCACAGAACGCCAGTGCTGTCCACCAACAGCGAGAAGATGTCACCGCTGTTCAGGCCACCGGAATCCGCCTCCGAATCCGAAGCGTATCGGGTGAACTTGCCGGTCGCGCGATCGAAGCGATTGAGCCCGTTGCGTGTGGCGACCCACAGTCGACGACTTTCGTCTTCGGTGATCGATTGAAGCGTCAGGTTGAACGCTTGACTGCTGATGGTCGTAGGATCTTGCGGGTCATGAGCGTACGTCGCGTATCGCTCCGCGCGCTTGTCGTAGCTGGACAGGCCACGCGCCGTGGTAACCCAGATAACGCCATCCGAGTCCTCGAACAGCCCCAAAACGTTGTCGTCTGCAATCGAATCGGGCCCTGCCAGATGTGGCTTCAGTTCGTAGCCGTCGTAGCGGAACAAGCCGCTGCCCTGAGTGCCAATCCAGATGAACCCATCCCGATCCTGCAGCAGTGCACCGGTCAGGAAAGCGCCGGTCGATAGTACCCGGTCCAGATTGGATCGCGGTGCACCGGGCAACTGTGCGCTGACCGTCGGGCTGAGATGGACCCAGAACAACGCGAGCCCAAGCGCCAAGAACCACTTGGGGGTCGCTCCGCCCAGGAGCATTCGCACTGACGTCGCCTCCCCTGACGGCATGGGCCAGGATACCCACATCACATAGGCGGCGCACGCCCGCGCGCCTCCAGATCTTGGGTCCTGGGCCGGGAAACGCCGCGACTGGCGAACTCGGGATATCAATCACCGTGTTTTCTGGATTCCTCAGTTCAGCAACCGGTAGTGAACTCGTGGAATGCGGCGCGCACAACTCTGCTCAGCCGTGAACGCGGCACGTAACAGCAGGTGTTCGTCCCAGGGGCGTCCCATCAATTGCAGGTTGGTCGGCAGCCCATCGCGGTCATACCCCGCGGGAAACGAAATCGCCGGGTATCCCGTCAAGTTGGCCAGTGTGGCGAAACGCATGATGCGATCGAGCAACGGGAGATTCGATTCGCCAGTGCTCAAAGCATCGGCGGGCACGGCGCTGGCCGTCGTTGCGGTTGCTGGGGTTGCGAGCACGTCGATGTTCGAGAACAACCGCCGCATCTGGCGACAGGTTTGTCGGCGCACGCGCTGTGCCGTGACGTAGTCCACACCGGTCAGCGTCTCGACCAGCGAAAACAACAGCCGCACGTCGTGGGCGTAGTGTCGTCTGTGCCGGTGAAGCAGGCCACGCTGGGCGGCCGTCATTTCGCTGCCGATGGTGACCAAGTGCGCAACGCGTATCAACTCGAGGTCATCCACGGCGACGTCGATCACCTGCGCGCCTTCGCGCTGCAGCCGTTCGACCGCCTTCATACAAGCATCGACGACGTCCGGGTCGGCGTGCTCGAACCACGGACGGAAAATGCCGATTCGCATTCCGCCGACCCCCGCGTCGAGCCCGTCCCAACGCGGCGCGGGCTGAGCGAGCGTGTTCGGGTCACGTGAATCGGGACCGGCCAGCAAGGCGTAGACGAGCGCCGCATCCCTGACCGTCGAAGCCAACGGCCCCAGATGCGCAACACTCCAACACAGCGGCGCAGCCCCAATCTCGCTGACGCGACCAAACGTCGGTTTGAGGCCAACGACACCGCAAAACGATGCGGGCGTACGGATCGACCCGCCGCCGTCGCCGCCCAGTGCGGCAGGGCACAACCCAGCCGCTACTGCCGCAGCGGGACCACTGGAGGATCCCCCGCTGATACGCGTCGGGTCATGGGGGTTGCGGACCGCACCGTGGTGCACGTTGAGGCCGGTCACGCCGATCGCGATCTCGGTCATGTTCGCTTTGCCGATGAGTACTGCGCCTGCAGCGCGCAAGCGCTCCACGACCGCGCTGTCCATCGACGGCGGGGACGCCGCAAACTTTCTACCTACCGTCGTTGGATAGGGCACCTGGTCCACTTCGTCTTTGATGGCGATGGGCACGCCATCGAGCGGCCCCAGCGATTCGCCGGCTCGGTAGCGCTCGGTCGCCGCTTGGGCCATCGCCAGCACGTCCTGTGCATTTTGCGCAATGAACAGGCGCAGCGGCGGAGACGATTCATCGCTGGAACGCGTCGCCGCGAGCACGTGCTCGGCCACTCGTAGCGGCGTCGATTCGCCGCTCGTGTAAGCACTGACGAAGTCGTGTGCGGTCTCGAAGTCGTGCAAGCGAGTTCGTGTGGCGGCCAGATGCGACCACTCGGGCTGTGGAGGGAGATCGCTGTGACCCGTTCCCAAGTCCGGCCAAGGAGCGGGCGTTTCGTCCACCACGGCATCGCGCAACCGACCGATACCCGCGTTGCGAGTGAGCGACCTACGCAACGGACCACCGAGGACAGACTCCGCCAACCACACCAGCAAGCGCAGCGACCCGCCGGCAACTCGAGGAACGTTCACGGGCGCCGGTTCGTAGGCCACGAACCGACGCTACACGGCGCCGGCCGCCCGAGTCACGCCCGAACCGGCCCCAAGTGAGCGAAAGGGCGCTCGGGCTGCAGGGTGGGCAAGCAGCGAACGCGGGGCAGGAACCTAGCGCTCAGGCCCCGCCCCAACCTGCTGTGACCAAGACCCGATGCAGAGGAGCCCGCGCGAAGCGGAAAGACTCCCGCACGGAGTGGTCGCGCCGGAAACGAAGCGCTACGAATCGGCGAGCGACTCAGCGCCGCTTCGCGAAAGGGTGCGATGAAGCAAGAGGGATCTTGTTTGGCCTCCCCGTGCCTTCCTCGAGGGGTCAACCTTGGACAGTGAGCGACACGCGCGCATGGTGAATCCCATCGACCCCGCGCGTGTACGGTGGAGGCCCACCTACACCTAGAGCACCGAGCTGCGCGCAGAGGGGGCCGAACGTGGCCCCGAAGAACGCCCTCACCCATGCTAGACGCCGATCTTCGCGCTTGGCAGACTGGCACGGATGAGAAGCACCATGGTTGGGCTAGCGTTGGGCCTGCTCTCGATTGGCGCCGGCGCGGTGTCCTGCCGCAGCGATACCGATACTGCAACAACCGACGATGGCCCCAGCGCGAACACGCCCAGAGTTCAACCGGCTGACGCGGGAGACGAACCGTCGCCCCAAGAACCGACGGAACCGGAACCGTCGGAACGGACCGAGCCCGCGGGGACGGGCACCCGAACGGTGCCCGAACGTGACACGCGGGCAGTCGACGCGGGAAGCGAACAGCCCTTCGTCGGAGCAACTGAGGCGGGACGCGACGGCAATCCGTCCGACAGGGGGAGTGCTTCACTCATTTCGTCCGGCGAGCAGTACCGCTTCTCACGGCTGTGGGCCGGCGAAACCACCTGCGGCAAGCGTGCGGACGACGGCACGCTGATCTGTTGGGGAGCTAATCCGGACGGCTTGGCTCAGGCACCGAAGGGGCCATTCAAACAGGTCGCTCTCAGCAAACGCGGCTGCGGCTTGCTCGATGACGGCCGTGCCGTGTGTTGGCCGGGAGCCAACGACGCTCCTGACGTCGCTTTCGCGAGCCTGAGCGTGGGCCCGAGAACTGATTCCACGTGTGGGATCCGCGCCGACGGCGGCGGCGTTCTGTGCTGGGGCGAGGAGGCCATCGCGGGTCTCGAAGGAGAGTCCTTCTCGTCCTTGAGCGTTGGCACGGGACACGCCTGCGGAATCCGCGAATCCGACGGAATCGCGAAGTGCTGGGGAGCCTCCGCGACAGACTCACCGCCGGACATCGCGTTCGAGACGCTGGTGAGCGGCACTGGGTTCACCTGTGGCCTGCGCAAAGACGACCATCACGTCGAGTGCTGGGGAATCGCCCCGCAACCCGTTCCCGACGACGCTTTTACACTGATCGACGCCGGCGCTGGCCAGGTGTGTGGGCTTCGTGACGACGGTCGAGTGTTGTGCTGGGGACGTGCGGCCAGCGGCTCGGTAGAGGGCAACCTTCCCCCTCCGACGGATGCCGTCTTCGATACCATCAGCGTCGGTGACAGCACGAGTTGCGGCCTGCGCAAAGACGACGGAGCCGTTCAGTGTTGGGGTCTTGCGCCGCAGTTCATCGAGCTGGCACCCCCGGGGCCTGCCTTGATCCAAGTGGACGTACGCA
>QJWJ01000469.1 GCA_003235365.1 Deltaproteobacteria bacterium
GATGGCGACGCGACCGCGCTCGACCGGAGCTATCTTGGCGAAGGCCTCCGGACTCAGATCGATGTGGCCGCGCGGGCATTCCGGACACAGGTCGACGATGCGAACGGTCACCTCGCCCTGGGGTCCGACGACGCGGGCACACGCACCGCAAGGATCGGACTTGCCGTAGTCGGGCGCGTTCATTGCGCCGACCATCAGATCGTTGGGGGTTGCAGGAAAACCGCAAGCACCGGATCCGTCAGCAAAGTCGTAATAGGTCGCTTCCCCGTCGTGGGTCGCCTCAGCGCCGCAGGCAACCAAAGGCCCTGACGCCGCCCCGTCAGACGCCGAGTCATCGTCGCTGCTCGCGCAGCACAGCGCGCAAAGTCCGACGGCGACGAGTGCCGTGAGGCGACAATCGACTCGAGTGCTCGCGACAATCGAGCGGTGGATACTCAGTGCTCGAGGCATGGTCGAAGGATCGCACGAGGCAAACGCAGTGTCACCCTCTCGGCGACTGGTTGATTGGAGTCGAGACGAGAGGCGACACTTGGCTTCGCGTCTCGGCATTTGTCGATGTCGGATGAGGTGGCATGGCTCGACCGCCTATGGATTAACAGACGTCAAACTGGGCGTTCGTTCGTACCGAAACGTCGCCACCAGCGACCAGCAATGGAACACAGCTGTCGGGAATGCGGCTCGCGTTGTCTACACCGTCCCAGTAATCGTCTCAGTGGGCAACCGTGCCGGGTTTGAGTCTTGGCCCTGCGTGCTACCGTGCGCAGTTGCTTGTCTCCTTGGGAGGAATTGGATGCGCATGTTTGGATTGGGTATGACCGCCTGCGGCGACGACGGCCGTGGACACGCAGACACTGACGGAGGTCTCGACGCGAGCGTCACACCCGGCGGCTCGGACGCATCGGCGACGCCAACACCGACCTCTCCCCGTCCGAACATCACGCCCTCGGTGCCGATGCCCACCGCAACGACACCCGCGGTTTCCACGCCGATGCCCACGACACCGACGCCAAGCGCGACGACACCAACTCCCACGCCCACGCCCACGCCGACTTCGCCAACCGTCGACCCGATGGATGCCGGCAGCCTGGACGCAGGGTGGGACCCTCCCAACTGCATCACGATCGACAACGCCAAGGTCAACGGCATCGTACCGCCCGCAGGGCTCCAGGTGGCATTCCGAGTTCTCGATTGCGACGGTAACCCGGTTCGACCATTGATCGACGACGACGTGGTCATCGTCAACGATGAGAAGAACGAACCGTTCGCCAACAGTTCCGAAGGCGCCAGCGCTTCTGGCATCGGTCTTCCAAGCGCGATCGAGCTGTACTCGGTGCTCGCACTGGACCTTTCCGACTCCGTCGTTCCGTCGGTCAACGACGTGATCGACGCCGCGCTGGCGTTCGTCGACGCCGTCGTCACCAAACCCGAGTCCAAGCTCAAGCACCGCGTGGCGATCTACGCCTTTGGCAGCACGGTCAACACGGAGCTCATTCAAGACTTCACGAACGACGCTACACTACTGACAGAGAAGCTCGAAGCCCTTCGAGACGCGCCCGGACGCGGCACCACGAATCTCTACGGCGCGTACATCACGGCCCTTCAACACCTCGACAATCAGGGTTCACCGGACGCAGTCATCGAGAAGTTCCTCGTCGTGATGACCGACGGCACGCACGAAGCCGGCAATGAAGACCAACTCCGTCAGGACGCACTGAACGCCAAACACGCTTCGGGCGCTACCGTGTACAGCATCGGAGTTCAAGGCGACTACGACTCCTGCCGCCTGGAAGAACTCGCAGGCAGCTCCGGTACGCGCAGCTCGGGAACGGATGGCGGTACCATCCGCCTCGGCAGTTGCCGTGAATTGGATGCCTGCGTTCCGAACTCGCCCACCCCGAGCAGCTGCACGCAGTACGTGACGGTGGAGAACGCCGGATTGCTCACCGGCGCATTCGAGGAGCTGTCCAAGCGAGCGGCGGGTGTCGCGCGCAGTAACTACGTCGTCGGCGTGTGCACGCCCGTCGAACTCGGCAGCCCGACACTGACCATCGACGTCGACGTCGACGGCGCAAGCGACGACGCGACGTTGGGCTACTCGACGGCGGCACTCACCGGCGCATTGGCGTCCTGCAACGCGGCCGAGATAGCTACCGGTGTGTTGGCTTGCGCCGGCGATGGCACGTGCCAGGTCGCCTGCCTCGACATGGAGTGCGGGAGCGATTTGGGCGTGTCGTGCGGCACTTGCGGCGGGTTCGACTATTGCTCGAGCGGCGTTTGCCTGACCGCGTGCGACGGCATGAACTGCGGCACGGACAACGGCATCAGCTGCGGCACCTGCGCATCGACCGACTACTGCGATTCCGACAACACCTGCCAAACGCCGTGCGTGGGCATGAACTGCGGAACGGATAACGGCGTGGATTGTGGAACCTGCAATGTCGGGGACTACTGCGACACCAGTGTCAACCAATGCAAGACGCCTTGCGACGGCATGGACTGCGGAACGGACCAGGGTGTCGATTGCGGCACCTGCGCCGCTACCGACTACTGTGACGTCGACAACGTGTGCAAGACTGCCTGCGACGGGTTGGAGTGCGGTAGCGACAACGGAGTGAGCTGCGGCACCTGCGGCGCGCTGCAGGTGTGCGACACGAGTGTCACCCTCTGCGAACCCTGTGTCGAAAGTGACGGCGGCGCTTGTGGCGAGATCTGTCAACCCGCCGTTGGCGATCCCGGTGGGGTCTGCGTCGACGTCTGCGTGAACATGGATTGCGGCACCGACCAGGGGGTCGCATGCGGCACCTGCTCGGGCAACGACTACTGCGACGTCGACAACGTGTGCAAGACGCCCTGTGACGGCCAGGCCTGCGGCTTCGACCGTGGCTACGCGTGCGGCGATTGCGGAAATGGCCAATTCTGCAACGATTCGAGCACGTGTCAGGACGGGTGTGCGAGCAACCCATGCCAGAACGGTGGCACTTGCACGGCGCAAAGCAACGGCCACTCTTGCAGCTGCCAAGCGGGCTTCGCCGGCGAGGACTGCGGGTTCGCCACCAAGTTCTGCACCGGCGACTACACCTATGCCACCGCGGTCGACCAAGGCTGCACGACGATCACCGGCAATCTCGTGATCTCGAGCACCACCGCAACGGACCTGAGCGGGCTCGAATCGCTGTCGGTCATCGGCGGGAATCTCACGATCTCGTCGAACTCTCAGCTGACGTCCCTCACCGGCTTGGAAGGCCTCATCCAAGTCGACGGATCGGTCACGGTTTCTTCCAACTCACAGCTGACGAGTCTCGACGGCTTGGAGAACCTCGACGTCATCGGCGCCTCCATGAACATCAGCGGCAACAACGCGATGGTGGAAATCTCGGGGATCCGGGCCAACGTGGGCACGAACCTCACCATCAGCGGTTCGTCACTGTTGGCGGTCGAGTTCGGCGAACTGAGCTCCCTCGGCGGCTCGCTGAGCATCACCTCGGCGGCCAACCTCGTCACCGCCTCGTTCCCGATGCTGGGTGATTCGGGGTCAATCACTCTGCAGACCGGCAACAGTGAGACGCTCTTCGACCTTCCCGCGCTGACCACCACCGGAACCGTCCAACTGCAGAACGTCAACGGCGCCGTGAGCGCGCCGCTCTTGGCGACGGCGACGAGTCTGACGGTTTCCGGCGGAGACTTGGCCGTGGACCTCTCGGGGCTCGATACGACGAACGGCATCACCCTGTCGAACACGACGATCGCCTTGGACCTCTCCGGCCTGACGACGGCCACGAGCGTCTCGATCACGTCCGTCGACGGCGATGTCGATCTGTCAGCAATGACCGCCGCAAGCAGCCTCAACATCACGACGACGACAGCGCCCGTGGATCTGGCGTCGCTGCAGACCGTCACCGGCAACCTGCTCATCGGCACGTCGAGCGCGGCGGCAACGCCGGCAGTCGTTTCCCTGCCGGAGCTGACCAGCGTCGGGGGAGCGCTCAGAGTACGCAACGCCCAAGGGCTCACGTCGTTCAGCGCACCGCTGTTGGCGACGATCACCAGCCAGCTGGAGGTCACCGCCAGCGATCTGACGACCTTGAGCTTGCCGGCGCTCACTGCTGCCGGGGCGGGCGCGGCGATTCAAAACAACCCCAACCTGTCCGTAGCAACACTGACCAAGCTGGGGGACCTGGGGACCGGCAGCCTGTTGATCACTGGCAACAACGGGATGTCGACCCTCGATCTCGCCCAGGTCACCTCGTTCGCCGACGCCGTTTCAATCAACGACAACTCGAACCTGTCGACGCTCAAGCTCGATGAGCTGCTCGACTCGACGACCTTGAGCATCTCCGGAAACTCGGCGCTGGCGAGCTTCGGCGCACCGAAACTCGCGACCATCACCGGCACGGCAACGTTCGACAACAACTTCTCGATAGTGAACATGGCCGGGCTCTCATCCCTCAACACCGTGACCAGCACGTTGTTCATTCGCAACAACCCCAACCTCAACAGCCTGTCCGGTATCGTCGGCTTGACCACGTTGGGGTCGAACCCGGTGATCAGCAGCAACCCGAAACTGCTCAACTGCGAGGCGCAGGCATTCGCGACCGCCGCCACGACGGTCTGCAGCTGCAGCGGCAACATGGCAGGAACGTGCCCCTGACGGGCGGATTCGATACTTCATCCGGAGGCCGAGCAGACCCAACGCCGTTCGTTGGGTCTGGCTCTCGGTACACACCCACAAGAAGAACCCTGCCAGCAAAGCAGATTACTGCTCTAGCCAACGAGGGCGGCTTCGGCTATTAGCACCAGTTGATGATTCTGCGCGTCGTGCTGATCCGTTTGAAGCCCGACCGTCGCTCCGATGCTCAGGTGCGAAAGGTCGCCAAACGTGCTCTCGAGGTCCTGGCGCATGCCGCGCGCGTGATGGAGGTCAAGGTCCACCTCGCGTGTGACAGCGAAACCGAAACCACCTGGGACATTTGCATCTTGGTTCGCTTCGCGTCCATGCAAGACCCTCCCGTCTATCGCGTCGATCCCATCCATCGCTCCTTCATCGACGTGTACTTGGCACCGATGCAGGAACGTATCGACGTCTTCCACTTCGACGAGTTTCAACCACAGATCCCGATCCTGGCTCGTTGAGCATCTCAATCGATCACGAGGTCCTCGACGAGCAGGGCGCGCTTGACCTCGATCAGCCGCGCGATGTCCGCGGCAAATACGTCCGGCCGCCGCGCGTACGTGAGACTCCGGCTACGCAGCACGAGGTCGACCAGAACTTCCGTCATTGCCGCGTGCGACACCCTCCCCTCGCTGAGGCGCGCCACATCGCCCAATGGCCAGTAGGCATCGAGCTCGTGGCGTAGCGACACCTCGTCTTGGGTGAGCGCCTCCCAGGCCAACTCGCGTCCGCGCGAGGTCTCCGCCGCGTTGAAAAGCAACAGGATGAGCGAACCCGAAAGGAACATGAAGTCGGTAAACTTGTCGGCCTCCGTGCGCACGGGCGTGAACGAATCCAAGTCGATTCCCTTGACCTGTCCGCGGCGGCTCATCATGAGATTGTCGTTCTTCAGATCGTTGATCGAGTAGCCGAGCTGGTGCACTTCTTCGAGGGACAGCAACACGCTCGTGAGTAGATCGAGCAGCATGGCGGGAGACAGCGGAAAGCGGAACGGAAGCCCCATCCGCGCACGCCTCCAAGCCTGTCCTGAGCGCCTCGCCACGGCCTGTTCGTACTCGCGACGCGCTTGGTGCTCGCTCCGGCCGCTGCGGGGAGCACTGCGAGGGACACTTCCGACGCTGCCATGTTCGACTCCCGCGACCCCGACGAGGTTGTCGAGGGTGTCCCCATCCACCAGTTGCAGCACGTGATAGGTGAAACGCTCGCGCGGTAGCGTACCGGTGTCGTAGAGCCGAACGAAGTGCGGCGCGCAAGCGAGCTCACTGCCGATTCGAAACGCCTCCTGCGCTTCGAGGATCGCGTGCTTCTTCTTGCCGATCAAACGGTCGACCTTGAGAGCCACTCGAGCGGGAAAGGCCGGATTGTTGTCGTTCAACACCTCGTATACACGGCCGAAGTCGCCCATCCCCAGCTGTCTCAGCAACGTGAAGCCGAGCTTCCTGAACGGTTTGTTGACTCTCTTCCACGCTTCGAGGTCGTCATCGTCGAGAATGCCGTACCGTCCGATCTGGGGGGAGGGCACGCGTACATCGTGGCGTTTGCGGATGAACTCCATCGGACGCATCATCGGGGGCACGGCAGGCATGGCGCCCGCCAGACTCAGCCTGAGGTAGGTGGCGTCCAAGTATTCGCGCGCAGCGATGCGAGCCTCACCTTCATAGTGTTCGTAGGGGCGCGCGCGGAGCATGAAGCTGAGTTTTGCCAACATCCGAAAATACGGGTGCCGTTCACACAATTGCTCTCGCGGAATGTCACTCGCCTCGCTCAGAAGCGTCTCGTACACGTCGCCCACTGGTGTGGGGACGAGTCGACCGGCGTGGCGTCCTTCGTACAGAAGGTTCAACGCAACGTAACTCATCCTGGCAAAGACGTCGATCTTCGCGACGAAGCGGTCTCGGGGCATCGAGGGGAACGCCAACAGTGACACGAAGCGGGAGACCATCGACCAGCAGATCCCGAGCTTCTCCGCGTCGGATAGCCCCTCGCTCACGTCGAGCGCGTCACGCACGCCGAAGACGTAGGGTGACTGCAGGACGATCCGAACACAGTCACCCGCGCCACCCTGGGAATACTCCATTTCTCGGGTCCCGAGACTGGGCAGCGTCGGACTCAAACGTACGACGCTGGGGCGTTCACGTGGGCGTTCGAACAACAACCCATCGAACGTCGCGATGACGCTCGGCTTCTGACCGAGATGTCGGCGGGCAAGGTCGTAGCCGCGACGCAACAATCGAGCGAGCCATTCGGAGTCTTCTCCGTCGGCTTCCAATGCGACTGCCGCCGGAGAGGCTTGGAGGTAGACGTAAACCTGGACGCCGGGCTCGTAGCGCAGAGTTGGCGATGTGCTGAGATACGCAACCCAATCCGCTGGCTGCCCGCCAAAGACGGTCGTCGACGACTCGGTCCGGATCGTCGCCACCTCGAAGGGCGGAATGCTCTGGCGTTGATCCGGCGGTGCCTCGACACGATGAGACTCGCGCAATGCAC
>QJWJ01000089.1 GCA_003235365.1 Deltaproteobacteria bacterium
CATCGAGCGCCAGCGGCGCGGGTTTCGGCTGAGACTTCAGAACCCGCCGACTACACTGTCGTCGGGGTCGAGCACCATCTGCATCTGAGCGACCACAAGGTCGTTTTCGAAGGTTGCTTTCGCCCGTAGCTCGCTGTTACCCATCTCATCCGCCTTGATGGCTTCTTCCCATGCGGTCTGGAGCTGGGGATTGCCTTGTGTGCGTCGCAGGTATGGCTCCCGCGATTTGTGAACCTTCTCGGTCAATTCGGGCTCGAAGTAGAACTGAGTCGTGAAGACGTGACCGTCGCCCCTGTACGTCACGCGTCCCTTCGAGTCAGTACCCGGATGCAGGCATACGAAGTGGATGTGCACGTCGCGGCCGTTGTACCAACCCGGAAAGTAGCTGCGGAAGGAGACCACGCCGTTTTCGTCAGTGACCTGGGCGCCGCGGCAGAAGCGGTCGGCGTTGTTGAGATCATTCGGGCCGGGGACGCCCGCGTAGGGTTCGTCGGGCGTCTGGTCGCCGGGATTGCCGAACCCGCTGTAGTACCCCTGCCCATCAGTGTGCCAAATGTACACCTCGACGCCGGCGACGGGTGTCATGTTGCAAGCGTCACTCGTCGAATCGAGGATGCGCAGGTGCAAGTGCATCTCGATGCCCTCTTCGGCGTCGGGATTGTACTGGCCGCGGATGTCCTGCCGGAACAGGTCGACGTCGTCGTCTTTCTCTTCGTTGTGAATGAAGAACGGCCCTTGACCTGCACCGTCGGTCTTGCTCGCGGTGCAAGACGGCACGTCGTCCCACGGGGGAACTTCGAGCTCACCGTTCATCGTGGGGCCGCTGTTGCCACCGCCAGCGCCACCTGCGCCCGTGTCGGTTCCGCCACCCGCGCCGCCCGCGCCATCGGTAGACGGGTTGCCGCCCATGCCGCCTGGATTCTGAGCCGTGTCCCCGGTGGGCACGGTCGTTGCGGTGGGACCAACGGGCCCGTCCGTTGCGGTGGGACCGACTGGCCCGTTCGTCGCCGTGGAGCCCATCGGACCGGGGCTGCTCGCGGTAGGCCCGACCGGGCCAGGTCCTGGAGACGTCGCTAGCGGGGAGCTGGTCGTTGCACCTGGCGGCGACGTGACGCTCCCGGTCGGCGACGTCGCCGTGGACGTGCCATTGCTGGTGGCATCACCGGATGGATTCGTCGTGACGCTCGGGCCGGTGTTCGACGTGTTGTCGTCGCCTTCGCCGCCGCACGCTGGGGCCACGGCGACCAAGCCACCTGCGCCGACACGCCGGAGCATCTCTCGTCGACCAATCACTTTCTTCTTGTTGTTGCTCATTTTGATTTCGTCCTTAACGCGCGAACCCACGTCGACAGAGACCTGCTCATGTGTCGCGCTGGAGCCGCAGCCACGTCAGGTGCTGAGTCATCAGCACCAAAGATTCATCGGATTATTGTGTGAAATCCGCGCGACAGTCGGGCAACGATCCAGGTTTCCTTGCTGTGGGTACACATGATTGTTGCAATGGGCCGGTCGCAGCGAAATCCGCCGTGATTACCCCTGCGGTTGGCCTGCTCTGGAACGGTCGTCAGCGACGATCGAGTATTTCTGGTTCGAGTCGTGGATGCCGTCGCCCGCGTGTTCGGGCATGGTGATGTCTGACTGATGACGAGTCACGCGTCATCCCCAGAAAAACTCATGCCGCGCAGCATGTATCCATACCCGCGGAATTTTTGCCACGAGTTTGTGGGACGTGGTTCGTCGCGGCGCGTGCGCTTTGCACGAATGGACGCAGTGGGTCACCGCCCATCGCACTGTGCATTTTTTGTTGGTTCGATTCCTTCCAGCCTCAGTCGGAACGACGATCCTTCTGCCATTCGTTCGGCATGAAAAATCGCGATTTCGAAGCGCTCCCCGTCACGCAAGTCGAACTGGGCTGCGTTTTGTGCGTCGAGGGTGATCGCACCTGACGATGGGACGTGAAGCCCACCGAGATCGATCGCCAACCTGCCATTGATGAACACCCACAGGTCGTCGTCACCGAGGAGTTCCAAGGTTGCTGATCGGTCCATCGAGAACACGGTCTCGAAGCGGATCTCCGTGGTGAAGCTGAAATTGTGCTCGACCGCTTCACCGAAGATCTCCGACTCCCACGGCCAGCCGATGTAGCCATATTCCTCGGGGAGCTTGGCTTCGCCGCGGTCCTCCGTCGGGCCCGCAATCGAGTCGACCGGGAAGAACAGCGGAGTGCCGTCGTAGCTGACGAGAGTCCCGTATGCGCACCAGACACCCGAGTCGTAGCTGCATGGCTTGCACGTTGCCGAGCATGCGGACTCGGCGACGGCGATCTCCGGCGCGCACGCAGCGTCGCAGCTTTCGGCTTCTGCGGATGCGCTAGCGGCTTCTGCTTGGAGGGCCGTCAGCTCCGCGTCGTCGTAGTCACCGCTTTCGAGCGCCAGTTCGTAGGCTGTCTGGGCGCGCGTCGCCTCAGCGTCGAGCGTCGTGCACATCGCGGCGCAGGTCGTTTCGTCAGGAGCTAGATAGGCGCAGATCGTGCTGCAGCTCGAATCGGAATCCCCACCGCCGCGCTCGGTTCCGTACTCGGTGTTTTGCACTTGTTCGCCGTGGGGTCCGAAGCGATTGACGTAACCGCCGTGACCATCGTCGAAGAGCACGATTTGTCCGTCGAGGTGAACATTCTGAGGGCCGTCGACGTACCAAGTCGCAAAACTATCTGGGCCAGAGATGCACGCGTCGAGCGGCGCTGCGCGGAGTACTGGGCGCCCGTCGTCGCCGAGCCGTTCTTCAACCAATCCGGTCACGACCTCGGAGCAACCCGCGTGGTTGCCGAAATCGACGTGCGAGTTCGAAAAGTCTCGGAACGCTGCTGCCAGACGTAGCACGCGCTGGCCTTCGACTTCGCAATCGGTCGTGGTCGACGCTGGCGTCGACGCATCATTCGAGTTGGTTGACGTTGGTAACGGGTTAACGGTGTCGGGGCCTCCCGAATCGCTCGAAGGACCTGCTGGTTTCGATGGCTGCGTACCGCTCGGCGAATCGGGACCCGTTGGGACGTCCCCCTCCGGCGTTTGCGGAGTGCCGGCATCCGGACGTCGATCTTGCGCTGGCGCATTCGATGGACTGCCATCGCCGGCTGCGGCGGTGCCATCACGCGTTTCGCACTGACCCACACTGCACCGCCTGCCAGACGGACAATCGTCATCGTCGACACACTCGACGCAGCCGCGTCGATCGTCGCACAGCAAACCCGAGCTGCCGCAGTCGGCCGTGGTGTTGCATTCGTCGTACAGGTGCTTGTCGCCGCTGGATTGCGTTTCGGAGGTGCTGAGGCAAGCGACGGACGCGGTCAGGCACAGTGGAACCGCGAATACGAGGGAGGCTTTCATTCGTGGGCAGCGTAGCCGTCGCGCCGCGCGGCGCCCAGGGATCGAGCCGTTCGCCCCTTCAGGTTTTCGTGGGCAACGGTCGCGACGCGCCAAGTTGGTGCGCCGGTGTGACAGGCCGATGCTCTCCCCTTGACGGGTGGAGCCCGCGTGCCATAAAAGAGACCGAACGGTCTCAAAGGCAGATGATGAGCAAGGGCGAACGCACTCGAGAACAGTTGCTGGAGCAGGCTGCGGCTTTGTTCAACCGCCGCGGGTACGAAGCTGCGTCGATCAGTGAGGTGATGGCGGCCACGGGGCTTCAGAAGGGCGGCGTGTACCGTCACTTCGAGAGCAAGCAGGCGCTCGTTCTGGCGGCCTTCGAGCATTCCATCGGCAAGATGCGACAACGGTTCGCCGAGGCGACGAGCCGCGAATCGACACCGCTGGGGAAGATCCGCGCGATCATCTCGGTCTACGGATCCATTCCGAGCGACCCGCCGGTGCCTGGCGGTTGCCCCATTCTCAACGCGTCGGTGGAGGCGGACGACGGCGACCCCGAACTGCGCGCCGCGGCTATACGCGTGCTGGACGATTTGAAGGGGACACTTCGTCGGTTGGTTCGAGCGGCCCAGAAGGCGTCGCAGCTCGAGGCGTCGGTCAATCCCGACGTGTTTGCGAACGTCCTCGTCGCACAGCTGGAGGGCGCTGTGATGCTCAGCACGCTCTACCGCAACGACACGCCGATGCGCCATACTCGCAGCCATTTGGAGCGGTGGCTGAGCGACATGGCGCCCTGACGCCCGAGTTTTTTTGTTCAAAAAGAGACCGATTGGTCGCAAATTGTCGAAGGAGACGCAAATGACCAGAGATATCATCGTATTGGGGGGAGGCCCCGGCGGGTACGCACTGGGGATTCGACTGGCACAACGCGGATTGGACACCGTCGTCGTCGAGCAGGAGTCGCTCGGCGGAGTTTGCCTGAACTGGGGCTGCATGCCCTCGAAAGCCCTGATCACGACTGCCCAGCGTTGGGGTGTGGTCCGCGACTCCAAGGAGTTCGGAATCGACGTCGCGGGGGCGGCGTTGGACTTGCCGCGAGCACAGCGGCGCAGCCGCGACATCGTTCGGCACCATACCGGGGGCGTGGCGTCGCTGTTGCGCAGCAATGGCGCGGCAGTGGTGAATGGTCGGGGGCGATTGCTTTCACCTCGATCGATCGACGTGACGACTGGTGACGGACAAAGCCAGGTGATCGAAGCCAGTCGCGGTATCGTCGTTGCGACGGGGGCCCGGCCCCGGCAGCTGACCAATTTCACTCCAGATGGGGAACACGTCGTCACGGCCAAAGAGGGAGTGTTCTTGGATGTGCTACCGGAGCACCTCATCGTGCTCGGCGGTGGTGTGATTGGTGTCGAACTGGGTACGGCGTACATGCGCTTGGGCTCTCGGCTCACCCTGGTGGAGATGGGAGGTAGCCTGTTGCCCGGCGTCGACGATGACGTGAAGCGCGTCGTGATTCGGCGCCTCGAACGCAACGGCGCTCAGGTGTTGACGGACGCTCGCGCGCTGGGGTGGGAGCCAACTGCGGACGGGGTGCGAATGACCGTTGCGCGAAATGGCGAAAGCATCGCGCTCGAAGGGACGTCGATCTTGGTTTCTGCGGGGTTCACACCCAACACCCAGGGCATCGGGTTGGAGACGCTGGGAGTGGCGCTGGATGCTTCGGGTCACATCCTGACCAACGACCGTTGTGAGACGACCGTTCCAGGCGTATACGCGATCGGCGACGTTGCTGGTCCGCCCTACCTGGCGCACAAGGCGTACAAGGAAGCGGAAGTGCTGGCCGCCGGATTGATGGGTCGTTCCGGCGTCCGGGACTGGCGAGTCATGCCAGCAGCAATCTTCAGCGACCCCGAGATCGCCACGGTCGGTCTCAACGAGGTGCAGGCGCGGCAACAGTTTGGCGAGGTGGTCGTTGGGAAGTTTCCCTTCAGCGCGTTGGGTAGGGCCATGGCACTCGGCGAAACCGATGGCTTCGTGAAGCTGATCGCCGTCGACGACCGTCTGGTTGGCGCTGCCGTCGTCGGCCCCGAGGCGAGCGAACTCGTCAGTGAACTGACCTTGGCCATCGAGACTGGCGCGACCTTGGAGGATTTGGCGTTGACCGTGCACAGTCACCCAACGCTGGCGGAGGCGATTGGCGAAGCGGCGGCACACGGGAGGGGAGAGGCCGTGCACGTGTTGAATCGGGTGAGGGCCAAGCATGAGCGACTCGCACCAGTTGTTTCTGGCTGAGCGGTGCATGTTTGCGAGCGCGCCATCAACGGAATTCCGCCACGCCGATTTCTGTGGTTTCCTCGTTGCTCCAGACCGCCCACGCGGAGCCGTCCGTTCGGAACGCGACCTGTGGACGGAGCGCCGTGATGCTCGACTCCCCTTCGAGTTCGAAGGGCGTGCTGAAGCGTTGGCCGTCCCAGGTGACACCCCAGACATTGTTTTCGGCGTCGCTCCATACGATTGCCGCAAGGCCCGTGGAGGAGACGGCAACATCTATCGGATAGAGTGAATTGGATGTCGCTCCGACGACCGTTTGCACACTGAATCCGCCTCCCGTCCATCGTCCGACGCGGATGTTATTGCCTTCTCCCCACGCGGCCACCACGTCACCGTTGGCATTGCTTGCAATTGCTGGGCTTGCGCCGGTCGCTGACAACGTGTCGATGGCTGTCCACCTTGACCCGTTCCAACGGAAACTGCGTACTCCTCGTTGGTCACCGGCATTGCCCCAACCCTCTTCCCACACAACGTGCGCTTCACCGCTGGGCGTCAATGCCACAGGGGCCGACTTTCCGCTCTCGCGGCCACTTGCAAGTCTTTCTGGCGCCGTCCATGAACCGTTTACCCAGCGCGTTGCCCAGAGCTCGGTTCCCGTGTTGTCAGTGAAGGTTACGACCGCGTTGTCGCCATTTGTTGTCAGGTAGTGTGAGCGAGCGAAAGAGACGACGCTGTCTGATATCTCGTCCTTCGGACTCCAACTCGACCCATCGAAAATCGATGTGTAGATTGTGCCCATGTCCATCCAAATCAGGATGGCGCCACTCGAAGTTGGTCTCAGCTGCTCATCTGGCTGCACGTAGCTGTTGTTCTCCGTGGGGAATTGT
>QJWJ01000132.1 GCA_003235365.1 Deltaproteobacteria bacterium
CATGAAGAAACAGAGCAAGACCCTGGGACTGAAAACGAACCAAGAGATGATCGAAGACGGCATGAACGCGGTAGCCGGACTGGACTTGGGCGACAAGCACAGTGTTGTGTGTGTGATGAGTCTCGACGGCGAGGTCGTGGAGCGCAAGAAGATCCCCACCAGTCTGACGGCATTCGAGCGCTACTTCCGAGCCTGGGCCGGGATGCGGGTGGTGTTTGAAGCCGGCAGCCATGCCAACTGGACGTACCGATTGCTCGAGCGGTTGGGGCACGAGCCGCTGATGGCGGATACGCACCGGCTGGCGCTGATCACGCAGTCGCTGTCGAAGGACGACCGCAACGACGCCGAGCGACTGACGGAGTTGGGACTGCGGATGCCGGAGATGTTGAACCCGATCGAGCCGTGCTCGCTGGAAACGCAGAACGACCGCACGGTCTTGAAAGCTCGCGAGGCGTTGGTCGAGGTGCGCACGAAACTGATCAACAGCGTGCGGGGGACATTGAAGAGTTTCGGACTGCGGCTGCCAGGGGTGAGCGCGGGCGCTTTCGCCAAGAAAGCAGGGCCGCTGCTGCCGACAGAGTTGCGAGAGGTTCTGCATCCCCTGCTGCTGCTGATCCAGCATGCCACGGACGAGATCCGCCGTTACGACAAACGCATCGAAGAACTCGCGCAGGACAAGTACCCACAAACGAAGCGGATGCGGTCGGCGAACGGGGTGGGCGCGATCACCTCGGTGGCCTTTGTACTGAATCTGGATAACAACCCCAACCGATTACGACACAGCCGGGACGCCGGCGCGCGGGTCGGATTGCGCCCGAAGCGACGCGATTCGGGAGAACGCTCGCCCGAGCTGAGCATCACCAAGAGTGGGGATCCGATGATGCGGCGCTTGTTGGTGCAATGTGCCCAGTACATCCTGGGCCACCGTGGAGAAGACTCGGCGCTGCGGCGCTGGGGTTTAGGGCTAGCGGCGCGCGGCGGCAAGAGTGCCAAGCGCAAGGCGGTGGTGGCGGTGGCGCGCAAGCTGGCGGTGCTGTTGCACGTGTTGTGGCAACGGGACGTGGACTTCGAACCTTTCTACGGCGTCGAGCAGACTCCGCCAAAGGCGGCGTAACCCGACGGCCCGACATGTTTCGGTGAATGGATTGACGGCGATGGAGACAAGCGACGAGTAACAGCGACAGGAAATATCTGACAACGCGTTCACGGTGACTGCGGGCATACGGCCGGCCCTTCGAGGCCGTCGATGGAGCGAGCAGCACCGTCCAGAACCGAACTTCATAGAGCACCGCATCGAAGAACCGATGCCACTGAGAGTGCGGATGGAAGCCCGGTCGGACATCTTCTCGAAGCTAAAGCTTATCCAAGCTCCTTCGCCCTTGACAAAGCGAACCTCCTCATGGAAGCCGTGCGCGGGGGGTGCCGGGTGACCGGCATCCCTACCGCGATTTCGCATGAGTTTCCACCAGCTAGTACGCAATTGTAAGTCGCCGAGGGAAGCCGAAGGTCGCTCCACGACAGCCTCGCAGACGAAAAAACTGTCTGATGGACGGATTGCTTGTTCCCGCCACCTATCGTTACAGGGTAGAATCGGACCGTCGTGGTCGGCCAAACTATCTCCCACTACCGCATCACCAAGAAGCTCGGTGAGGGTGGGATGGGTGTCGTCTACAAGGCCGAAGATACCAAACTGGACCGGCCCGTCGCCCTGAAGTTTCTCGCACCCCACCTGTTGCGCGACGAAGAAGGCCGCAGGCGTTTCGAGCGTGAGGCCAAGGCAGCCGCCAAGCTCGACCACCCCAATATCTGCACCGTTTACGAAATCGACGAGGCCGATGAGCGGACATTTATTGTCATGGCCTTCCTCGAAGGCCGCCCGTTGAGCGAGCGGATCAAGGAAGGCCCATTGAAGCTGCCAGAGGCACTTTCGATTGCAATCCAGATGGCGGAGGGCCTGGAAGCGGCGCACGAACAAAGGATAATTCACCGTGATATCAAGCCGGACAACGTGATGCTGCTCAAAGGCTCCCGAGGGCTGGTAAAGCTAATGGACTTTGGTCTCGCGCAACTTGCGGGCAGCTCCAAGTTCACCCGCGAAGGTACGACGTTGGGTACGGTCAACTACATGTCGCCCGAGCAGGCAGAAGGTGCGCCGACCGATTACCGTACCGATATTTGGTCATTCGGCGTGGTCCTGTACGAGATGATCGCGGGTCAGCGACCGTTTCGAGGCGATTTCGACCAAGCCGTTGTCTTCTCGATCATGAACGAGGCAGCAGAGCCGCTGACTGCGGTGCGAACGGGAGTGCCACAAGAGCTCGAGCGAATCGTTAACAAGTGTCTGGCGAAGCAAGCGGCGAATCGTTACCAAAGCGCCGGAGAAATGATCGTTGATCTACGGAACTTGGTGGAGGACCTGCGGGGCAGATCGTTCAAGACAACCCGTGAGGGAGCTCTGCAGTCTCCTAGCTCCCGTGCCAACCGCGCGGGATGGTATGTCGCCGCGGCCGTGACCGTGATCGCCTTTGCCAGTGTTTGGTTCGTGCTCTATTCTCCGGTCCCCGACGTTGCGGAAGCTCCGTTAGAGGTTGTACCCCTTACAAGCTATTCGGGCAGCGAGGAAAGCCCGAGTTTATCGCCCGACGGCGACCAGGTGGCCTTTTCTTGGGACGGTGAGAATCAGGATAACTATGACATCTACGTTCAACTCGTCGGGTCAGAGTCACCGCTACGGCTGACAACCAATCCAGCTCCTGATGTCGCGCCGGCCTGGTCGCCCGACGGCCGTAACATCGCGTTTGTGCGTCAGGGCGAGAGAGGCGGGGCTATCTATCTAGTCTCATCCTTGGGCGGGCCTGAGCGCCAACTGCTTGAGAGCGGACCTGATTCTCGCAGGGCTCCCAGCTTGTCTTGGTCGCCCGATGGGAAGCTCCTCGCGTTTTCCCGACGAAGCGCACCCGGGCAGCCAAGGCAGATTGTGGTGCTATCAGCAGACAGTCGGGAGACAAGAGCGCTAACGTCGCCTCCGGCAAGGACGCGTGGCGACTACTACCCGGCTTTCTCACCCAACGGGCGAAGCCTAGCCTTTGCCCGCTCGTCCGGTATCTTTCTGCAAGAGGTCTATGTAATGCCACTGACCGGCGGTGAGCCCCTGCAGATCACCTCGGACAATCGGTCGATTACAGGGCTTGACTGGTCTCCCGACGGGCGG
>QJWJ01000040.1 GCA_003235365.1 Deltaproteobacteria bacterium
TGTCGAAACCCACGACGGGGAAGTCCGTCCACGGTTCTTCAGCATCGAACTCGACCGCTCGGACTCCCAACTGTCGAGCGAGAGGCACGAGTTCGCGGAGCATCTGGTCGATGTAGCCGCGATCGGGGGTCAACCAACACGTCAGGGTGACGTCCACTCGCCGCTGTTGGATACTCGGAACCAAACGTTGCACTTGGTCGGCGGTTAGGGTCGTCCATTCGAACGCGCCACCGCGGCGCGGGCGGTCGTTGATGACGAGGCAGGCGTCCGTCAGACCCACCGCGGCCATCTTGTCGAGGTGCGCATCGAGGTGGGTGAGCGTCCTTTCGCCGGTGTCAATCCAGGCCCCGATGCGAAAATCTCGAGGCAATTCCAAACCCGGGATCGCCAAGCCCGTCACGTAGTCGACCTCCGCGCTGTCGTCGGTGCGAGAAAGCGTGTCCGACGCTGGGCGCTGTGGGATTCCAATCGTTCGTGACGCGCCGCCGAAGCGCGTCGGCAGGGTCTCAAATGGTGGGGCGTGTACGCCGCGCCCGACGGGGATTCGCAGGTGCTCTCGTTCGGTCATCTCAACTCTCCTCTGCACGACGTGCTCGTTCGGGCACACGCCGGGGGTTCCGCCTCTGCCGTGCACGGACTGTGCCGATTCAGATGAACGGGCGCGCGTCGTCGATGTGACTCAACCGGCGGTTCGGGCCCCGGCCGGGTCTGGCACTGGAGTTCCCGTCCACCTGCTCGTCGGTCTCGTGAGCCTGAGGATCCGACGTTGACGAGAGAACGGACCCTCAGGGCGATGCCTGGACTGACAGGTTGTCGGGGCGAGTCAGGGAGCGAGCGTAGATGGAGGAAGCGACGTCGGTTGGCCGTGTTCCCGTGGCACCGATGGTGCGGGCTACGGCCTCGGTGACGCAGCGAGCGATCGCCTTGCGTAGTTCTTTCACGTTACCCGACTGGTGGGCGCGGCTGAAGCCCGTGCTCTGGGCGATGTGGTTGAGCTCACCGGCGATGCGCAACGCGAGCTCTTCGGATATCGGATGGCCGGGGAATAAGTCGCCAACGACGGACCGCACGAGGGCCAATTCGTGTGGCGGCAGGCCGCCCCCGACGAGTCGGCTGCCGAACAGGCGTGTCCGTTTCAGCACGTTGTAGAGCGCTTCGCCCATGTGAGGCTCGGAGGTGTACTGATCCATGACGCCGAAGTGGTTCTTGTATCGCACGTCGAAGGTGAGGGCATCAAACGTCCCCGCGTGTCGACACAATTTGGAGAAACACGACGGGGGGCCAGCGATTGCGTCGCTGGGCCTCCGGTCGTTGATCGTGCACGGTGAGTCCGAGATGAGCAGGTGACAGGTTTGCAGCAAGGTGCCTTTCAAGATCGTCGAACGTCCGAGCACCGTCGCGAAGTTGAGCAGCACGTTCTCCTCTGCGTGTCGCGTACCACCGCCAGCGAGTGACTCACTGAAGAACACGGTGTACAGGGCAATTCCGTCGAAGTTGAGGATGGCCCACACTTGCTTCGCAACGACCGTGGCCATAGCGTGGTGCTGCGCGTCTGCGGGCCGCTCGAAACTCTGGAAGCTGTCGGTGGATAGTGCGTAGGTCGGCATGGCTGGACTTTGTGCCTCGGCAGGAAGACTTCGACCGGTTCTCGGTTGCCCACCCCCGAAGGGGTGAGTGTGGGCAACCCCGCTCGGTTGCGCGAAGCACCAGCGGCTCCGGTATTTGATCTGTCGCAGCAATCAAACCGAATGCGGCTCTGCGGTCAAATTTGTGATCGCGCCTCTCGGTGCGCACGGAGGGAGCAACGATGACGAGCCGCCTCGAGTAAACGTGTACTCGACTTGCGGCAATGCGAGCTGCTCACCCAGCGAGACTTGGGGGGTGTGGTATCCACCGGCCACGATGCGTGGGGCGAGCGGGCGAACGCGGGGAGGCGTGAATGGGGCGCACGATGATGCACCGCGCCAGGTCACACTCGCGGTGGCGCAGGCTGCTCGGACGGACGGGCCGTGAAACGTTGCCAAGCCTCGCGCCGCGCCGGTGTCCAACGCCGGTCATGTCGTCACGCGCTCAGGGCACCGTCCCGTTTTTCCTGTTGACCTTCGCCGTCACTTGGGGGCTGCAGTTGCCCGGTGTGTTGGCGAAACACGGGCTCCTTCCCGGCGATCCGAATGCCTACCTGCCGCTGGCTGGTCTGGGGATCTTCGGACCGCTGGTTGCCGCGACCACCCTGTCGGCGCGAGAGGGAGGGAAGGCGGCGGTCAAACGCTTGTATGCGGGGTTGTTGCGTTGGCGTGTGAATGTGGGTTGGTATCTGGTGGCGTTGGTGCTGCCCGGCGCCCTGCTCACGGGGCTGTTGGTGCTGTTGAACCTGGCGGGGCGACAGGGCCCGATTGGCTACTTTCCCTCGGCAGCCGCGCTGGTGTTTGCCGTGGTGATTTCCGTGTCGGAGGAGGTTGGCTGGCGTGGCTACGCGCTGCCGCGACTGCAGGAGCGCTGGGGCGCCTTTGCTGCTTCCACCCTCATCGGCGTGGTGTGGTACCTCTGGCACATCCCGATGTTCATCGGACAGGGTATTCCGCTCGATCTGGTGTTCGTGATGCTGCTGTTCTTCACCGGTGGCAGCTTGTTCTTCACCTGGATCTTCAACGGCACCCGCGGCAGCATTCTGTTGGCAGTCGCCGCGCACATTGGCGTTCATCTGAACAACTCCAACCGCGCGTTGCCGGACGAGGTGTTGCCTCTCGTCGTGCACGCCGTGGTCTACGCCGGCTTGGGCCTGCTCGTGATGTGGAGGTTCGCGCGTGTTGGCGGCGCCAGGACGAGGCCTTCACTCGCTCGCTGACGTCGCGCGCAGCAGCTCGTCGCCGGGCAGGTGCAGCCAGCCGTCGTTGTCGATGCCGACGCCGGCGGAAGGGGGCCCGCCCTGGCTGGCGATGCGTTGAATCTCTGCGGTTTGCTCCGCGTTGAGGGAGGAGACGACGAACTCCGACTGGTATGTGAAGGGCTCGTCGGGCGCGCTGCGGGTGAGCGTCGCCTGAAATGCCCACCAGAATTGCTGATACTCGTCGGGGACGTTCATGCCGATGCCGGTCTGCTCTTCGAGCTGAGCGCGGCTGATCCCGTCGACCGCATCCTCATTGCGGCGGGTGACTCGTAGGGTGCGGATGAATGGCGCCGTCGGGTCGACGTCCGAGAGCCCGATGTGCACGACAAATCGCGCGTCCAATCCGGCGAGAGGACCGTCTTCGCCGTCGATGGCTCGTACGCTGGCGGGCAGTTCGAAGTCGAGCGCCGAAGTGAGCCCCCAACCTCCTTGGGGGCAGACCCACTTGGCGAAGTCGTCGGGCACGATCTCTAGAGTCTGGTCGCCGTCGGGTGTCTGCAACACCCAGGGGTTTTGTGCCAACAGTTCGTCCCGCACTTGTCTTGCAGAGACGCCCGCCACTTCGTCGTCGGGGGTGAAGGGTGTTCCCCCACCGGTACAGGTCAAGTCAGTGGGCCAGACGGCGACATCTCGCCAGTGTTCACGAACGGACACGGCATTGGGTTCGCTGGGGGGCAGCGAGCTGGGCGGCGATGCTGGCGCGGGCGGTGTGGCCACGGCGGGTGGGTTTTCGAGGACGAATGAGGGAAAGATCGAACCGCGACTGCCGCCAGACCAGAACGCCGCGTCGAGGTACAAGTACTGGGTCCGGAAGATCTGGCTCGGATCGTCGCTGGCAATCCGAGTGAATTCGAAGCTGCCGCCGAGCATTGCCGGATCGAGTTCGACCTCCAGCGTCGCCAACGTCGCGGCCCTGAACTGCAGGGTGGCATCCACCTGCAGGTCCAGCGCGTGGTCAGAGGTGCTCAGCTGCATGGTGACCGGTACGCTGACGCGGCTTTCGGCGCAGGGTTCACCGCCTTCTCTGGGTGTTCGTGTCAGCTGCTCTACGTCGGCGCTCGTGCGCTCGAAGCTCATCTGTACCTCGGTCTCGCTCGGACCCGGCAGGTACGTCGTGTTCTCGAGTTGATCGTAGTCGACCCAATGCAACGGCAGCGTCGGTAGCTCGAGGTTGTCGATGAGTTGCTGGGCGTCGACACCGAACACGGTGGCTTCGCCATCGGGGACGACCTTCTGCTCCTCGTCGCAATCGTCGATCGGCGGCGGGATCGGGGGAGGCACGCCTGGCCCGGGGGGAGTGGTGGGGGTAACCGGCGGTCCCATGCCGTCGTCGGGGTGCAGATCGCCGTCGTCGCCCGCCTGGCCCCCGAGAGGGTCGGCGGCGCGTTCGGTGGCACAGGCAACCAACAACAAGACGGGCACGAGGCCGAGGGACGAGGCTTTCATACCCAAGACTCAAGCATTCCCGTGAACCCGGGTCAACGAGCGCAATGCACATTCTATGGTGCAAACCAAACCATCATGTGCAAAATGTTCGATATGCAGGACTGGGATTTCGAGCGCTTGGCTTCCGAACTACTGAGAGAAATTCGGGGAAAGCGCTCTCAGAGCGCGTTCGCGCGACGACTCGGGTACCGAAGCAACGCCGTGCACTGCTGGGAAGCGGGAACCGCGTTCCCCACGGCCGCCCGCGCGTTGGAGGCTGCCCAGCGCTCGGGCATCGACGTTCGCCAGGCATTGCTCACCCTGTATCGAAAGCCGCCCGGTTGGCTCGGCGAGCTCGATGCGACCACGCCCGAAGGTGCCGCTCAGTTCCTGCGCGACCTGCGCGGGCGGACGTCTCTCAAGGAGTTGGCGTTCAGCAGTGGGCGCAATCGCTTTGCCATCGCCCGTTGGCTCAAGGGGCAAGCCGAACCGCGCCTGCCCGATTTTCTGATGATGATCGAGGCGACGACGTTTCGGCTGTTGGACTTTCTCGCGGCGCTGGTCAATCCCGAACACTTGCCGTCCGTGCGAGACGCCTGGCGGGAGCTCGAGCTCGCACGCCAGGCGACGTACCAAAACCCATGGTCCCAGGCCGTGCTGCGCTTGTTGGAAACCCACGACTACCACCAGCTCGCCGTTCACACGCCGGGCTGGTTGGCGCAGCGCCTGAAGATCTCGTTCGAGCAGGAGCGTCGCGCTCTGGAGGTCCTGGTCGCCACCCAGCAAATCGAGTGGTGCGAGCCCAAGTTCCGGATCGCTGCCGAACCGCGACTGGTCGACACGCGGCGCGATCCGAACGCCGCCTGGCAGCTGCGCACCTTCTGGTCGCAGGTGGCGAACCAACGCTTGCAGGAGCGCGCCGAAGGGTTGTTCTCGCACAACGTCTTTGGCGTCTCCGAGCGAGATCTGGGGCGCATTCGCGAGCTTCAAAAGGCGTACTTCAGCGAGGTTCGCGCCATCGTCGCCCAGTCGCACCCCGTCGAGCGCGTCGCGTTGCTCAACGTGCAGTTGCTCCCGTTGGCCTGACTCGAACCCACGCAGGCGGGGCTCTACGAACCCCGCAGCACCGTGCTCGTGCTCGCTGGACCCGCGTTGGGGCCGTGGTGGTTCCGCGGAAGATCACGGTTCGAGACGAAGAGGTAGCGGCGCGTCGTGTACGCGATCGGCAATCCGACGAACAGCGTGTGCCCGACGACGCCGTTGATGAACAGCGGTAGCGAGAACGGTGAGGGGCCGATCGCAGACAGTGGAATGACGACGTAGTTCATGACCGCGTACACGCCGATGCCGAATACGCTGCCCGTCAGCGCCGGTCGACGCAGGAGCCCCCTCCACTTGGTGGACGCCACAGTGAACGTCGTGGCGGCTCCGAACGAGACCATGCAGTGGATGAAGAGGCCCAACAGTGCGCTCCCGATGCCGCCCGAGTATGCGGCGGGGCCTAGCAGACCACTGGCGACGAACTGGTAGATCTGCATTGCGTCGAGGCCGAGGAGCAAGCGGAACATGACCACGGAGTTCAGCCCGTCGAGGACCGCCGTGATGCTGCCTCCGACCAGGATGGCCTGCAACAACCGGCCGGGTTTGCCGCGGGACATCACGACTGGCCCTCCAGCGGCAGCCCTGCCTCGGACCAGAGCTGTTTGCCGCCCTGAAACACGCGCACGGCTCGATAGCCGAGTTCGGCGAGGCGCGAGGCGGCTCGTTGGGAATTGGTGCAGGTCGGGCCCGAGCAATACAGCACGATCTCTGTCTGGAGATCGCCGAAAACCTGGGCGGCGCGCTGCTCGAGATCAGCGAGGGGGAGGTGGATGGCGCCCGGTAGGTGCCCGCTGTCGTAGTACCGCGAAGGCAGCACCTCGGCGACGGTGAACTGGTGGAGACGATTTTCGAGTTCTTCGAGTTCGATGGTCCGCATGTGTGGACTCCTTTCGATCCCCAACCTGCCGCCGAACTGATCATTGTTCCAACGAATGATTGTGATGATGTATCATCACCAGCGTGAATCTTTCTGGGGTGAACCTGAATCTGCTCGTCGCGTTCGACGCCTTGCTTCGTGAACGTCACGTCACCCGCGCTGCCAAGCAGCTGGGGGTTACTCAGAGCGCCTTGAGCAACACGCTCA
>QJWJ01000500.1 GCA_003235365.1 Deltaproteobacteria bacterium
GCTTGATGTGCGGTCAACCCAAGGCCTGGCCGTGCGTGGTGATCCCGTTTGCCGTCAACGTCGTGCTCTACCCGGTTCCTTCGGGCAAGCGCTGCTTCCAACTCGGACAAGCGATTCGCCGCGCCGTAGAGCGCTACGACGAGCCGCTCAACGTGCAGATCTGGGGAACCGGCGGGATGAGCCACCAGCTACAAGGGCCGCGCGCCGGTCTGATCAATCGGCAATGGGACAACCAGTACCTCGACCGATTGATCGAAGACCCCGCTGATCTGGCGACCATGCCTCACGTCGACTACGTGCGCGAGGCGGGGAGTGAAGGCATCGAACTGGTGATGTGGCTGATCGCGCGCGGCGCCATGGCTGACGCAGCCGGCGGTCCCAAACCCAAAGTCGCCCACCGCTTCTATCACGTGCCCGCCAGTAACACGGCGGTGGGTCACCTGATCCTGGAGGACCAAGCATCATGACCATCAACGTCGCTCTCGCCGGTGCCGGCGCCTTCGGCATCAAACACCTCGACGCCATCAAACAAATCGACGGCGTGAAGGTGGTCTCCCTGATGAGCCGTCAACTCGACAAGACCAAGGCCGTCGCCGAACAGTACGGGATCCCTCACGCGACCACCGACCTGGCCGACTGCCTCGCCCTGAAAGAGGTGGACGCCGTCATCCTGTGTACTCCTACGCAACTGCATGCTTCGCAAGCGATCGCTTGTCTCGAAGCGGGTAAGCACGTCCAAGTCGAGATCCCGCTGTGTGACAATCTCGAGGACGGTCAGGCCGTCGTCGCAGCAGCCAAGAGCGCGGGCAAAGTCGCCATGTGCGGGCACACGCGGCGCTTCAACCCGAGCCACCAATGGGTGCACGAGCGCATCGTGGCCGGCGAGTTCAACATCCAGCAAATGGACGTGCAGACGTACTTCTTCCGGCGCAAGAACATGAACGCCAAAGGCGAGCCGCGAAGCTGGACCGACCACCTGCTGTGGCACCACGCCGCGCACACCGTCGACCTGTTTGCGTACCAAACGCGCAGCCGCATCGTCAAAGCCAACGCCATCCAAGGGCCGATCCACCCCGAACTGGGCATCGCCATGGACATGAGCATTCAGTTGCTGACCGAAAGCGGCGCCATCTGCACGTTGAGCTTGTCGTTCAACAACGACGGCCCGCTCGGAACGTTCTTTCGCTACATCGGCGACACGGGCACGTACATCGCGCGCTACGACGATCTGATCGACGGCAGAGATCAGGCGATCGACGTCTCCAAGGTCGACGTTTCGATGAACGGCATCGAACTGCAAGACCGCGAGTTCTTCGCGGCGATCGCCGAGTCGCGCGAGCCGAACGCCAGCGTGGAGCAGGTGTTGCCCTGCTACGAGGTTCTCCACCAGCTGGAAGCACAGCTCGCATGAAGCAACGCAAGCTCGGCCAGTTCCAAGTCGCCGAGATCGGGCTCGGCTGTATGAACCTCAGCCACGCCTACGGCGTCCCGCCGACGACTCAGGCCGCCGAGCGGGTGCTCATCGAAGCGCTCGAGCGCGGCGTAACGCTGTTCGACACCGCCGCCCTGTACGGCTTCGGCGCCAACGAAGAACTGGTCGGGCGTGTCCTGGCTCCCCACCGCGACGAGATCGTGCTGGCAAGCAAGGGCGGCATGACCGGAGTTCAATTCCCGGACGGCAAGAAGCGGGTGATCGACGGCCGCCCCGAGTCGATTCGCCGTGACTGTGAAGCGAGCCTGAAGCGACTCGGCACGGACGTCATCGATCTGTACTACCTGCACCGTATCGACCTCGGCAACGACGTGCCCGTCGAAGAGTCCGTCGGCGAGATGGCGCGCTTGAAGGCAGAGGGCAAAGTGCGCAGCCTGGGCATGTCCGAAGTGTCGGCAGCCACGTTGCGCCGGGCCCACACCGTGCACCCGATCACCGCATTGCAAAGCGAGTACTCGCTGTGGACACGCAACCCGGAGCTGGGCGCGCTCGCTGCTTGCAGAGAGCTCGGCATCGCCTTCGTCGCGTTCAGTCCACTGGCTCGTGGCTTCCTACCGGGAACGCTCACCGACGTGGCGTCCTTCGTCGCCAAGGACATTCGCCGCGCCATGCCGCGGTTCTCCGCAGAAAACTACCCGAAGAACCTGAGGTTGCTCGAAGGGTTCGGGCAAATCGCCCAAGACGTCGGCTGCACGATGGCCCAACTGGCGCTCGCCTGGCTCCTTCACCGCGACCCGTGCATCATCCCCATCCCTGGCACGACCAGCGTTTCGCACTTGATCGAAGATCTCGGTGCGGCTGAGGTGCGCCTCGACGACCAAGCGATCTCCAGCTTGGATGCGCTGATCAACCAACGCACCGTGGTCGGCGATCGCTACGCACCGGCGACGATGGCTGAAATCGACGCCGAACGCTTCGACTGACGGATTGCTGACGCGATGCCGCGCGGTCGCCGCTTGACTCGGCACGGGCCGTGCCCATGACGACGGGCGCTGGTCACACCCCAAACAACGCCAACCAGATCGACACAGCGGCCCCTTCACGCGGTCGGCTTCGAGTGTTAGGGGGGTTCTGAGGAGGAGCCGGGAAATGAACAGAGTCGTTGCCATCCTCGTGGTGAGCCTGCTCGGGTGCTCCGCCGAGGCTGGGTCGAAACAGCTCGGCAGTGAGCCGGCCCCGTCGTCGCCAGCGGCACCCGCACCTGGGACCGACGCGCCGACGAAGCCGCCGGCGGATACCGACCCAACTTCCGTTCCTTCACCGTCTCCCCCCGCGACGCAACTGCAAGCGTACGTATTCGATTGCGGCGCGCTGGACACACCCGATCTGGATCGCTTCGCCGACGACGGTTCACTGGCGGGAACGAGCGACGTGCTGGGCAACATGTGCGTGCTGGTACGTCACCCCGAGGGCGACTTGCTTTGGGACGCGGGTTTGCCCGACTCGGTCGCTCAACACCCCGAAGGCGAAGCGTGGGCAGGCTTCCAGATCACGTTGAAGGCATCGCTGCGCAACCAACTCGAAAGCATCGGTGTCCCCCCGACGTCCATCGAATTCTTCAGCGCCTCGCACAGCCACGGCGACCACATCGGGAACGTCGACCTAGTCTCGACCGCGACGTGGATCGTCGACCCAAACGAAGAGACGCAGTCGTTTCGACCAGCCCCAGCCGACGGCAGCGAAAAGAAGACCATCGAGTTCAGCGGCAAGCACGACGTGTTTGGCGACGGGACGGTGGTTATCGTCAGCACGCCGGGCCACACGCCGGGCCACGCCTCGCTCTTGGTAGATCTGCCCAACGCCGGGCCACACTTGTTCACTGGGGATCTGTACATACTTCCCGTCAGTCGAGAGCGCCGATTGGTGCCGCGCAACAACACGTCCCACGAGCAGACCTTGCTTTCGATGGACGCGTTCGAGAAGTTGGCGGACGAAACCGGTGCTCGTGTCGTGATCCAACACAACCCGGAGGATCTGGCGGCAATGCCTCAGCCCCCAGCCTTCCTGGACTGACTCTCAGAAGGTTCGGTGCGCTGGCCACCGAGACACCAACTTCCCCTTGACGCCACCCACTCCCAGTTCAACGCCCCATGAAGAAATCCCACACGGCGTCGGATGCATCGACATCCTGATTGCGAAATCCCCAACGATCCAACATCCAATCGCGAGAGTCCTGCACTGGATTCGGCCACAAGTGGCCGGCGTTGGCGAACACCAACACACGTAGATGGACGTCGCGCGTAGGATCTGCATAATCGAACCGCGTGGCGCGGCTGTCGACAGTGGCGAGGCGAACCGGGTTGTCGCCGTCGTAGCCGTCTCCCTCCACCACCCGATCGTCGAGCGCGACTTCGACGGGTGAGGTGAGCACGGCGTCACTCATGCCCAAGGCCTGCCCCCACTGGGCTGGGAGTTGGCTGAGCACATCGACGTAGCCGTCCGGCATGCCGGGATCGTTCGGCGAGTAGGCGAACAGGATCCGCGTCAAACCGGTGCCCGAAAGATCGGGCACCTTCGTCGGCTCGAACCCATCCCAAGCCATGAACGGCGCGATACCAGCAAACCTATCGGGGTACCGCTTGGCGGCTTCGAGCACCATGCCTCCCCCGTTGGAGATCCCCGTCAGGTACACGGCGTTGTTTCCATCGATGATGTCGCGACGCTTCAGATCCTCGATGATCAACCTCAGGTACTCGACGTCATCGACCTCCCCGTCGTCGTAGTTGGATTGTCTCCAGGCCCCCGAGTGGATCAGCTCCGGGTCGGTGTGCTGACCTGGGGCAGCGTTACCGTACACCACGACGAATCCATCCCGCTCGGCAAGCTCATCCAGGCGACCCCGCGCCATGTCGTCGTGGAACGACTCGGCATTGGCACTGCTACCGTGCAGAGCGATCAACACCGGCGCATCGCTGGCATCCGGCAGCTCTGCCGGCACGTAACTGAGGTAACGCCGCACGAGCGTCCCGCAACGAGACGTCGGCTGCTCGAAGGTGTTGACGGTCAGCGATTCAGTGAGCGTCACCCACGTCTCGTCGGGAGCGACCAGTGCAGTCGGTCCCGCGCCGTCCAAGGGACAGCGCGGTCGGCACGTTCCGTCGCTGTCAGCACCGGCCTGAGTGAACTGCAAGTCGTCCAACCAGAACTCTGCATCGCCTTCGAGCTGGAAGTGGATGGCGCCCAACTGGGTGGGATCGAACTCGTCGGCGTCGCCGAACCAGTACTCCGGCAAGAGCTGGCAGAAGGGAACGTCGAGCGTTTGCCACGCGGGATCGAGATTGAAACGGTATCCTGGCCAGTCGTAGCACTCCTCACCTGCCTTGGTGCATTGGCCGCCTTCGGTCAGTGGCGTGTTCACGGGCATCGAGATCCGCAGTTTCACACGACCGTGCCCTTTGGCGCGAAACTGCAGACCGTCGAAAACCGAGGCATCGTAGGGGCACAGCCGAGCGATGTTGGACGAAGATGATAGCGTGACACCAAGGCCACTACCCCAACCAGAGAACGCCTGCGACGTGACGTGCAGCGCAGCCGAGTCGTCTACCTCGACGTCTGCCGTCATGCGTCCACCGGTCATGTCGTCGTACACGAACCATTGCCCAGCCCGTCCTTCGAACAGCGGAAGCTGCATGCCGCCCAGCTCGAAGTCGTCAATCAACGGGTGGTCCCCCGTCGCGCGCAGCGCGGCGCACCCCTCAACCGTCGAGGGTTCCACGGGTTCGTCGACTTTCGACTCGGGGCGTGACGTCGAGGCCGCGGGCTGCTGCATGACCGGGGACGGCGTGGCTTCGCTTCTCTCGGCTTGCCCCGATGCGCAGCCAGGGCACACCCAAAACACACCAGGAGCGAATCTCGTAACCAGCCGCAGATGGGGTAACCACCCACCCCAAGTCCGTGACGCGCGCCGTCTTCCCCTCTCGGGATGGCATGTCGTCGTTCGCTCACCTGTTGTATTCGTGGCAGGTCCGATGGTTCTGGGACCTGCTCCAATTCCGATCGACGTCTTGCCAGTCATCTGCTCTCCTGCACTCAAAGGACCAGGCAACGCGCGCACCACACCGATCAGACGCCCTGCAGCGAGCAGTGCCGAGATCGGTTCGACGTGTCGCCAGTCGAAAACCCGACGTGTGCCGGTTGAGTTTCCGCGGAGCGCCGCATCCATCCGCCAAATCGTTTCTCGTCTCGCGTTCGGCGCGCCGACCGACAACGAGAACGAAACACCGAACCATTTCCCGAAGCCCACGCGTCCGTGAACACGTACGGCCCGCGGGGGCAGAGGGATCGGCACGATGCCGTCGAAACGACTTCAGTCACGCAACGCGCGTTTGGCGCGTATCGCCGAGGCCTACTTGGACGTGGCTTGGCGAGTCGCAAAACGCTGCGGAGTCCCCGACTCCGAGCTCGACGACGTCGTGCAGGAGGTGTTCATCGTTGTCTGCCGCCGCCTCGACCAGATCCCCTCCGACCGCGAGCGGGCGTACGTAGCGGGCATCACCGTACGGCTCGCGGCCAATTTCCGCCGCTCCCGACTTCGACGCCGACTCGATCCTTCGACCGACGTGGACGCCGTCGTCGTTCCCGGTGAAAGCGCCATCCAGGAGCTCGACATCGCCAGGAGACAGGGTCTCCAGTTCCTGGACGAGGTGCTGGCGCGCATGACGGACGGGCAGCGCGAGGTGTTCGTGTTGACCGAGCTGGAACAGCTGACGGCGCGGCAAGTCGGCGAGCAGCTCGGCATCGACGAAGCTGCCGTCGTCTCACGACTCCGGCGCGCACGTGAACTGTTCGACAGCTGCCGCGCTCGGCGTCGAGCCGCTGACGACGGTCGCATGCACCCCAAAACCGGAGGCATCACCCGTGCGTGACGATCAGCACGACCCGCTCGACCTCGCAGCCGTGCGGTCGCAGCACGAGGGGGACAGGCCATCCGCGAGCCACCGCTTGGAGCTGCTGAGCCGTATCGAAATGAATGCGGCACGACTCGGCGGGACCGCAAAATCGCCGCTCGCCTCGACCGCCCGGGCCGTCCGCGGGGGGCTGATTGCGTGGGGAGCCTTGGCCGCAGCGGCGGCAGGGGCCGTGCTGTGGTTGGGACAGTCAAAGCCCATTCATCCAGAGCCCCCACTTCAACCGACCGTCGAACCCCTAGCGCCCAATCCCCTGCACGTTCCGAGGCCACCGACAGTCCCTTGCCGGCGCGGAAGCGGAAGCGATGGGCTGTTGGCGACCTTCGAGGTCAGCGCAACGCATGACCCGGCGCTGTTGGTGCCCGAACTCGATGGGCGTAGCGGTCGCTGGTTTCACACCCGCAACACCGTCGACCGAGACGTGCTCGAGCAACCCTTGCACCTTCTGCCCTCCCCCGACCCAACACCACACAACCGACGGGCATTGCACGTGACCGGTGCTCCTCCTGTCGGCTGGGGAGCGAACTTCGGCATCCGCTTCACCGACTGCTACGACGCGTCCCGCTATGCCGGCCTCGAGTTTCGTGCCAAAGGTCCCGGCTCGGTATTCGTTGCTTTTCAAACCATGGATAGCGTCCCAGTAGCGATGGGTGGGCGCTGCACCAACAAGTGCTGGTTCACCGGAGGCCGCTACATCACGCTGGGCGACGAGTTCGCGGCCTACCGCGTGCTTTGGAAGGACGTCAGCCCACCCGACCCGAGCTACGACTTGCCCTCGGAGTTGCTTCAGATCGCGTTCAACGTGCAATCCGGATCACAACCCTACGACTTGTGGCTCGACGATCTGCGCCTCGTGGCAGTCGACGAGTAGTCAGACGACGAGTAGCCAGCTATGCGTGTTTCGTGCCAACCACTACCACCGTGACGCCGTCAGTATTCGAGCCCTGATACTGACGGCCCGAGACTCGATTCGTCGTCGGCCGCCAGTTTGGTCACCGCTCCGCGCACATCAGCGCAGTACCAACGTGGCACGACTTGACGCTTGGCGTCGCGGTGCCAAGCTGATCTCGAAGGAGGCGAGAGCCTCACCAAATCCAGCAACCAACCAGCCCCAGAAGGATCTGCATGACGCGACAACTGCGTAGGAAGAAGGACAGCGCCGCTCGGAACCGAAGGCGGGTGACCAAACTAATACGCGTGGGCACAGGACACATCACCGGAAGCGACAAGCGTGCGATGCGCCTCGCCGGGAGAACCGAACGCATCGCCAGAGCAGACCTGCAGCGAGACATGCTCGCGCAGTTGCAGGAGGCCGCAGCAACCGACTGAGTCGCTGCATGGCGCGTGGTGATCGATCGATGTGGTCGGTCACCTCGGCCGCAGGTGCCGTTCACGTTGAGCGGCACCTGCCGTAAGACGGAGGACGTGAGCGAGGGGGCTCAGCCGAGCAACACCACTTCGAGGAGGTCGAGCAGGTGTCGTCGCTCGACGGCGCTGGGTAGCCCGAGCACGACCGCCGCCAGCGGATGAGGGGGAACCACCGTGCTGCGCAAGCGGTCGACTGCGGCACGCTGGGCTGCGCGAATGCGAGCCGCTTCACCGCCACTGAGGTGCTGCGTGGCCCACTGGTGCAATCGCCACGAGAAGGCCGCGTGTTCGATCTCGTCGGCGGCGATGCCGGCGAGCGTGGCTCGCACCCGTGCGTCTGGGCAACGAATCGCCTGAAAGGTCGTCACGAGGGCGGAGAAGGTCTCTCCGACGCACCCCTCGACAGCGTTGTCCAACGTCACGTCGGCGAGACTGCGCGTGGGGGCCCGCCCCAGGGTTGGGGCCTGGACGTCTCCGTCGAAACGTCGGGCCAACGCCGCCGTGACTCGAGCGTGCCGGGCTTCGTCGTCTGCGGCGTCGAGCGCGCGACGGCGCAGTGCGAGCGGCGCGCCGTGACGAGCCAAGTCCTTTGCCAACAGCTCGAACGCACCGACGGATGCCGCTTCGTTTCTCGCGTCTACGGCCAACCGATTGCCTACCGGATTGCCGGCGTAGCGGCGCGGCGCGGGCACGTCCGGCATTGGCGAACGACGACCGACGAACTCCTGTGGGCACGGAGTGCTTCGGGTGTCCCGGGAGAGCTGCGTCAGCTCCCCTGTGCTGCTGACGAACAATCGGTAGCGATGGATGGTCCCACAGCCGTCGAAGGACGGATTGAGCCAAAGCTCCCACCCGCCGGGCTGGGCGAACGTGTTGAGCTGAACCGCATCCGGCTCGGCGTCGTTGGGAGGGCCGTAGCAGTGAAAAACGTAGCCGTGAACGGCTGCCAGCATGAGCGCTTCGTCGGCCGTGTCGATCTGGCCGAGCAGCGCGCGGATCCTCTCCTCACCCTGCCACACCTCGACTTCGCCCCCGGTCGTCGAGAGCACGTTCCAACCGACGGGGGGGTCGTGCACGTTCGCCGAACGCACGGCGGCTTCACACACCCGCGGATCCTCCGCTCCTTCACAACGCACCCCGACTTGGTCGCGAGTCGTAATGCCTTGCCGCCAAGCCAGGTGGTTGGGCGAAATTGACGGCGCCAGAGCGCGCAACGGATGCCAACCCGCTTCGTCACAGCTCGGCTTGAATGACAGCGGCGCGAACTCGGCAGACGCCGATTCACCCACGACGTCCATCGCGTCGCCCGGGTCCCCGCCATCGCCGGCATTGACGGAACAGCCCAGCGTGGACAGCGCCGACGCGGCCAGCACCCGCCGACTCGAGCGCACGAACGAGCGCCGCAACAGCGAACCCAACGGGTCTTCCCCCTTCGATGTCACGCCACGCATCGCCCTCAGTGTCGCATGGGACGCACGACACGACAACTCAGGCTGGTAGCCGACCCTCAATCTCCGCCGCGGCCACCGCCGTCGAGTGTCGGGTCCGAGGCGTCACCGCCGGAACTTTCCGAATCGACCTGCAGCCGTGCTTGGACTTGCTGCGCCGCCCGTTTCGAAATCCACCCGTTGTCTTCCAAGCTCTGCGCCAGAGGCCAGGCCCCATCGTGATGGGTCATGAGGTCGGCAAGTAACCATTGCCCGACGGGAAGTTCCGTGTTCGGAACGTCGGTGCGATTGATGTAGATCCCGGCAATGGGTGAACGAGGTGGAGCGCGTAGGTTCGTGGCAAGAGGAGCGAGGATCTCGATCGCATCCGCCCATTGGTCGTCGACGTCGATGTCATCCAGCTCGTCCAGCAGCTCATCGGTGGCGAGCTCGCCAGCGAGGGTGCGGTGCAGCAAATTGTAAACGACGTGATCGGTCTCCGAGTCGTCACCCAACAGCAGCAGTTGCGCGCTCGCTGGTAGATTCAGTTGTTGGGCGAAAGCGGCCGCCAACTTGTAACCCACCTGATCCGTCGTCAGCGTGGAGCCACTGCCAAACAGGTCCGCCACGATGCCTGTTATCCCGGTACCCGAAAGCAGCTCGTGGAGCAACAACAGCTTGAGCGGTTTGAGAATGATGCCATCCTGATCGATGCCGTCGATACCCATCCGCGCCTCGAGCACGCGACGAAAGAAGACGGGGCTACCCGACAAGAAGGTAATCGGCCGCTGCGCCTCGCCGCCGTCACCGACGCGCAGCGCGGGGTAGATGAGGTCCATCGCGGGCAGTGGCTGGCGATCCTCGGCGCTCTGATCGAGCAGATCGATGATCGCGTCGGCGTTCTGAAAGTCCGTGTCGAGGTAGGTCAAGTCGATGTCGGACACGACGACCAACCCGCGATAGTCCGGCTCGAGCAGACGCGCACGCACGCTGGCTGCCCAGTACCTTCCACTGTAGACATCCACGCGGTACTCACCCGGATCCAAATCGAAATGGGTCAAGTCGATCCGCTCAGATATCCAGCCTTCCACGTCCGTCTCGGCAGAGAAGCTGCCAACACGTTCACCATGGTCGCCGAAAACGCGAAGCTCGACTCGCTGCTCTTTGATCTCGTCTTGAGTCAGGTCGTCGTTCGGCGTCGTCGCCATGGGGTCGAAGCCCGACTCCTCTCGGACGAGACGACCAGTGATGACAACCGACTCCGTCGTCCCCAGTGCGTTGCCAAAGTCGCCGCAAACGAGCTTGCCCGACTCGGTCTGAGTGCAAGGTGCCGTGGGCTTCGGCTCACCACTACACGCCATCACGCTCAGCGCCAGTATCGAGGAACTGAAGATCCTCGAACGAATGACGCAGAAGGTCCCCTGGAACAAGCCGAGGCGTTTCGTAGCATTGCTGCGGCCCGCACCCAATTGGGGGCCGCGGCGATCTTTCAAGAAATCGCGGTTCCAGGGGACCGGTATCAGGCTTCCAAGACGTTGCCGCCTGTTGGTGAACGGTGTTTCGCAAAGGTCTGAACGTTCGCCACACACCCGTCCATGGTAACAGTCACGCGCACCGGCAGCACGTCCAGCGACGTGCTCTTGCCCGGTCAACGACGACAAATCTTCTCGCGAAGCGCGAAGCTCATTTCGCGCCACTTGCGCCAGATGCCGTCGCATCTGGCACGCCCCTTGCCGCATCGCTCGCTCGCAGCACGTACCGACGCTGATTCGAAATTCGAGCGCTCACGTGGGAGGCGCGACGTTGCGCTTCCTTTCTGACACGAGGCAGTAGATCGCCGCTTCGCGCAGCACGTGCGTTTCGATCGTTGCCCCAGCAGACTCCGGGCTCGGCAGCTCCGGGTCGAGGGTTTGAGCGGGTATTCCCTCGGGCGCCGGCCAATGCGTACTGTTCTGCCCGATGCCCACGCGACGAACCCGGGCGCGCATCGGATCCGGCTCGTCCGCTTCGTAGGCGCGGGCGTACACGATGTCTGAAAGCTGGAGCTCGAAACCGAAGGCGGGCCCGAAGTAGTGCTCGAGCAAGGCCTTGAAGTACCCCAAAGACGAGTGCGCGCGCAAATCAAACGGCACGAGTTCCGAGTAGGGCGGCTGCTGGAGCGTGGTGAACAGACTCATCAGCGCCTGATTCAACGGACGCCCGACTGCCGGATCGCTGGTCAGCCGCACGAAGGCACGCGCCGCGACGAGCGGATCGAAAGGCCGCTGGGAAAACGGAGCGACATACCGCTCGAACATTGCCGCCAATCGATGCCCGGCACGCTTCAACATTTCCGTGATGGCCAGGAACTGCGAAAGCGGAACACTGAGCACGTCGTGGTAAGGCTGAACCAAGTGCGCAATCCGCCCATCGACGAGATCGGGACGGCGCAGGGCGATGTCCGCGAAGAAGTTCGGAAGTGGCAAGTGCCCAGCGCGAACCAACTGAACGAACACTGGCTCGATGTTGGTGGCTGCATCCAGAAAATGAATGAATCGCCCACCGTCGCGCAGCACTCGCGCGATCTCGGTACAGGCCTTGGCAGGGTCCGGAAACGAGTCGAACACGCAAAGACCCAGCACCGCATCCACGCTCTGTGTGTCGAAAGGCAACCGCGACACGTCGGCGACGACCGCGCGCGCATCGGGATGCTTCTCGACCAGGCCTCGAACGAGGGAGGCCGACAGTTCCGTGTGAGTCACCCGTCCTCGAACGTCGGGCGGCAACAACGCGCGCAGTTGGCCGAGGCCACTGCCGACCTCGACCCATTCGACGGGTGGAGGGCCAGACGGCGGTTCGTCGACACTCACCGAGCTTGACGAGCTGCTGCCCCCCGGCGCGGGCGCGTGGGCGTGAAGGACTGCCGCCACGACCTGCTTCAGCAGTGGCTCGAAGGGACGGCGCTTCTGTGCGAGCGACTCGAGCGCCTGGTGCTCGTGTCGTGCACGGCGTGCGTTCTGTTGTTTGCTCTTCTTCGAAGCCTTTGCGTTCTGGGCCCTTCCCTTGGCCATCCATCACCTCGAATCAGGGACCGGTGCCCGCGTGGTTCTCGGGAGGTACACCGAATGCATGATTGCACCGATGAGAAGGCGACGAGTTGCATTGCGCGGCAGCGCGGGGTCCCCAGGCACCGGCGCGGCGTCGAACGAACACGGCGCAACACAGCGCCAGCCCCGCCCAAGAACCAACGCCCGAACGACGACGGTACGTCACGCTGCACGCCGCCTCGGCTGATCCATCATCCGTTGGTCCCAGCCCATCGACGACGGGGGCCACCGTCATCACGGGCGCCACCGTCGTCACGGGCGCCGTGTCTCCCGTGGCCGGGTCCAATCCTCCCGAGGAGGGGCTCCCCGCAGGCATTGTTGTGGGCACCGCGGGGCCACCAAGCGGCTCTGCGACGTCGGGCGATGAGGACTCGTCCGTGGTGCCGTCACAGTCGTCGTCCAGGGCGTTGCCCACGACGTCGATGGCTCCGGGGTGAATGGTTGGGTCGTTGGGCTCGCAGTCGCCGGCCTGCTCCGCGTAGCCGTCCGGGAGCGTGCACGTATCCACGCGAATGTCGCTCACCTCACCATAACCATCACCGTCGATGTCACGATAGAAGGTGAGCGGCGCCATCGCTTCGCCGTCACAATCTTCGTCGACGAAACTACACAGCTCGACGGCGCCCGGGTTCACCGCCGGATCGTCGTCGCGACAGTCACCCCCTTGGGCAACGTAGCCCGGCGGCGGCTCACAACCCGCCCGCTCGTCCTGCCCGCCATAGCCGTCCCCATCGCCGTCAAAGAAGTAGGTGACCAAGTCACAGCCGACTCCTATCTGGAGCTCGAACTTGCCCATCGAATCGTTGATCTCCTCGCTGACGTCCGGGTCGTCCATACCGTCACCATCGTCGCTGGTGACGGCGTACACGTCGAACGCGTAGCCCGCTGGGGCCGTCGGTGCCGTCCAGGTCGCTCGGAACGTCGCCGTACCGTCGATGAGCTCCCGAGCCGCCGTGTGCCCGATCGTATGGCTGAGCATTTCCCCTTCAGCAATGCCGACGTTGCCCGTCCCTTCTTCTGCGGGCACGAAGGCCCCCGCGCCCTCCTCACCCATGATCAGAAAGCCCGCGACGCGCGCGTCCGGCCACATGCTGCGCACGTTGACGGTGATCTCCACCTGCTCCCCTGCCTCGACGCGCGACGCAGCAGCCACGGCGGTCACTTCGGGCGTCGGTGTCATTCCCCCGCTGTCGAGCTGCCCGTAATGACAGCCCCCACATTCGGAAGCGAAGCCGTTGGGGCGTGCGGACAACGTCGGGGCGCCAAGAGAGGCGGCCAGGACCGGAGCGAGCATGCGCAACCGGTAGCGATAGCTAACCATCGAGAGGTGGTATGTGCTCCAGTTCCGAAAGCAAGCTCCCATTCGTCGTCGACCAGACGGAAAACTCACAGCCTGCACCTGGACGCGATCCCAAAGGGTGGTGCCGCCGGATTGATTCCGTGGCACCGCAACTGTTTCACCGATTCCTGGCCGACTGCTGGTCCCGTCCTCCTCCGTTCCTGCACCGCCTGCGCCCCCCCGGGAGGGCTCTCCACTCTCTCTTCGCGATGAATCCGCTACGACAGTCCCCACCGTCTTTCCCGATCGGGTTTCCGCATCAGCAACCTCGCGGAGCGACCCATCATTCGCGCGGGCGTGCGCCGTGAGTCCCAGGCGCAGCCCGGTCGCTGGGAACGCCCACTCGGAGCGTCGTTGATTTCCGCTTGCCGCAGGTTTTTTTGGAGCAACTCGCGTCGTCGCGGGTTCGACCATTGGGAGATGTCAATCAGCTGGAATTCGCGGGGTGAACGTGAAAGGGTCAGACACTTTGCCGGTGGTGGTCACCGGCAGGACTCCCGCGCGCCCTCCTTGCCCCTTTCGGTGATCCCGCCCCGTTTGAAGGCCCGACGCGATTGGTGCCGCGCCGTCATCACGAGCCTGACGGTCTGTGCCTGTCAGCCTTCCGACCCCGTCTCGTCCGAGGCGACGCCGGTCTGCAAGGCCGGTCAGATCCGTGACTGCGTCGATGAAACCCGCGACTGCGACGGAGTTCAGGCGTGTTCGAATTCCGAGACCTGGGGCGCGTGCGAATGCGTGAGCTGGCGCGTCGGTCGAAAGTGCGCGACCGACCAGCAGTGCGGCACTCGGGAGCTGTGCCTCGATGACGATGCCCGCTTTCTGGACGGCACTGCCCCGGGTGGCACCTGCAGTTTGCGGTGTGAACAGGAACCTGGGGTGTGCGAAACGACAGACCCTGCTTCGCTGTGCGTGGTCACCGACGACCGCGACACGTCGGACCACCAGGACGACCGAGCCCATTGCCTCGAGCGGTGCGAGATCGGCGCAGGGCCAGAGGGCAAGTGCCACGAACGAACCGACGTCGTCTGTGCCGCACTCGCCGACGCCGAGGAGGACGGCAACGCTCGCACGGCCGAGCCTGTCGATCTGGCCCCCGACGAGGGCGTGTGTCGCCCTCTGTGCACCAGCGACGAGCAGTGCGCCTGGGGGATCTGCAATCCGAGAACCGGCGCTTGCACGAAGAAGGCTCCATCGGGCGGAGCCACCGGTGCCCCTTGCGACCCCAACTCGGCAACGCCGCCGTGCGCCGGGATCTGCGTCGAAGTGGACGGCGCCTCGTTCTGCTCGAATCGCTGCGTCTTGGGAGACATCGCCGACTGCAACGACGTGGGTCAGCGGGACGATCAGCGTCGAGGCCTGTGCCGCTTCCCGGAAGAGTCCAACGGCAATGTGGGCGACGTCGGCTTCTGCTCACTACTGTGTGATTGCGACGCCGATTGTGCCAACCCAGACCTGTTCTGCAGCAGGTTTGGCTCGGCTTCCCTCGAATCCATCACGGAGAGCCTCGGCGTGTGCACGCCCCGCGACGGCGACAGCGTCGGTCTTTCGTGCGATCGGGACGCCGCGGCCCCCCACGACAACGCTTCGACTGACGACGCTTCGACCGACGACGCTTCGACCGATGCTGGCGACGCCGGGTAGAACCCTTGCGCCCTCAGCGAAACCAATAGACGGCACCGGAAGCCACGGCGGCGTTGTTGGGCCCCCCTTTGTCGGCGACGCCTCCCAGCGCGCTGTCTTCGTAGGGGGTACCGACAGCCAGAGTCACGCCGTCGAAACCGATGGAGTCGCCAAAGTTGTCCCCCGGATCGGGTTGGGACGGTTTGACGTACACCTGTTGCGACCAGACCCCGTCGTTCCGGAAGAAGACGTAAACAGCCCCCGCGCCGAGTGCTTCGTTGTCGTTTTGCGACGCATCCACGCCGGCCTGCTTGCTGTCCTCCAGTGGCGCGCCAACCGCCAGAGCGTTGTCGCGAAGCACCAACGACCCGCCAAAACGATCCCCGGCCTCGGAGTTCGAGGCTTTCAGGTACGCGGTCTGCGACCACGCCCCCTCCTCGTCGCGGTCGAAGATGTAAACAGCCCCAGCTTCCTCGGCGGATTGGTCGTCTTGCTCGCCGTCAATGCCCGATGACGACGACAGCTCGGCGAAGGCCGCGACAGCGAGCGTGTCGTCATCGATCGACACCGCGTTGCCGAACCAGTAGCGCTTCGCGGAGTTGGACGCCTTCAGGTAGTGGATCTGTGCCCAGGCGTCCCCGTCCTCGTCGTATTCGAACAGGTACGCCGCGCCACTGAAGAACCCTTCATCGCTGGTCTGATCTCCATCCATGCCGGTGGCCGCACTTTGCTCGCCGATCGCGCCGACGACGAGCGTATTACGACTGATGTCGACGCTCGCTCCAAAACTGTCGCCGGGGTCGGTGTTTGACGCTTTGAGCATCGCCGTTTGTTGCCAGCCGCCATCGCGAAGTTCGAACACGTACACCGCGCCACTCGACGGCGCAGCGTCGTCGTGCTTCGCCGGGTTGACTCCAACGGCGCTGCTCGGGTCGTGATACGCCCCGACGACGATGCGTTTGCCCGCGAGCGCACCGTCCCTTTGAATGGCGACGCTATGACCGAAGTTCGCCGCGACCGCCGGTTGGGACGGCTTGAGGTAGGCAACCTCTGTCCAGCGTTTGCCGTCGAACTCGAACAGGTAGACTGCACCACATCCTGGCATGGCATCGTTTGCGGCGTCACCGTCGACGCCCGTCGCATCACTGTCCTCTTCGGGGGCCCCGACGGCAAGCAGGTCTCCAACGAGGGACACCGCGTAACCAAACAGGTCGTCCGGGGCCGCGTTGCTTGCCTTGATGAACGCCTCTTGACGCCAGCCAGTTTCCCCGCGCTCGAACACGTAGGCAGCTCCGCTCGCCAGCGCGTCCTCGTTGGCCTCGTCGCCGTTGAGCCCCTGCGCGGCACTCGGATGGCCAGGTGCTCCAAGCGCCGTGCGGCTTCTGTCGAGCGCCGCCGAAAAGCCGAGGGTGGCGGTTTTGGCAGGCACCGTGGCTTTGCCGTAGGCGTCTTCCACTACCCGCATCGCGCGGTGGATGTCGAGTGTGTACCGCCGCTGCTCCCCCATCTCTGAAACCGCTCGCACCTCCAACGTGTTCTGCCCAAGCATCAAATCGAACGGCAGTGGCTGCCCATGATACTCGCTATCCCCAATCGTCACGTCGACGTCGCTATCCGCCAGCGCGGGCTCGAGCGTGAGGTGTTCAACCCATAGCGGCACGTCCACGCGATAGCGGGTAACCTCCGGAGAGAAGCCAGGCGAGAGCTCACCGGTGCTCAGCTCGATACCGGTAATCCCTGGATTGCCCGGCTCGCATACGACCCGAACGTTCTCGACGTCTTTGCCGGCGATCTTGCCAGATCCGCGACTGACCACGCAGAACTCATCGTCCGGCTGCGCCGCTACCTCGACGGAATAGGCGGCCCCATCGGACAGAGTCGAATCGAAACGGAAGGCGCCGTTCTTGGTGAGCTGCAGCTGTTCATCGGCCAACTGCAACGAAACCGAACCCGTGAGACCCTCCACTTCCCCACCGATGAAATAGTGACCGGGCTCCTTCTCAGTGCCGGCTCCGGCGTCCGCGTCGACGCTGGCGTCACCAGCACTCGCGGAAGGGCGCTCCACGTCCTCGCCGTTGCTACACGCTGGTGCGAACGCCAACGCCAGGAGCGATGCGACGCGGACCATCGAAGAACCAAGCCCGCGCCCGGTCAGGCCGCGCAGAATCGATTGAAGGAGTTTGCTCATCGTAGTGGGTTTTGGATTGAGGTGACCAACCGCAAGGAATCGGTCAGGGTTCGAGTGAGTCGAACAATGCAAACGGGAAAGGCCGCCCAATGATGGTCTGACCGGCGTCGACGTACAGCTGCCGCGCGAAGAACGCTCCGGCATGGGGCTGATTGTTGTTGAGTCTCAATTCGGCGTCCATACCGACGAAAAAGCCGTCGAAGGCCGTGTTGATCAGGACAGGCAAGGTGCCCCGATAGTTGATGAGGAAGTCGCTATTCGGCGGCTGCACGCCGCCACGCAGAGCCGGGTAGATCTCCGAGCGCACATTCAGCACGACGCCGCAGTTCGACGAACAACCGCTCGTGTCGATCTGGATCTGGGCGTTCGCCTCGAGCCACAGTACGTCCACCCAGTACACACCTGGCAACAGCACGATCGTCGCGAAGTTGCGCAGTTGCATTTCGTTGTAAGTGCCCGGCTGATACGTCGCCGTCACGCCTACGTCGATGTAGATGTTGGGCGACTGGTCGATGTCGGGCGGCTCGGGGAAACACAAGCTGACCGTCTGCTCGGGATCGAACTGGTAGTTGGGGTTCACCGGACCGCCCACCGACGCGCTGCCTTGAACGACGATGTCCGTCGTCGTGTTGATGAAGCCAGTAACCACCGCTCCAGAACGCAGATCGACCAACGCGCGACTGTAGATGTTGCCAATCGTCGCGCCCGAAAACACGACCGTGTCGCCGAGCCCCAAATTGACGACCGTGCCCGGAACGGTGATATCCCGCAGCTCCATCAAGTCGGTCGACAAGAGCGTCACATCACCGATGTCTGTTCCCGGCGGGTACGGGATCAACACCTCGCCGGCGGTGCATACCGGGGGAGGTGGCGGCGCCACCATGCACACAGCCTGGTGGTGCGTGCCCAGTCGGCCATCGCTGTACTCTTCGCCCGGCTGCACTTCGCACGCCGCGACCAGCAATAGTCCGCAGGCCAAAGCGGGGTACCGGTCAGTCTTGACTCTGCTCATGGTAACACCTCGCTCTCAGCAGACCGACGGTTTGCCTGCGCTGACTCGGCGCCCTGCCCGTCCGCTTGCTCGCTGTCGCTGCCGTGAAGCGAGCCGCACTCGACGAGCGTCGACCCTGCATTGCGGGCCTCGTTCGACGTCCGATCTGGAACGCCATAGTCTTTCGGTGGCTCGCCGTCGATGTACTCGAAGCGCTCGATCGTGACCGTCTGTCCTGCGTAGCGCACGTCGATGACGAACTGCCAATCGTCGAGGTAGGGGTAGAACGTGAGGGTCCGCGCCTCTGGCAAGTCGTCGAGATCGAGATCGAAGGGAGCGAGGTACCGCCAGCGGCCAATCCCGGAAAGGAAGATATCGTCACCGTGGTGCCGCAGAGTGAGGATGCCGGACCACCCCGCCGGCGTTCCGTCACCCGACGTAAACTTGCATTCCCCGGTTTCGGGCTTCCAGTGCAATCGCACCGCCTCGGTTCCATACGTGGGGTAACCGAACTCGGCATCCAACGGCGCCGCGCAACGCGGCAGCAGTTCATCGACGTCGAGCGGGTTGATGGTTGGCTTCTTCGACAAGGCTATCGTCGGATCGACGGTATCAGCGCTTCGCGGTTCATCGCGGCCATCGTCGTCGGCCTCGGCCACCCCATCTCCATCTGCAGCGGAAGCGCCGTTGGGTGAACGGCCCGACGGCACTGTCGACGCTTTCCCGTTTGCCGCTTCGGAAGCCGGCCCATCGGTACCTGCTTCGTCGAAGGGCTTCGTATCCGATGCACCGTGGTGGTTCGCTGTGCGATCTAGCGCCTCCGCTCTGCTACCACACCCTGCGACGGCGCTCAGACCAATCAGGACCCACGCCAGCATCGCCGTGCGCGACAGTGACACGAGTGGGCGACTCATGGTTCCTGCCCCCACACCAGATTGCCGTTGAGATAGGCCGTGATGGTGGTCGTCACCACGAAACCACCAACCGTTTGGTAAGAATAGTCGTTGGTGTCGTTCATGTTGTTCCACCAGTTGTTCTGAAAGTGAATCTTGATCAAACCGGTACTCTGCCCGGGAGACAACAGACCGGCGTTCTGAAATCCAAACTGCCAAACGCGATCCGCGTTGGGTTTCGCAGGCGACACGTTGCTGAACGACACCAATGGCCGAATGATCGAGCACCCGAGCGCGGCCCAGTCACACTCGCCGATGTATCCGCCACCACCAGCAGACTCGTACTTGATCCAGTAGCGAAGCGTCAGTTGATTCAGGTCGATCGCCGCGGCACCATTGTTGACGATATCGAAAGCGACCTTGACTTGTTGATCGTACAAGCTGTCGTCGCTGTAGTTGTCGTACATCACATGCAGGCATTGGCTCGGGTTCGAGCACACCACACCGCTGCAATCGGGCAGGCATTGCGGGTCGTTGCCGGGGTCACAGTTCTCACCAGCCTGAGCGTTCACGACGCCGTCGCCACAGGCTGGAGTGGTGCAATCCGCGTCGCACGTCGCGGACGAGCCCCCCGTATCGCATTGCTCCGTCCCTTCAACGACGCCGTTGCCGCACGAAGCTGAGGTTCCCCCGGGCTCGACGCCCCACGCTAGATTGCCCTGATAGTACAGCGTGATCTTCGGGTTATCGATGAACGTACTACTCGCTTGATACGAGTAGTCGTTCGAATCGTTTGTCGGCAGCCAACCTACGTGATGAAAACTGAAGTCGAGCCCCGGTGTGCTGGCACCGGCCGCCAGCGTGTTCTCGAGCGGGATCTCGACGTATTTGTTTGCTCCGGGCAACGCTGACGGCAGCGTCACCACCGTCATTTGCTGCTCGATCGCGTACGACGTGTTGCCCCAATGGCTCAGTTCCCACCCGACGGTCGACGAATCCGTCAGCCAGTACCTGACCTTGAACCCGCTGAGATTGAGGCTGCTGGACGACGACGTGTTGGTCAAACGGAGGAAGACGTGTATTTCGTTGTCAGTGGTCGTCCCAGAAAACGACGATGCTAGCGTGGGACAACCAATCCCCCCACAATCCTCCGGAAGCAGCTCACTGCAATCGGGCGCGCAGTCTGGATTCGCCAGCTCGCAAACCTCGCCAGCGGCGAAGTTGATCAGATCGTCGCCGCAAACGGGCAACGTGCAGTCCGAGTCGCAGTCGGCGTCGTTTTGCCCCGCGGTTGCCGGTTCACACTCCTCGCCAGCCGCGAGGTTGATGTAGCCGTCCCCGCACGACGAATCCATGCAGTCCATCGTGCACATCGGCGTGTCCAAACCGGGCGCCCCGGGCTCACACTGCTCCCCCACCTCCGCCAAGACCCCATCGCCGCAGAACGGCAACGTGCAGTTTGCGTTACACGTCGTGGTCTGCATGCCTTCGTCGCATTGCTCCCCCGTCTCGACGATTCCATTGCCGCAGGGGATGCACACGTTGAGCGAACTGCGCTTGCCGAACTCACCGCCGTTGTGCCAGCCGCACTTCAAGTCGCCTGCACATTGGTCGTCGGATTCACAGTGCCCTTCACCGAGGTCGCAGGGTTCCGCAACAGTGCACAGCACCTCCAGCGGCGACAGGCGCATGGCAATGTCCGGTCTGCTGACGGAGCCGAGGGCAAACACGGAGCTAGCCGGAGAACTCGTAGCGCCCCCCGAATCCAACGCATCGCCGTACTCCTCCCAGGCGACGACCGTGGTGCCACCAGCGGACGCCAATGCGGGTCGCCGTTGGTCTGCCAGGCGTACGTCGAGCCCGTCAGGCTCATCGATCGCCGCGCCGTTGACGAGTGATACGGTCGCGGCGTACGAAAGCTCGCTG